>CAZUWV010000029.1:0-16899 GCA_964624255.1 uncultured Zetaproteobacteria bacterium
ACTCTCAGGACAGCAATTTCGCCTGATGATGGGAGATCAGCGCATCCACCATCTCATCCATTTCACCGCCAAGGATCTGGTCCAGTTTGTACAGGGTGAGGTTGATGCGATGGTCGGTAATGCGACCTTGCGGAAAATTGTAGGTACGGATGCGCTCGGAGCGGTCGCCACTGCCCACCATACCCCGCCGTACTTCGGCGCGTTCGTTGTGTGCGTCCTGCTGCGCGGCATCAAATAATCGAGCCTGCAACACCTTCATGGCCTTGGCCTTATTCTTGTGCTGACTTTTCTCATCCTGACAGATAACGACGGTCCGGCTAGGGATATGCGTGATACGCACCGCTGAATCGGTCGTATTCACGCATTGTCCGCCTGGGCCAGAAGCGCGATAGACATCAATACGCAGCTCTTCCGGATTGATCTGGACATCCACCTCATCAGCTTCCGGTAATACGGCCACCGTACAAGCACTGGTATGGATGCGGCCACTGGTTTCGGTCTCGGGGACACGCTGCACCCGGTGTACACCAGATTCAAACTTGAATTGTGAAAATGCACCCTGGCCGGTGATCTGTGCCACCACCTCCTTGTAACCACCAATACCCGTCATGTTGGAGGACAGTATTTCTACTCTGTAACCTTTATGCTCGGCGAATCGGCAATACATACGAAACAGTTTGGCCGCGAACAATGCCGCCTCATCACCGCCCGTCCCGGCGCGAACTTCCAGAATAACATTGCGGCTATCGTTCGGGTCTTTGGGAAGAAGCAGAACCTTCAGCTTCTCCTGAAGGGCTTTTGCCTCAAATTTCAGCTCATCCCGTTCCGCTACGGCCATCACCCACAATTCGGCATCGCAACCAGGCTCATCCAGAAGCTCCTGATTATCACTGATGCGCCGATCCACGGTTTTCATCCGCATAACGACCTCGGCGACCGGCTCGATTTCGGCATATTCGCGGGAAATTCGGGTGTATTCCTTAAGGTTTCCAGTAAGTTCCGGGTTGGCGAGTTGTACGGTCAGTTCTTCTTTGCGGTTGAGAATTTCATCAAGCCTAGCGTTCATTGGACCCCTGCGAGCGTTTGGATATTTTATGGTCCAGGTCGAACAGTGTACACGCCGCCCCCATAAACAGATCGCCCTCAATATCTTCCGGCAGAGTTTTCAAGGCTTTGAGCGTAGGGTGCATAAAACGCTTCATCAGGGCACGACTGAATCGCTCCACCGCTTCTCGCTGATCCGCACTGAACCCGTTCAGGTAACGCGCCTTTTCCAGCTCATCACGGCGAAGCATATCCACTTTTTCCTGAACGCGGCGAATAAGCGGTACGGATTCCAGAGATTTCAGCCATGAAAGAAAAGTCTGTGCATCTTCTTTCAAAAGAACACGCGCCGCTTCCGCCTCCTTTTCGCGGTTCTCCTTGTTCCCATGCACGACCTGCTGTAAATCATCAATATCATAGAGATAAATGCCATTTAATTCACCCACGCGCGGATCAATGTCGCGCGGGACGGCAATATCAACGAGGAACATAGGCTGCTGGTCGCGCTTTTCCATAGCTTGCTGCATGGGTCCCGGCAGTAATACGTAGGTATTGGCACCCGTACTGGAAATAATGATATCCGCCGCATCCAGATATTCGTCCAGTTGGTCAAGGGTTAGCGCATGACCATTAAACTCGCGTGAGAGCCTTCTGGCACGTTCCAGCGTGCGATTGGCAACCAGGATTTCCTTAACACCATTACCTTGCAGATGTCTCGCAGCCAGTTCAGCCATTTCTCCGGCACCAATCAGCAGCACGGTCTTGCCAGCCAGGTCACCAAAGATGCGTCCGGCCAGTTCCACGGCACACGAGGAAACGTTCACAGCCTGCTTGCCAATATCCGTTTCCGTGCGAGCGCGCTTGGCGGCGGAAAACGTAGCCTGGAAGAGACGGTGCAAGATGTGCCCGGCCGTACCCGCAGCGAGAGCATGTTCATAAGCTGTTTTGACCTGTCCAAGAATCTGAGGTTCGCCCAATACCAGCGAATCGAGGCCGGTTGCAACGGAAAATAAATGGTGTACGGCGGATTCAGATGTATATGAGTACAAGTGTTCCAGTAACATGTCCAGTGGAAGTTCAGAGATTTCTGCAAACCATTCGTATATCAGGGCGATAGCTGCATTCGGGTCATGGGTCACAAGCGTAAATTCAACGCGGTTACAGGTGGATAACAGGGCGGCTTCACGCACGGGAGGTTTCGCTATGAATTGTTGCAACAGCGCGGGAATATCGGCCTCGGCTACCGCCGCGCGCTCGCGCAGCTCAACCGGCGCCGTTTTATAATTCAAGCCTACATGGCAAATTCGCATGGATGCGAAGCCTATTCCTTATCCTGCACGGGGTATACTAGTATCGGGATCACTCCTGCAGGAGGATCGATAATTCGGTTTTGTCACCCTTGTCCAGCAATATAACTTCCATGCGTCCTCTGGTATCCAGGCGTACCACCGCCAGGGGCAGTTCGAGCAGTCTGGCGAGTTCATCTACGCTCGCTGCCGGACATATTTGTAAAGCCTTCTCGCGTAAGTTATCCATACATTCATCGTGGTTAACGCTTGAGATATATAAGGAGAGGAGACTCATGCCACTCGATTCCAGGGCCTGGATATGCCCTGTCAACGCGGAGGGGGCAGGGCGGTGATGGTGGCTCAATGGATAAACTTTCCGGATGACAGCATGCTGTCCACCCAACAGACCGCAGGTGGTTGATGGCAGTGCATCGAAGGCTCTGCGTAGCAACTCCTGGGTTGCATGACGCGTGATAAAAAGATTGTTTCTAGCATCGACACGGTTCGGCATTGTGGAAGATTGGTGGCGATTACGGTGCAGGTCAACTGGAGTCTCCCCATTTTGGCCTATTTTCATGCTAAAATTTCGTCCCATGGAACCACCATGTAGTTTATTCCATCTCGAAAATGGACTCAAAGTGGGATTGCCGATCATCCACCCAGAGTTTTGCAAGAGGCTCCTTATATTTCAATATGTTAGGCTTGATAAATTATTTCCTTGGCACTACAAAGCAACTCCGAGATAGGAACCCTTATTTACCAACGATCCTTATGCTAGAAATAGATTTTTTCGCGGTTCTGTGACAAAGATGGGCTAAATTTGGGGTTCACTATAATATGACACGTTCGTGGCGCTTGGCGGTAGAGTTACCGAATCTTAGAGGTATAAAAAATATCGCTTGAGATATTGAGGGAGTATGTAATGATTTTTGGGAACCTTTCTGTGGCCCGGCGCAGAATGTTGTTGTTGGTCGTCCTGCCTGGGATTGGGCTGGCTATTGGCCTTTATTTTTATGTACAAAGTCTTTCCTACGCGACGACCGATGATGCATTCATCAAACAAGATAAGGTTTATGTGGCGGCAGAGGTTAGCGGGCGGCTGCGATCTCTTCCTGTCCGCGAGTATGAACGGGTCAAGGCAGGCACATTATTGTTGGAATTGGATAAGGTTCGGTTCACATTGTCGTTACTTGCTGCTCAGGCCAATCTGGATCAGGTTAAAAGCAACCTCGAATCCTTGATTGCTGAATATCACCTGAGGCAAACTAAACTGGTTCGCATTAATAGCGATCTCGCTTACGCTCGGCGAAATTACGCTCGCATTCGTAAAGTTGCCAAGCCTGGTTTCGCTTCTGCCTCCACACTGGATCAGGCACATCAGCGGTTTGAAGATACGAAATCATCAGAGGTGTCATCGCTCCAGGCCATTGAGGTGGTTAAGGCTAGGCTCGACGATGATCCGGGTAAACCTGTTGAGCAATTTTCAAGTTATCGGCAGGCGGCAGCGGAGCGCGATCTGGCCGCGCTACGCCTCAAGAAAGCCGCTGTCTACGCGTCGATGGATGGTATTGTCGGTCCACTCACCATTCGTCCGGGTGATTTTGTTCCGGTCGGCAGGCCGTTGTTTCCCCTGGTTGCTACATCATATTATATACAAGCCAATTTCAAAGAAACTGATCTCACCCATATCCGGCCCGGACAACGCGCCTTGATTACGGTGGATGCTTATCCGCACCGAACCTGGAAAGCCACTGTCGAGCGCATCAGCCCGGCCACAGGTTCGGAGTTCTCTTTGTTGCCGCCCGAGAATGCATCCGGCAACTGGGTTAAGGTCGTCCAGCGTGTCGCCGTACGTTTGAGGCTTGAGAAAATAGCCAATTCACCGCCGCTCAGGAGTGGATTGAGCGTCCATGTCAGTATTGATGTTCGTGACGGCGCCCATTAAAACTAGGTGATCCGGAACTCAGGCGTAAATACGCTCCCCGTGAACAAATCGGATTTGCGCAGAGGCGTGATTACCTTTGCAATCATGCTGGCGACCGTGATGGTGGTGCTGGATACCACGATCGTTAACGTGGCTTTGCCATATATGCAAGGAGGCCTCTCGGCTACGCGTGATCAAATTACCTGGGTGCTGACCTCCTATATTGTCGCCACCGCAGTGATGACGCCCGTAACCGGCTGGATCACCGGCAGGTTTGGTCGAAAGCGCGTGATCCTGTGGTCAGTCATCCTGTTTACCGGTACCTCAATGATGTGCGGCATGGCGCAATCATTGTCAGAGATCGTCATTTTTCGTTTATTGCAAGGCCTGGCCGGGGCCGCCCTTATTCCGTTATCTCAATCCATTCTCCTGGATACCTACCCGCGTGAAAGGCATGGATCAGCCATGGCCCTGTGGGGGATGGGCATTATGGTCGGGCCGATTCTTGGTCCGGCGCTCGGTGGCGTGTTGACTGAATATGCCAACTGGCGCTGGGTATTTTTCATGAACCTTCCCGTCGGTATTCTGGCGACTGCAATCATTATTGGCTTTCTTCCCGAGACCAAAAAGAAAGCAGATATTCCCTTCGATTTTCAAGGTTTTTTTTTACTCGGCCTGGCTGTTGCATCCTTGCAGTTATTGCTCGACAGGGGTGAGCAGCTGGACTGGTTCTCATCCAGTGAAATCATCATTGAATCCGTTCTGGCGGGATATTGTTTTTACGCTTTTCTGGTACATGCTTCCACTACTCGGCATCCATTTCTGGATTTGAATTTATTGAAGGACCGAAATTATTCAAGCTCCCTCATCCTGATTTTCATCGTAGGTATTGTCCTTTTTTCCACCCTGGCTTTGATGCCTCCTTTTTTACAAAGTTTGTTGGATTACCCTGTTGTGACGGTCGGTCTTGCGCTCGCACCACGCGGTTTGGGTACGATGTTTGCCATGATGGTGGTTGGTCGATTACTCAAGCATGTGGATGTCCGGCCGATCATCACCTTTGGTTTTGCATTAACGGCTGAAGCCTTATGGGAAATGAGCCTGTTTAGCATGAATGTAGGTATAGGAGCCGTGATTCGCACCGGCATCATCCAGGGCATCGGCCTGGGATGCATCTTTGTACCTTTATCAACGATCGCCTATGCGACGCTCGCTCCTGAACACCGCGACGAAGCTGCATCGGTCTTCAGTCTGATGCGAAACATTGGCAGTAGCATCGGTATTTCGGTTGTTTTCTCCAGACTGGATCGTCTTACACAAATCAATCATGAATATATCGGCTCTCACGTCAATGCATTTAATCCCTGGTTTTGGAGCGCAGACATACCTCCCTCCATGGAACCATCAAGTGCTCATGGATTGGCATTACTTAACGGACTAGTCACGCAGCAGGCGGGTTTAATCAGCTTTTTAAGCAATTTCCAGGCGATGATGGTGCTGTCTCTGCTCGCCATACCACTCATATGGAGAATGAAAAATTCGGTAAGAATACCTGATAGTCTATTGAGCCCAGGAGTCCGTCGGACTTATGGGGAATCCACTGCGCGGCAGGGACGCGGCTTAAAATAGCATGATTCTTCGTTGTGTAGCTGCAACTCAGTGCCTCAGAATCATGCTATTCTGACTCGCTTCCTTACCTGCTGC
Organism: uncultured Zetaproteobacteria bacterium; assembly: GCA_964624255.1. GTDB lineage: Bacteria > Pseudomonadota > Zetaproteobacteria > Mariprofundales > Mariprofundaceae > JAUZQZ01. Next base: position 5,962 of record CAZUWV010000029.1, read on the forward strand.
TGTGGTCTCCATAAGTCCGGCAGGCCCCTGGAGGAGCCGTCGCGAACAGGCAGGGATAAACTTTTTTATTCGGCATATGCGTGCCTCTCGATCCTTTATGGTGCAGACATCAAGGCATCGTGAAAACGGGTTCCGCACCTTCCCACGCCAAACGCTTATGCCAAACATCCGGGTCATCATAGCCACAGTGCATGAGGAGGACTGTTTTACCGTCCATGATTGCCTGATGGAGTATATCCAGCTTGTCTTCGGGAATACCGAGGCGGCGCATGGCAATGGTCAGATGGGTCGCTACAGCGCCAGTGGTCATTAGACCGGCACCAACGACTGCTCCCGCAACCCCGGCCATGACATCCATCAATGGTCCGGCGATGAGTACAGGCCCGATGCCCGGTAGCAGTAGCATGCCGGCCGCGCCGGCCAGTAGCCCGCCCAGTGATCCCCAAAGCGCGCCCTGGGCACCCCAGACCTTGAAGCGAGCTTTTTCGCTGGTATAGGCAATTCCGAGGAAATCATCACCCTGACCGCCCGCCTTGTGCAGGATGGACACCTGGTCCATAGGAAAGTTGTGATTGATCATTTCCTTGACAACAGCGTGGGCATGGTCGGAACTCTCGAATACAGCGCCAATAATATTTTCGGGTTTCTTAGTCATTGTTTATGTCTCCTTGTCGGGTGTCTGGCGAATATATGCGATTGGTGCCGGAAGTATAATGAAGAATGCGCCGACTACAACTTTCACGGGAGGAAGGGTGCGGTAGCATTTGTGAACCATGCAGGCTAGCTTCGGCGGCATCGATGACACATGGTCGGGATGGAGGGGAACGATGCTGAACAAAGCGATTCTTATTGGGAACTTGGGGGCGGATCCGGAAACGCGCTACATGCAGGATGGTACCTGTGTGTGCAACATCCGCCTTGCCACCACCGAGCGTTTCAAGGGCCGCAATGGTGAGCGTCAGGAGCGAACGGAATGGCATCGCGTCGTCTTGTGGGGCAAGCTGGGCGAGATCGCCAATCAATATCTGCATAAAGGCTCACAAGTCTATATCGAAGGCAGGATCGAAACGCGCAAATGGCAGGATCGTGATGGAAATGATCGCTATAGCACTGATATTCGTGCGCGGGAAATGAAGATGCTGGGCGGCAAGGGCGAAGGCGCACCGCGTACCAGCACTCCTGCGGAGAAGCCTTCCCAGGCTGCACCCTCCGCGAATGACCCTTCCACGAACGATCCCTTTGCCGATGCCCCGGCGTTCAACAACATACCCGTGGATGACGATATTCCATTCTAGCCTGCATTATGCATAAATAATGCAGGCTAGTTTTTATCAAAACCGAAGCTATTGGGCGAAAAATAATCCCTGGTTTATATCATTGATGGTCACGATACCCAGCAGTTTTCCATCTTCTGCGACTGGAATATGACGCAGATTTTTAAGTCCCATATATGAGGCGGCCTTGAGCACGGGATCATCGGGTAACACCGTAAACGGGTTGGCGGTCATCGCTTCCTCTACCTTCATTTTCATCACTTTCGGATAGTCGTCCTGCATGGCAACAAAATCCCGGCTGTGGACAGCATCATGGATGTAATCGCCAAAATTTGGGTATAACGGCAGCAGTACATCGCGTAGCGTTACGATACCAACCAGGGTGTTGCTATCATCTACAACAGGGACCGCGCCACAGTGATAGCCAATCATCTTGATCGTCACTGAACGTAGAGAATGTTCTTTCCCTGCCGTTATTCCGCCGGTGGTCATCACGTCGCGTACAAGCATCACTTTCTCCTTCGTCAGGTTTGATTTGAAATTAGTTCCATTGTCTGTGTCCAGAAGCGTATCATAGCGACGCCCTTTTCAGCAAACCTTTCATTCGGCTATCCGGACAGGCATACGATGGTTGCCATATGCATGATCGAAGCGCGAGAATCTACCCGCAAGAGTGGTCCTGCATGCGGGGCAGCGGCCACGGTCCGTCACCCGATAATCCAGAATATTATACCAGTCACGTACAATGAGTTTGTTGCCGCAACCGGGGCATAAAGTCGTGCCGCCTTCCGTATCCTGCACGTTGCCGGTGTAGACGTAATGGAGGCCAACATCCCGCGCGATCTGCCGTGCGCGGCTCAAGGTGGATGGTGGCGTATGAGAAATATCCATCATCTTGTAGCCGGGATGGAAAGCCGAGAAATGCAGGGGTGTATCGGCACCCAGGTGTTTCATAATCCATTCGCTGCCACACTTGATTTCAGCATCTGAATCATTGTTGCCGGGGATGAGTAATGTGGTTATTTCCGTCCACACATCGGTTTCATGGACCAGATATTCGAGCGTATCCAGCACGGGCTGCAGATGCCCGGCGCATAGCTTGTGATAGAAAGCTTCGCTAAAGGCCTTTAAGTCGACATTGGCGGCATCCATGTGCTTGAAAAATTCAGCCCTCGCCTCGGGGTGAATATAACCCGCAGTAACAGCGACTGTTTTAATGCCGATGTTGTGACAGGCAATAGCTGTGTCCACCGCATATTCGAGAAAAATGACCGGGTCGTTATAGGTAAAGGAAACACTGGCACATCCCAATTCCCGCGCGGTTCTAGCAATCATTTCGGGGGATGCCTCATCGCACAGGCGATCAAATTCGCGCGATTTTGAGATGTCCCAGTTTTGACAGAAGCGACAGGCCAAGTTACACCCGGCAGTGCCAAAGGACAGAACGCTGCTACCGGGGAGGAAGTGGTTTAACGGCTTTTTCTCGATCGGGTCCACACAAAAACCGGAAGAGCGACCATAGGCGGTTAGCACGATTTGCTCGCCCTCGCATTTGCGAACAAAACAAAGACCGCGTTGCCCGTCCTTCAGTTTACAGTCGCGCGGACAGATATCGCACTGGATACAACCATCATTGATCGCGTGCCAGTAGCGACCCGGAAAGTGTGCATTCGGATTCACCGAATTTCCTCCTTCGACTATCCTTGATCTGCCTGGCAGCGGGCAACGACCCAACACGCCAGCGCGATGTGCAGCGTTAACTGCTTTTCACTTTTCGCTGAATCTCTCGACCGTATATGTGTAGACTAGCACATTTGGATGCCAGAATCCGGGGGATAATCCGGCTTTGATCCGGAGATGAGCCAGGAATTGATATGCATTCGGCAATGACTTCCATACCTGAGGCAGGAAGGTGGCCTTCTGGTTTCCGTACTGAAATACCACGCCGTCCTGCCCCGGTCTGATGTTAGCAATCATTTCTTCCTCGCTATGGACATCCAGTTTTCGCATGGGCGAGAGCAGTGAGACTTCAATATCTACTTTGACCAGTTCATGGGTTGTTAGCGGCGGAAAACGCGGATCATGGAGCGCGGCGGCAATGGCATTGGTATGAAGATCTCCGAGCAGCGACCGATGTGCTTCGAGCGAGCCGATACAGCCGCGCAGGCTACCATTCATGTTCAGAGTGACAAAGCAAGCACCTTTTTCCCATAGCCAGCCTTCCCGAGGTGCTACGAGCTTCGGGGACTGCCCAAGCGCATCAGAGATCGCCGATCTTGCGAGGCTTACAAGCATGTGTCCTTTATCTCCTGTCATGTATTTTCCTCCGAGGCTCCTCCTCGTTAAAGGCAAATGCTCCATAACCTACGACCCGCTGCTTGTCTCCTCCCGTATCACCTGAATTACGCAGGTCCAGTAAATGTGGCGTAAGGCCATGTTTGTCCGCGGCGACCAGCAGACCATTGACAGGCGTGGCACCACAGGCCTGCTCATGATGGAGAGTCCATCGTCTATCGAGAATATGATCCGCAGTGATTCGATCTACGCGTTGCGCCTGTTGGTAGGGGAGATAGTGGGACAAATCAGAACTGATAATGATGAGTGTCTCACGGTTTTCCCAGAGCGTGTCCAGTACCTCGGCAACCTCTTCGGGGCTTACATCGCCAACAGCCAGGGGAACGAGGTTGAATTCTCCCAATACGCGCTGTAAAAAGGGGAGGTGTACCTCAAGGGAATGCTCCATGGCATGCGCGCTATCGCTCCGTACGACTTGCGGTAGTGGCGCAATGCTTTGTATGGCTTTCTTGTCCAGCGGTACGTTACCGAGTGGCGTAGAAAAGAAATCTGCTTCGGGCAAGGCCAAGCCAGATACCCGTACGCGATGCACAGGCCCAAGCAACACTACGCGGCGGATATAGTCCATGCCCTGCAGCAAAACGAAGGCGCTGGCGGCAACGGGGCCGGAATAGATGTAACCTGCATGCGGCACGATGAGCGCTTTGGGGCGCATGTCCATGGCAGAACCAACGTTTGCCAGCATAGTATCGACTTGCCGTAAAAGTGTATCCGCATCCGCCGGATAGAACACCCCGGCAACGGCGGGCGGACGAATATGCGCACCCATCGTATGAACTCCTGCACCCTCATTGTAGCCTGTCGAAGAGGCTTATGGTTAAACCGTGTTATTCATCCTTCATGTTATTCAAATGATTCTTAATATGGTGATGGCCAAAGCGGAAATAAAGGAGCATGCCGATACATCCCGCGACCGCGATGACGCCGATCAGTCCAACCATGCCAAAGTGGTGCAGGATGGCCAGTCCGGCCGTGCCCAGGGCTCGGCCCACGGCGTAGATGATAAGCGACCAGCTCATGCAGTTGACAATCTGAAGCAGGAAAAAGCGCCAGAATTCAATGCTGGAGCAGCCGAACAGCAATGCGGCGGCAATACGTGTACCATATAAATATTGAAAAATGAATATGGACCAGTGCGCATATTTATCCAGAATCAGGTTGGCTTTGGGATGGTGCCGTTCCAGAAAGGGGATCGATTCGATAATGGACATGCCCTTCCAGCGGCCCAACATAAAGAATACAAGATGACCAGAAAATGCGCCCGATGCCGCAACCATAATCACTTTCCACGGTTCCATGATACCTGCCGCAGTGAGCGCGGATGCTGCGACGAAAACTGATTCCCCTTCGATGAATGTCCAGATGAAAACGGCCCAGTAGCCGTATTGCTCAACGAAATGCTGTGCCCAATCCATCAGATCCTGACCGGAATGCCGCGCTCAGCCAGGTATGCCTTGGCTTCAGGAATCGTGTGCTCGCCAAAATGAAAAATAGACGCGGCGAGCACCGCATCGGCTTTGCCTTTTGTTAACCCATCCGCCATGTGCGCAAGGGTTCCCACACCTCCTGAGGCCACAACATTGGCCGGGATATGCTCCGCAATACTACGGGTCAACGGAATATCATAGCCCCTTTTGGTGCCGTCACAGTCCATGCTGGTCAGCAGTATTTCGCCAGCGCCATTATCGCTCATTTTCCGCGCCCACTCGACCGCATTGATGCCTGTGGGTTTACGTCCACCATGTGTGAAACATTCCCAGTGATCATCCACACGCTTGGCATCTATGGCAACAACGATGGTTGAGGAACCAAAATGCCTGGCTGCATCTTCAACCAGTTCCGGATGGTGAATTGCAGCTGTATTGATGGATATTTTATCTGCCCCCGCATGTAACAGGTTTTCAATATCCTCCAATGTTTTGACGCCGCCGCCCACGGTTAGTGGTATGAATACATGCTCAGCGACATTGGTGACCATGTGGTAAAGCGTACCCCGATTTTCATGCGAGGCGCGGATATCCAGGAAGCATAACTCATCGGCACCCTGTTCATCGTAGCCAATAGCTGCTTCCACGGGGTCACCGGCATCCACGATGTCTACGAACTGTACGCCCTTGACCACGCGACCATGTGCTACATCGAGGCAGGGGATGATCCGTTTCGATAGCATCAGAATAAAGTACAAGCACAAAGATACAGGGGCGCAAGGTAGGGCGAGTTTTCCTTTATTTCTTTTATACCTTTGTGCCTTTGTAATAAAAGAATATTCATTCCAAATACTCCATGGCCCTAGTGAAATCCAGCGTGCCTTCGTAGATAGCACGGCCGGTGATGGCGCCGCAGATGCCATTATCAACACGCATGGCGCATGCCTTCACATCGCCTAGTATGGAGATACCACCGGACACAATGACCGGAATGGAAATAGATTTGGCGAGTTTCAGAGTTTCGTCAATATTGGGGCCGGTCAGCATGCCATCACGGGCAATATCCGTGTAAATAATGGTACAAACACCGGCATCTTCAAAGGTTTTTGCCAGATTGATGGCAGAGATACCGGTTATATCATTCCATCCATGAACGGCGACCATCCCATCCCTGGCATCGATGCCAACACAGATTTGGCCAGGAAATGCTACGCATGCATCGGTCACCAGCTGGGGGTTGGATACGGCAGCGGAACCCAGAATGACACGTCCTACACCAAGATTTAACGCATCTTCAATCGTTTTCAGGCTGCGTAACCCGCCACCGAGTTGAACGGGAATATTCAATGTATCGCAAATACTACGGATAGCCTCATTATTTTCCGGTTTTCCAGCGACGGCACCATCCAAATCAACCACATGCAGACGTGTGGCTCCCAGAGACTGCCAGTGTGCGGCCATTGTGGCGGGATTATCACCGTAATCGGTTGCATCCTCCATACGTCCCTGCTCCAGACGCACGCAGTGGCCATTTTTCAGGTCGATGGCAGGGATCAGTTCAAATGATTTTCGTTGTTCAGCCACGCGTCACTTCCGCCTTTTCCGTTTTATATCATAAGTCCGACAGGGTCCTAGGTCTGCCCTTTACCCACAGATCGTGCCACAGCGAGTCATCCGGTGGCCATATGCAAGGCGCGCTCTCGAAGCAATGGTTGTATCCCTTGCAAGAGGGCGGAACGCAGCAGATGGCCGCAGGATGGCTCGCCCGAAGGGAGCCCTTGCACACGGATCATACCTGCGTTGCGGCGCTTGCCAATGGAACAACCATAATCTGCGCACCGCGCCTTGGTCTGACCCGCGTGCAAGGGTTCTGTGGCATAATTTGTGGGTAAAGGGCAGCGCTAGACAGGCAACTTCGAGCTTCCCGTCAGCCATGTGTCTATGGCACGGGCACACTGGCGGCCTTCGCGGATTGCCCACACAACCAGCGACTGACCCCGGCGCATGTCTCCGGCGGAAAATACCTTGTCGATACTGGTACGATAATCATCCGTATTGGCCAGCACGTTGCCGCGCGCATCCCTGTCTACGTTCAGTTCATCAATCAGTCCTTCGCGAACAGGGTGTACGAAGCCCATGGCCAACAGTACCAGATCGGCCTTCAGCTCGAATTTACTGCCATCCACTTCGGACATTTCCCATTGTTGACCGTTCTCACTTTGCGTCCACTTCACATGCGCACATTCGATGGCCGTTATATGTCCATTTTCATCGCCGATAAAACGCCTGGTTGAAACGGAAAAATCGCGTTCACAACCTTCTTCCTGCGAGGTCGAGGTGCGCAGCCTCATCGGCCAGTCAGGCCATGTGAGTAGTTTATTCGGCACCTCAGGCGGCTCCGGCATGATTTCCAGTTGGGTTACGGATTCGGCACCCTGGCGGATGGAGGTACCAATACAGTCGGAACCGGTATCGCCACCACCGATGACGATTACATCCTTGCCCTCGGCTATTATACGCTGATCGTCAGCCATCTCATCGCCCAGTACGATTTGGGTTTGTTGTGACAGGAAGTCCATGGCGAAGTGGATACCATCCAGATCGCGCCCCGGAACAGACAGATTACGCGATTGTTCGGCACCACCCATCAGTGCTACCGCATCGAATTTGTCCAGTAACGCTTCGGTGGAAATATCAATACCAACGTGGGTGTTTTCTCTGAATTCCACACCTTCGGCATGCATCTGCGCCAGTCTGCGGTCGATGATATGCTTCTCAAACTTGAAATTCGGGATTCCGTAACGCATTAAACCACCCATGCGATCGTTTTTCTCGAACACCACTACATTATGACCTGCCCGCGCCAACTGCTGAGCGCAAGCCAGCCCCGCAGGGCCGGAACCGACGATAGCAATACGCTTGCCTGTTTTGTGTCTGGGGATTTCCGGCTTGATCCATCCGTTTTTCCATGCTTTTTCGACGATGGCCAGTTCGATATTTTTGATCGTGACGGCATCGCCAATAAGGTTAACCGTACAGGCTTCTTCGCACGGGGCAGGGCAGATACGCCCCGTAAATTCAGGGAAATTATTGGTAGAATGCAAGACCTCGCTGGCTTCCCTCCATAGCCCTTTGTACACCAGATCATTCCAGTCCGGGATGATATTGTTGACCGGGCAGGCATCGTGACAAAAAGGAACGCCACAGTCCATGCAACGCGCACCCTGCGTTTGCATATCCGCTGGTAATTTGTAGAACTCATTGAAATGCTCGATACGGTCCGCGACCGGGGTGTAACTCAGATTTTCGCGTGTATATTCCTTAAATCCCGTAGGCTTACCCATGGGTGTGCTCCTCTTCACCTTCGCTGCTGCGTATCTCGGCTTCCATTTCCTTGAGTGCGCGGTGGTAGTCGACAGGCATAACTTTGACGAACCGGGGCAGAAAGTCCTGCCAGTTGTCGAGAATGTTGCGGGCGACCGCCGAGCAGGTGTAATGCATATGGCGTTCAATCAGCATGCGTAAAATCTGCTGATCATTTTGTGACAGGGAATGACGAATATCTACGCGACCATGGGTTTCCAGATCGGACCCCTGATGATCCAGAGATTCCAATGCCTCTGCTTCCGAAGCCAGCGGCTGCAAATCCACCTGCGCCATATTACAACGAGTTTCAAATGTACCCTCTTCATCGAGGATGTAGGCGATGCCGCCGCTCATGCCAGCCGCGAAGTTGCGCCCCGTACCGCCCAGAACGACCACGGTACCGCCGGTCATGTATTCGCAACCGTGGTCGCCAACCCCTTCGACGACGGCTACGGCGCCTGAATTGCGCACGGCAAACCGTTCCCCCGCAATACCGCGGAAGTAACATTCACCGGCAATAGCACCGAACAACACCGTGTTGCCAACGATAATATTCTCTTCCGGCTTGATCCTTGATGCAGCGGGTGGGTAGATTACGATGCGGCCGCCGGACAAGCCTTTACCGACATAATCATTGCCCTCGCCAGCCAGGTCAATGGTGATACCGCGCGCCAGCCATGCACCCAGGCTCTGGCCCGCTGTGCCCCTGGCCCGAATATAAATACTATCTTCGGCCAGTCCATCATGACCATAGCGTTTGGCGACTTCACCGGAAAGCATGGTACCGAAGCTACGATCAATATTGTGGATGGGTGTTTCAATAGTCACGGTTTTTCCATTTTCCAGCGCCGCCTCCGACTGCTTGATGAGCCATTGGTCCTTGATCGTATCCAAGCCATGATCCTGGGTTTCACAGTGGTAAACCGGTGTACCTTTCGGGTCCACGCGATGAAAAATCGGGGATAAATCCAGTCCCTGTGACTTCCAATGACGGATGGCATCGTGAGTATCCAGTATATCGGAGCGGCCAATCATGTCATTAAACGTTCTGAAGCCCAGTTCCGCCATGATTTCGCGCGCCTCCTCGGCGACGAACATGAAGAAATTAACCACATCCTCCGGCTTGCCGACGAAATTCTTGCGCAGTTCAGGATCCTGCGTAGCGACGCCAACCGGACATGTGTTCAAATGACATTTACGCATCATGATGCAGCCTTCCGCGATCAATGCGATGGTGCCGAATGCCACTTCGTCCGCACCCAGAAGAGCGGCGATCACCACATCGCGTCCCGTACGCATTTGTCCGTCGGCTTGCAAGGTCATGCGACTGCGCAACCGGTTCAACACCAGCGTTTGCTGCGTTTCCGCCAGGCCCATCTCCCACGGCGCACCTGCATGTTTAATGCTGGTGAGGGGGCTGGCGCCCGTACCGCCATCATGACCGGAAATGACCACGTGGTCTGCATGCGCCTTGACCACGCCCGCAGCAATGGTGCCAACGCCAATCTCCGAAACCAGCTTCACACTGATGTCTGCCGATGCATTGGTATTTTTCAGGTCGAAAATTAACTGCGCCAAATCCTCAATCGAATAAATATCATGGTGTGGGGGAGGGGAGATCAATCCTACACCGGGCGTTGAATGGCGGACACGACCGATGCGTTTATCCACCTTGTGCCCCGGCAACTGGCCACCTTCACCCGGCTTGGCACCCTGGGCAATCTTGATTTGAATCTGATCGGCATTGGCCAGATATTCCGTGGTTACGCCGAAGCGCCCGGATGCTACCTGCTTGATGGCAGAACGCATCGAATCACCATTTTCCAGGGGCGTGAAGCGTGCGGTTTCCTCGCCACCCTCGCCGGTGTTGGATTTACCGCCCAGACGGTTCATGGCAATGGCCAGCGTGGAATGAGCCTCGTGCGATATTGAGCCAAAACTCATGGCGCCCGTAACGAAGCGTTTGACGATATTTTCGGCGGGCTCCACGTCATCCAGTGGGATGGCCTTCCTTTCCTTGAATCGGAACAAGCTGCGCAGGGTAATTAGACGACCGCTCTGATGATTGATATGCCGCGCATATTCCTTGTACAGGGCATAATTTCCGGCGCGTACTGCATGCTGGAGTTTGGCGATTATTTCCGGTGTCAGTAAATGTTGCTCGCCGCGCACACGCCACGCATATTCGCCACCGGCATCAAGTGCATCCCTGTATATTTGTTTATCACCATAGGCATCACGGTGCCAGCGAACAGTTTCGCGCGCAATTTCGGCCAGACCCACGCCCTGAATTCGGGTTGGTGCCCCGGCGAAATACATATCGATAAAGTCCGAGGCCAGACCGATGGCTTCGTAAATTTGTGCACCACAGTAGGACTGATATGTGGATATCCCCATCTTGGACATAACCTTGAACAGGCCTTTATTAATGGCCTTGATGTAGCGGGTTCTGATTTCCTCAGATGAAAGCTCATCAGGAAGTTGACCGCACCGTTGCAGGTCAACCAGGGTTTCAA
>CAZUWV010000030.1:0-15162 GCA_964624255.1 uncultured Zetaproteobacteria bacterium
ATCTGTGGGGTTATTTACGCGACCTCTATCAGCAGCCGGGTATCGCCGAGACGGTTAACATGGAGCATATCAAACAGCATTACTATTACAGTCATGAATCCATCAACCCGACCCGCATCGTGCCGAAGGGACCAAAACTGGATTTCACCGTACCGCACGGTAGACATGGGCGCTCCTGAATAAGCAAACCGTATGCACGGCTATGGCCTCCTTCCCCGAAATCCGTTGAGGGATAAGTGATCCATGAAATATAGCGGCGAATATGGGGCCAGGACTCTTGCTGCTTATGGCATAGCACTCTATAGTGCGCCGCCTGATTTTATGGAGGTATTGATTTTATGGCAACTGTAATTCGTTTGCAGCGTGGCGGGCGCAAGAAACGTCCTTTTTATTCCATAGTGGTGATGGACAAACGTAATCGTCGTGATGGCGCGTTCATCGAAAAGATCGGTTTCTATGATCCGTGCAAGGAACCTGATGTCATCGAACTGGATCTGGAGCGGGTGAATGCCTGGATCGGTGAAGGCGCACAGGCTTCTCCCCGCGTTGCCGGCCTGATAAAACGTGTTAGGAACTCTGATTCGGCCGGGAAGACCGGAGCCGCCGAAGAGGAAGCGACAACGGCCGAGGCTGCTGGCTGAGGAAACGTTGGCTGGGGCAGCCGCTCCTGCGGAGACAAAGAAAAAAAGGCTGACGCCCGATCGTCTGCTTGATGTTGGGGTGGTTCACAAGCCGCACGGACTAAAGGGCGCGGTGACCATTGGTTCCCATACCCGGCCCGCCATCGGCATTGCCGGGTATTCTTTTTGGTGGTTGGGCCAAACCCCTGAGGCTGCTACGCGCTATGCTGTACACCGTTGCTGGCAGCACGGTCGGCGCGTTCTGGCTGAGCTGGAAGGCATAAGCGATTGCAACGGGGCGAACGCGTTGAAACAAATGCATATTTGGGTTCCCGCTGATGAGATGCTCCTGAATGAGGATGAATACCTTTGGGCCGACCTGGTGGGCTGCGAGGTGTGCCGGGTTGGGCATGGCGGCGACGGTTTGTTGGGTACGGTGGTTGCGCTTGAGGACTATGGAGCACAGGATATTTTGGTGGTACGAACACCCGGGAATACCGAAAATCCCGGTGAATGGATGTTACCTTTTATCAGCCATGTAGTGCTGGATGTCGATATAACCACACGTTGTATTACCGTTGATTTGCCCGAAGGAATGAACGCATGTTTCACGCCCAGATCCTGACTCTCTTTCCCGAGTTTTTTTCGTCGCCTCTATCCTGCTCAATCCCGAAACGAGCTATGGATGGCGGCATGGTTTCGGTTGACTGTATCCAGATTCGTGATTTTTCCACGGACAAACACCATCGCGTGGACGATGCGCCCTACGGCGGCGGCCCCGGTATGGTGTTGAAGCCGGAGCCGGTAGTGGCCGCCATCCGTGAGGCACGACGGCGTCAACCGGAAACGCACGTCGTGATGCTGACGCCGTCGGGCACGCACTTCACTCAGGGCAGGGCCATGGCCTATACCGGGATGTCTGGCATCACTATTCTTTGTGGACGTTATGAGGGTTTCGATGAACGTATCTGCGATGATGTGGATGAGCAGCTTTCAGTGGGTGATTATGTACTCTCCGGTGGTGAGCCTGCGGCCATGTGTGTACTGGATGCCGTGATACGTTTGCTCCCCGGGGTACTCGGCAGCCCTGAATCGGCTGTGCTCGATTCATTTACACGGGAGGGGATACTGGACTGGCCACATTATACTCGGCCCGAGGATTTTGAAGGTAAAAAAGTTCCGAAGGTCTTGCTTTCCGGTCATCATGCCGCCATCGAGACATGGCGGTGCGAGCAGTCGGCAGCGCGTTCCCGTCGGCGAGGCGAAAAGATTTGATTGGACCACCAAAGGGCTGTAAATAAATAACATGGCCATGTCTCCATCCAGCCTATGTACCATCCTGTCTGGTCCGGGCTTGCGTATGGGCCCATCTTCTCGCCTGTACCACATCGCGCGGCCGGCCCACATCCAGCCATGGCCCGTCATATAGCATGCCGGCACAACGGTGTACGTTCCCAAGGGACCGAATGACGTCGGTCAGTGGAAATACTTGTCCTGGAGACCATGCGTCAAACGCGCACTGGTCCCACACAGAGACACCAGAGAAAGTATAGCCGGGATGGGCGCGGCTACCCGGCAGGACCAGACCGCCGTGCAAGCTAAAGTCTCCTCCGGGATGATGTTCGGGGTTGTTCACCAGACCGAGGCAAGCGCCTGCATCCGGGCATCTCCCTGCCAGAGTCTGCACATTGATACCACTCAGTACGTCAGCATTATGCACGGCTAGAAGCCCTTTTCCCGGTAGCAAATCAAGGGCCTGGCGCACGCCGCCGCCTGAGTCGAGTACTTTTTCTTCATGGCTGAAATACAGCCGCACGCCAAATTGTGACCCATCGCCGAGAGCCTTGATCAGTTGATCCCCGTGGTGATGGATATTGATAGCCATATCACGAATACCCTGCGATACCAGTTTGCGTATAATACGTACAATGGTCGCTTCTCCCGCCACATCCATGAGTGCCTTGGGCCGATGACGGGTTAACCACGTCAGGCGCGAGCCAGGCCCGGCCGCCAGGATCACCGCACGGTTCATTTCAGCCATGCGGCGCATCGCGCAGCATCTTCCACAGGCCCCACGCATTAATGGCCATCCATGCGATTTCCAGCATGATGAGTCCCGGATTCCGGTAAATAAGGGCAACCATCAGCAATGCGGCTCCACCGAAAAAGCTGATAGAGAAGTAGAGCCACTTTTTCTCCGGTTTGCTGACAGTGAGAAAGTAAGCGACCAGAATCAGGATGGAACCCAACATACTTAATATTTGTTCGGGGGCGTAAAACGAGGGGGGCAATCTCAGCGGCATCGTGTCCAACTTTCTTTATTTTCCGAGGGGTAAAAAGCCGCAGGTGGTCTTTTTACGGTTTGATCTTCAATGGCAGGGCTAGGATTGTAATCGCTGGAGGTGGTCGCGGACAGCGGCGATAGCGTGCGTAATATTCATGATATCGGAGGATTTTCTTTCGATCTCATCCGCAACATCGCCGGCCCGTTTATTGATGGTGGCAGTATTTTCAGTCACCATACCAATGCTGTTTAACACTTCTTCGCTTTCCTGCTGGATGACTTTGATCTGTCCTCTGATTTGTGCTGTTGCCTTGGCTGTTTGATGTGCCAGCTCTTTTACTTCGCCGGCAACCACGGAAAACCCGCGACCCGCATCACCTGCACGGGCGGCCTCAATGCTTGCATTTAATGCCAGCATGTTCGTTTTGTCAGCAATGCCGTTAATGGTGGCTACCATAGCTCCGATGGCGGATACAGCATCGGAAAAACGTTGCATGGTTCCAACGGCCTGTTCTGCATTTTCCGCAACCTCGCCTGCTAATTTCGAGTTTTGACGGACTGTGGATACAATATCGGTAATTTCGATAGATATACGCTCGCTGTCCGAGGTAATGCCATTGACGTCCTGATAGACTGAGCTCATGTCTGTTGGCTGGTTCAAAATCATCTCCTCCCGGCAACAAGATTATTTCTTGAGCCTCTTCACAAAAAATACCAGACGCCATGGTAACGCATCTGAAACAACAGTATACGGTAAACTTCCCGTAACGATCCGTCAAACCTGAATATGGGTGGCTTACGCAGGCTTAATTCTCGCCATGACCAGGCTTCCACCCCACAACATCCGCTACGCGCCTTGCGCGGAGGCCTCCGGATATTCCTTTGTTCGCACCGAATCCCTTGTCAGTCATTCGCATGCATAGCGACAGTCTCCTTCTCTTGGAGTCCGCCAGCGAACAAAGGTCCGGTGCAATCATGATGGCGATTGATGCATTATATCTTCCAGGATAGAGGCGACACGCGCCTCGACATCTTCTGACATCTCGATTTTCCGCCCCCATACCCGGTTACTTTCCCCCTTCCACTTATGGGTGGCGTCAATACCCACCTTCGATCCCAGACCCGCAACAGGTGAGGCGAAATCAAGATAGTCGATGGGTGTGTTCTCTACCATGGTGAAATCCCGTACTGGGTCACAGCGGGTAGATATGGCCCAGATCACCTCGGGCCACGAACGGCAGTCAATATCATCATCGACCACGATAATGAATTTGGTGTACATAAACTGCCTGAGATAGGACCAGATACCGAACATCACCCGTTTCGCATGGCCAGCGTAGGCCTTTTTCATGGAAACGATAGCCATGCGGTAGGAACATCCCTCCATCGGCAGGTAAAAATCGCTAATTTCGGGAAACTGTTTGCGCAAAATCGGGACGAACACCTCATTGAATGCCAGACCCAGCATGGCTGGTTCATCCGGCGGTTTTCCGGTGTAGGTAGAATGATAAATGGCATCCCGGCGCATACTCATGCGTTCCACCGTAAACACGGGGAAACGCTCCACCTCATTGTAATAGCCTGTATGATCGCCGAAAGGGCCTTCATCGGCATACTCATCCAGCGACACATGTCCTTCCAGTACGATCTCGGCAGATGCGGGAACCTGAAGCGGTACGCTTTGGCAATCGACAAGCACTGTTTTCTCGCCGCGCAGTAATCCCGCAAACTGATATTCGGACAAGGTGTCGGGGATCGGTGCCACCGCCGCTAGAATAGTGGCCGGATCGGCCCCGATGACCACGGCACAGGGGAACGCGCTGACACCCGATTTTCTCGCTTCCCGGTGATCCTGCGCCCCACCACGGTGTTTCAGCCAGCGCATGATCAGTTTGTTCCTTCCGACTACCTGCTGTCGGTAAATACCCAGATTTTGTCGATCCTTGTTGGGGCCGCGGGTCACCGTCAGGCCCCAGGTTACGAGTGGGCCGACATCCTCAGGCCAGCAGGTCTGAATGGGCAAGCGGTTCAGGTCTACATCCTTTCCGGTCAGAACAAGCTCTTGCCACGGTGCCTTCTTCACCAGTTTGGGACTCATATGGAGCACTTTTTTTAATACCGGAAGCTTGCCCCAGACGTCCTTCAATCCCTTGGGCGGATCCGGCTCTTTCAGGTAAGCCAGTAACTCCCCGACCTGGCATAACTCCTCCGCAGATTCGCGCCCCATGGCCAGCGCAATACGTTCCTCCGTGCCGAACAGATTGGCCAGCAATGGCATGTCGCTACCCGTGACATGCTCAAACAACAGCGCCGGACCGCCTGCATGCAGCACTTTATTGGCGATCGCCGTTACTTCGAGATCAGGGTCAACCCTGGCCTGGATGCGCTTAAGTAGCCCCCGTTTTTCAAGGTCGGTGATAAATGTACGTAAATCAGGATAACTCAAGCTCAGGATGGGTCCCCGCTTTCGATGTCAAATACCGTATCCAGTTTGGCCAAGCCGAAGATGTCCCGTACATTCTCCGACAGACCTGAAAGAACGAACCGGCGATCATCGCCGTTACGGCTCCACTGTAGCCCTTCCACCAGTGTAGCAATACCTGCCGAGTCGATGAAATTTACATTCTTCAAGTCCACCCGAACCTCTTTACGCCGGGCATTCAGCAGGGGCTTCAGATGCTGACGCAATCGCGTTGCGGTATGAATATTCACCACACCACTCAAGGTGACCGCTACGCGGGTCATATCCGGTTCGTGTTCTGTGATTTCCAGTTTCATCCCCTATTCTCCCTTTCATTCGTTTGCACATCGTGGATAAATGAAGTCGCAATGACATCATCACGGATGATCGCGCAGGTGTTTAGTGTCTGTAACGAAATAACATACCCATTTCTCCATCCAGCCTACGCACCATCTTGACGCGTTACTCAATCACAAAATATTCTATGTAGAAAGAGCCTCGAAAGGCTACATCTCATGATTTTGTTCAATCGCATCACGACAATCTGGTACATATTCAGGCGTATAAATGACCATGTTATTTCGTTACAGCCACTTAGTCAGCAGCCAGCGGTTACCATCGTTCAGCACCTGGTGTTGCACCTCATCCACAGAGGAGCGGATCAAATAAAGCCCCAAGCCTCCGGGTTGGATCTGGCTGGTATCCACCACTTTTTTATGCAGTGCAGTCTCATCCATGAGCGGTGCAGCATAATCGCGAAACTCAAAACGCAGTGAAGCATCATCGCACTCGGCTACCATTTCAATGCGTCCTTCCTCACCGTGGTAGCCATGCTGGCCGATGTTCGCGAACAACTCATCCACCGCCAGCACCACGCGGTTGGTCTCCTTGTCGTTCAGGCCTGCCCGTCGGCTCATGACCTCAACCATCGAGCACAACACATGCACGCAGTCACAGGCACTATTAAGTTTGCAGCTTAGTTGACCCCTGTTTGAAACAGCCATAGGTCCCATTCCACGTCAGTTCATGTCATCTTGCAAGCTTTTGAGGCGCTGTTACCTCTGAGCCTCTTGCAAAACTCTGCCGTGTCCTTTGTTCTTTTGTTCGTACCAAAGTTCTCATCGGTCGTCCGTATGCACGGCCATGAGATTTCTCCTCGGAATCCACCGCAAAAGAAGGCCAGCTGCAACCATCACGGCAATCTATGAATAATCCCGGGAACCGACATTGAATATGGATGCAGGTTATTGCGCGTAGGCGCCCCCTTGGGTAGTGTCCCGCAACCCATTCGGTGGTGAATTCATTGCCTTTCAACGAGGATTTTTATGCTGGAGAATATGCGCAATCATGCCCAGTCATGGCTGGCAAAACTTATCTTGGGTGGCGTTGCACTATCCTTTGTCCTTTGGGGTGTCGGTGATTATTTCACGGGACCACACCTTCAAAGCGTTGCTGATGTGGATGGTAACCCCATTTCTGATTCCACGTTTAATATTGCATACGAACGCCAGTTGAACGCTTATCGGGCCATGCTCGGTAAATCGTTCTCCAAAAAGGCCATGGACGGTCTGGGCCTGAAGCAAAGAACGCTTCAAATCCTGATTAACCGCCATCTGATACTTGAGGCGGCCCAATCTATGGGTTTGGTCGCTCCCAGGAGTGTGTTGCTTGCCCATGTGCGTGCTGACCCCGCATTCCTGTCGGCAGGACGTTTTGATTCCCGGCGTTATGAAATTCTTACCCGTGATATGGGGTTCCGTACGCCTGCGGACTATGAAGCAAGTTTACGGCTGGATATTCTGGTGAACACGCTGCAAGAATCGATTGCGGGGAGCGCTATCGTTACCGATGCGGAGGTGCGCGAACGCTTTAAGCGTGAATACGAAAAGCGCGAGCTGGCGGCCCTGATTGTGCGTCCTGTGGATATGGAAGCCAAAATCAGCATAAGCGATAAGGATGCCCTGGCCTATTACAACAGTCATAAAAATAGCTATCGCTCCCCCTTGCGTCTCAAGCTGGATGTCGTGGTTATTGATCCCGCCGTCATCGCGAAAGGTATGGAGATTGACGATGCGGACATCAAGGCTGCGTACGAGAAGCACAAGAACCAGTTTTCCATGCCGGAACAACGGCGTGCCAGCCAGATTCTCGTCCGTGTCGCTAAACATGCGGATGCGAAGGCGCGTCGACAGGCCAAGGCTAAAATTGAAGGAGCCCTGAAACAAATTCGATCCGGCCAATCCTTTTCAATGGTCGCCAAAGCAGTATCGGGTAGTATCGCTAAGAACGGAGGTGACCTGGGTTACTTTGTGCGCGGCGCGATGCTTCCCGCGTTGGATAAAGCTGTTTTCTCGATGAAAAAAGGTGAAACCAGCAACATTGTGACAACACGGTTTGGTTTTAACATTCTTCAATTAACGGGGATTAAGCCAGCGCGAATTCGTCCGTTGAGTGAAGTCCGCCAGCAATTAAAGCGACAACTGGCCCATGCCAAAGCGAATGACGAGGCCTATAAGTTGTCGCAGGATCTGGATGACGCGCTGGGCCGTGAAGGTAACCTCAAGGCCGCCGCCGCAAGCCTGAATATGAAGCTTAGAGAAGTTGGTCCCATCAGTATGAGCGAAGCACTGGCCAATCCCCTCTTCGCCGGAGATGCTACCTTCCGCACACAAATATTTGCCACGCAACCCGGCGCACCCGTGGATGTTACGGAGTTGGAGGATGGGCGTTTTGCCGCAGTGGAGGTTCTCAAGAGGATAGCACCAGCGGTCTTGCCGTTTGCCCGGGTCACGAAAGAGATCTACGCCGCCGCGCGTCAGCAGGCAACCCGTGATGCAGCACGCCAGCGAGCGGAAGTGCTGCTGAAGGAAGCTACGCATACACCGCTGCTCCAACTGGGACAAAAGTACGGTCAGCCAATCTATTTATCCAAACCGGTACGCAACAATGGCGCTGGCGACAGAGCTGCAACATGGCTCACCCCATCCGTCTTGCACGCAGCTTTCGCTACGGCACCGGGCCAGGTCGTCGGCCATGTTCTTGAAGTGCCGCGTGGTTTTGCCGTTGTGAGGGTCAGGCATGTGATTGCGGCGGATGGGAAACTGTTCGCCAAACAGGCGAATCATCTTCGCTCGAAACTCGCCAAAGCCGAAGGTGCGGTGCGTTTCATTCGCTGGATGGCGTCCGTTCGTGCCCACCACAAGATTAAAATACATCCCGGTGTCCTGGCGCGGCTCTGATTATGTTCGTCGGGTATAAAAAAACCGGGCACACCGCCTTGTGCGGACCCGGTTTTGTTTCTGGTGATGGTGGAGCCAGGCGGGATCGAACCGCCGACCTCTACAATGCCATTGTAGCGCTCTCCCAGCTGAGCTATGGCCCCGTTCTTCGTGGTCTTGCTTGTCAAAAGCTGTAAGCCGCGCATTGGGCCATAGGCCAATGTTATTGTCAACAGGGCGGTCAATATGACCAATTATCGCTTGTTTCGTCGCACCTTGTCTGCTGACTGCATGACGCCGCCAGGTGTGTTTTCGCATCTGGCACATCGCGGTGACTGTTTTCTGCTTGAGTCGGCGGAAGGTGGGGAGCACTGGGGCCGTTTTAGTATTCTCGCCATCAGCCCCGCCTGTCGCGCCATCACCAGTCAGGGGAAAACCCTGTTGTACCACCGGGACGGTAGTCAGGAAGTCCATACCGGCGATATTCTTGGATGGCTGCGCCAACAGGTCATCGCCCAGCCATGTATGACGGCCGATGATCTACCGTTCACCGGCGGAGCTGTCGGCTATTTTGGTTATCAACTGGTTTCGCATTTTGAGGATATACCGGATGACCTGCCCGATCCTGTTGGCGTGCCGGAATCGGCTTTTCTGCTGGTGGACCGGTTCATGATATTCGACAGTTTGCGCGGCACCCTGAATTGTTGCGTGCGCCTGCCGGAACATGAAGCCGATGAAGCGGACGATGTACTTAACCGTATGGAACAAAGCCTCCATGAAGGCGAGGGTGCCGCAGTGATGAACCTGGATATGGCGGCGGCAGACGCTGTGGCGCCAACGGCACAAACGGACAGGGCCGATTTTGAAGTCGCCGTGACCAGGGCAAAGGAATATATCCATGCCGGAGACATCTTTCAGGTGGTATTGTCGCAACGTTTTTCCAAAGATCTGGCTTGTGACCCCTTCGATATCTACCGCGCTGTTCGTCACATCAACCCATCTCCATACCTGTTCTACCTGCATATCGGCGATACCATTCTGGTCGGTTCATCGCCGGAAATCCTGGTTCGTCGCGAAGGACGCAAGGCCGTGGTCCGCCCCATCGCCGGAACGCGTCCGAGGGGTTCGACGCCTGATGCGGACGAGGCCCTGGAGAGGGAACTTCTGGCCGATGCCAAGGAATACGCCGAGCATGTGATGCTGGTGGATTTAGGACGAAACGACCTGGGCCGGGTCTGCACATACGGCTCGGTTAAGTTGACCGAGTCCATGGCCATTGAGCGCTATTCTCATGTCATGCATATTGTTTCTCAGGTCGAGGGGGAGCTGCGCGAGGACGTGGATACCCTTGATTTGCTGGCAGCGACATTTCCGGCGGGTACGGTCTCCGGCGCACCGAAGGTGCGGGCCATGGAAATCATCCGTGAACTCGAACCGGTGGCGCGTGGTCCTTACGCCGGATGCGTCGGCTATATTGGTTTTGGTGGCGAGCGGATGGATACCGCCATCGCTATCCGCACGGCGATTATCCATGGAGGGCAAGTCCACATCCAGGCGGGCGCGGGCATTGTCGCCGATTCCATTCCCGCCAATGAACATAAAGAATGTGTTAACAAGGCTACAGCCATGTTTCGCGCCGTGGCGCTGGCCGAAGCGCAGACCAGAACCGCTGTTACCCCGCATGATTCATAAGAGAGCCTCTTGCAAAACTCGTGAGCGGCGATCTGCTTCCCCACTTTGGCCCGTTTCCGAGCTGGAATTTCACTCCATGGAACCACCATGCAGTTCATTCCATCCCGAAAATGGACTCAAAGTGGGATTGCCGATCATCCACCCAGAGTTTTGCAAGAGGCTCAAGAGTCTCATCATAATCCGGGTTCAAGAGGGCGATACATGATCCTGGTTATCGACAATTACGATTCCTTCACCTTCAATCTGGTGCAGTATCTCGGAGAGCTGGGCGAAGCGCCGGAAGTACACCGTAACGACAAAATTTCACTGGATAAAATTGATGCGATGGCACCGTCCCATATCGTCATTTCACCAGGGCCGCGCACGCCGCGTGAAGCGGGTATTTCCGTGGATGTTATCCGGCATTTTTCCGGACGCATCCCCATCCTTGGCGTGTGCCTTGGCCACCAATCCATCGCCGTGGCCTTTGGTGGTTGCGTGGTGCATGCGCCACGCCTGATGCACGGCAAGACCAGCCCTGTCCTGCACGACGACAGCGCACTGTTCGCCGGATTGCCTTCACCCTTCATTGCAACCCGCTACCATTCACTGATTGTCGAGGAACCACTGCCGGACGCGCTGACGAGAACCGCCTGGACGGCTGAGGGCGAGCTGATGGGGTTGCAACATGTGGAATATCCAACCTTTGGCGTACAGTTCCATCCCGAATCTATTCTCACCGAGCACGGCCATCAATTATTGCGGAATTTTCTGGATACCAGCGTATGAAGCTTGCACCGCAAAGTTTTGCAAGAGGCCGACAGGAAGATGGCCTGCATGATTCACAAAGACTGCCGCGCTCTTGCTTGTTCCTTTGTCCCCAACGAACCCCTCGCCGGTCGTCCGCATCTGCGCGCTCGTGGTCTCCTTCCTTGGAAGTCCGCCAGCGAACAAAGACCCGGCGCAATCATCGCGGCGATTTATGAATCATGCAGGCTAATACGAGCAACATCGTCAAGGCTTTACGTTTCATTCAGACGGGTGGTGAACTCGGTGCGGACGATACTGAATCCATATTCGGCGATATCATGCGGGGTGAGGCAACACCCGCGCAGATCGGGGCATTGCTCATGGGGCTTTCCATTCGTGGTGAAACACCGGAAATCGTAGCCGGTGCGGCGCGTGCCATGCGCGCTGCGGCAAGCCGTATTTATCCGCACAGCACTGGCCTTCTCGATACCTGCGGTACGGGTGGCGATGGCGCCTCTACTTTCAATATTTCCACGGCTGCCGCGCTGGTAGCGGCAGCGGCTGGCGTGCCGATTGCTAAACACGGCAACCGCGCCATTTCCTCCAGATCGGGTAGCGCAGACGTGCTGGAAGCACTGGGTGTACAATTGAACATTGTGCCGGAGAAGGTGGCAGATTGTATTGATGAAACGGGTATCGGGTTTTTGTTCGCGCCCGACCACCATCCAGCCATGAGGCATGCGGCAGGCCCGCGCCGCGAGCTGGGCATTCGTGGTATCTTTAATCTGCTGGGACCACTGACCAATCCCGCCAACGCTGAATATCAGGTGCTGGGCGTATATGCAAAAGACAAGCTCAAGCTGGTGGCCAGTGCCTTGCAGCAGTTGGGTACCAAACGCGCGCTGGTGGTGCATGGCCGTGACGGTCTGGACGAGATTACCACAACCACCCTCACCGATGCGGTTTGGGTGGAGGAAAACACCCCCCTGCGCGAATTTGAAATTGATCCCGCCGCATTTGGCATGCCGTATGCCAAAGCGGCCGATCTGGCCGGCGGTGATGCCGAAACAAACGCGGCTATCATTCTCGGTATACTGGATGGGGCACACGGGCCAGCGCGAGACATCGTGCTCCTCAATGCCGCTGCGGCGCTATGGGTGGCGGGCAAGGCCGATGGCATGGCTTCCGCGTTGAGGCTGACCGCCGAAGTCATGGATAACGGCAAGGCGGCGCAAATTTTGGCCAGGCTCATTGCCTTTACCCAAGCGACTAGCTGAACTATTCATGAGTTCCATTCTGGAGGAGATCGCCGCATACAAACGCGAGTGGGTCAGACAACAAAAGGCTCACCTTCCGGAAGGCGAACTGTTAACGCGCGCACGGGCATATACGCCGCGCGACTTTACCGGCGCATTAACAACCCGGATTAGAGAGGGGAAAAATGCTATTATCGCCGAGGTAAAAAAGGCCAGTCCGTCCAGGGGTGTGATCCGTGAGGGTTTCGATCCGGTCGGCATTGCCAGATCCTATGTGCAAGGTGGTGCATGCTGTTTATCCATTCTGACTGATGAAGCGTATTTTCAGGGTAGTGATGCATATCTGACCGCTATCCGAAAGGTTGTTCAGCTGCCCATCCTGCGTAAGGATTTCATGTGTGATCCGTATCAGGTTATTGAGGCGCGTGCCTTGGGAGCCGACGCGATTCTTGTGATTCTGGCCATGGTGGATGATGTGCTGGCCGCCGATCTGATGGCTGCCGCCAGAGAGCAGAAGCTTTCCATTCTACCGGAGGTGCATAACAGACAGGAAATGGAGCGCGCCCTCCTGCTGAATACACAGCTCATCGGTATCAATAACCGTAACCTTCACAGTTTTACCACGACATTGCGGACGACCATAGCGTTGCTGCCTCATGTCCCCGATGGTAAAACAGTCGTCACTGAATCCGGCATCCATACGTCAGCGGATATTCGGTGTATGAATGATGGGGGGGTGCATGGTTTTCTGATTGGCGAATCGTTACTGCGCCAACCCGATCCGGGCGCAGCCCTCGCCTCGCTTCTAATCTATAATCAAGTTCAGGGGCTCGGAATCCCCTGAACTGAACAGCGACTTCCTGATGATGAATGGGATGCTGAACAGTTGCGTCATTGAGCCAATTGCAAAATGCGTGAGCGGCGATCAGCTTCCCCACATTGGCCATTAGGGTTTACGGCCACCCTTATGAGCGTCCAAGCGGCCCTATTGTTTACCAGGATTTCCCTTCGGTAAAGATTCTGCTGTGGTGGTACCAGGTACCGGCGCGCCGATTCGTTCTTCTACTGCGGAAAACAGCTCTTTGGCTACTTTGCGCTTAAGTATCCTGTTCACCCAGTGGCGACCGATAAACTGTTGTGCTAATGTCCTGATTTGTAGCAACGTCTTGCCATCTCCCATGCGGAACACGCGTACAATAAAACGGTGGCGCGTATGCACGGGCCCCATGCCGAACATGCCCATGACCGATCCGAGATAGGCATTCGTATTATTGGAATCAAAGCGGATCCATGCTGTTGTGATGGTGCCGCTGGGCGAATCTACGCTATCCACCGGCATGTTCAGAGACGTCATGGCATCGATTACGGCTGAAAAGACGCGGGCTGTCCTTTGGGTATACACACGCGCATCCAAGCTGACAGCCTTGCCTGCAATGGCCTTTTTTAGCTCTACCGAAACCCTGTCTCCACCCTTGTTTCTGCCTCTGGCCGTCTCCGTCGCTACTTTATCCGGCATGGGGACTTCGATGTCCTTACGCAGTTCCGGCGGCACATCCAGTGGCGCGCGGCTGTTGGCTGCTGCTGCTGAGGTATTTTTTTCACTACGGGCATAAGCCACGTTGTTACGCTCAACCGGGTAAAACATATTGCTGAAACTCGGCAGGCCGATACACGCAGACAGGGTGCCCGCGGATATCAACATGACAACAATCATGGGGATTTTCTTCATGTGCAGCATTCCACCGTCTGCGCCCCAAAAGGTCAACCCAGGATCCAATGCCAACATCGGATATGGGGTTTCATAAGGAGCTGTCAATACATTAGAGCCTCTTGTAAAACTCATGAGCGGCGATCGTCTTCCCCACTTCGGCTCATTTCCGAGCTTGAATTTCGCTCCATGGAACCACCATGCAGCTCATTCAATCCCGAAAATGGTCTCAACGCGGGATTGCCGCTTATCCACCCAGAGTTTTGCAAGAGGCTCATAAGTATGGCCGTTTACCCGCCACGAAAAATGACAAAATGATCGCGAGCCAACCACCTGGATGAGGCCGCAAGGCCACCAAAAAAAGGGAGGGCATTATGCCCTCCCTTTCTCATCCCGAAGGATGTGCAATCCCGAAGGAACGCAGTCTACATCAGGGTTAACCAGTCAAACGTGGTGGTCTTGATGTTGCCGTTTGTACCCATACCTGTCATGAAGCCGCTGGTCTTGTCATTCGCGAACTTCAGACTGAGGATTGAGTTCTGATAGAGCTGATAGGAAGCTGCAATCGTGAAGATTTGATGCTTCGGAGAAGATGTGCCGGCAAGACTATTCGTGGTCTTGCGGTAGCCGTAGCCTGCGCCCAGAGTAATGCCGGGGAGAGGCTGAAGCGTAGCACGGAGGGAATACGCAGAAAATTTCTGGCTTACACCGAGCTTGCTGTAGCCATTCCAGTAATTGGAACCAGTAAGCCTATTGCCGAAGCCCGCTTTGCTGGATACATCCTGAGCGCCCAGGATATTACCACTGTTGGTACCCTTGGCATGCGCATAGTCTGCATAAATGCCTACGCTCATGTCGCCCACGTCACCCTGCATCTGGGCATCCACGAACTCCAGGTTCATATCCGGCGCACTCGTTGAGTTCCTCTTCTTGAAATTCTGGCCACTAGCTCTGCCCGCCTTGCCGCGGATCACGCCAAAACCAACCAGTGTATCCCAGCCACCAACATCAATCGTGGCTACGCCGCGTACCAGCTTGGCCATGTTCAGGCCTACATTGGTAGCACCCTGCATCATGGAAGTGCCGCTGTCGGCCGTGCCGTTCACGGTCCAACCTGCCGAACCACCTGGCGCAACCAGGGCAACCTGGAGATAGCCAAGATCGTTACCGACCCATGCGCCGATAGCCGTCATT
>CAZUWV010000031.1:0-14908 GCA_964624255.1 uncultured Zetaproteobacteria bacterium
ATACTTGCCAGCGTCCGATATTCATCGGTTGCATTCGTCCGGGCGGCGCACTGATACCGGCAAGGAGTTCAGGGAGTTCCTTAAAACGCGCATACTTTCCCGCAAGCAAGACCAGAGCGACCGCGGCAAGATTCTCGGCATGAAATTCCCCCGCAGGAATATCTTCGATGCAGACTTCGCTCCCTCCATCCTCTCCAGAACCCTTGAGCCGAAGCATGCCGGGAAGCTCCTGTTCCCAAGCCAGCGACAAACCTTCGCGATACAGGCCATGGCCATACCTCAGTGCCGATAATGGCGTGCGACGAAGGACCTCCTCATCGTCCGCATTGCAAATGACCAATCCATCATCTACTTCCACTTGATGAACGAAGCCCTGTTTGATATTTGCATAAGCTTCAAAGCCACCATGCGCCTGTAAATGATCATGTCCCAAATTGGTCCAGACCGCTGTATGGAACGGGATACCTGCGGTGCGCTGCTGGGCAATCCCGTGCGAAGAAACTTCGCAAATGACTGCCGATACGTTTGTATCCTGCGCAACCGCTAACAGCCGATGCAGCATCAGCATGGAAGGTGTCGTATTGCCAATATCCAGAAAATCACGGGGATCCCTAACCCAGCCCAATGTTCCCACGGCCCATGTGCTCCCGAATTTTCGGGATATAGCCTCACGTAACATCCATGCTATGCTTGTTTTTCCATCGGTACCGGTGATGCCAATCACATGTACCGGCGTTTGTTCCGTAGCAAACCAGCGGCGCAGAAGATGGCCAGCCGTACCCATATCCGGTAATGCCAGATGAGGCAACGCCACGTCAGGCATTCGCTTTCCCACGGAAATCACCGCCGAGGCACCTGCGCTTTCTGCTTGGTGAATAAAGGCTTCTGTTCCCTCGCCAGCCCTTGGCAAACAAAGAAATGCATCTCCAGGCTGAATGTGGCGCGAGTCATCGCACACATCTTCCACCTCCGCATCGCCGTGTAGCCACGTTCGATTCTCCGCCAAATCGCCCAGAAATCGGGGGGCGCGTCCGCTCATTTCGGCCAGCCTCATCCGCGCATCATTCATCATGATTTCTTGCAGCGTCATCAAGCCAGACTTCCAGCACGGAACCTGCATCTATTTGACTTAAAGCCACCGGTTTTTGCCGTATCACCCAGCCACTGCCATGGACATGTAATTGATAGCCTGAGCGAAATGCCAGTTTGCGCACCTCACGCAAAGACAGGCCATACAATGAAGGAAGCGTTCCTTCCGCTCCTGTTCTGGAGGTGGTAGATGGATCGCGGGAAGCAACGGCCATACTCTGCCAGTGACGTGCAGGTTCACGAGGAGGAACGCCGAGATAGGGTAATGCTGCGGCTGCAATATTCCGGAAAATTGGAGCCGCCACCTTGCCGCCATAGATACTTTTTCGGGGCTCATCGACCATCACGGCGATTACCAGTTTTGGGCGATCTGCAGGGACAACACCCACGAACACCGCAGTGAATTTTCCTTTTGCATAACCGCCATGCCCGTCAGGTCTTTGCGCCGTACCCGTTTTACCCGCCACCAGATAACCGGCAGGCACAGCCAGTGCTCCCGTACCTTCGGGGCTGGCTGCATGGATAAGCATTTGCATAACGGTGCGAGCAATGTTTTTGGGCATAGCCCTGTATGATGTCGCATGCACACGGCCCTGGATAATTTTAGGGGAGACATGCAAACCTCCATTGGCTAAAACGGAAAATGCCACCGCAAGCTGCAGCGACGTAACCGCGATGCCCTGGCCGAAGGCAATGGTGGCTGTTTCCACCGGTCCCCAACGCTTCGCGGGGAGCAGTATGCCTGGAGATTCTCCACTTATTCCAATCCCCGTTCGGCTACCCAGACCAACCTCTTTCAGCATGTGATGCAAGCGTTCCGGACCTGTATCCAGCGCCAGCTTCGCGGCACAGATATTACTGGAGTGCGCCAGTATGCCCGTTATATCCAGCCACCCCTCCGGGTGATCGTCATGAATCACATAATCGGCCACCCTAAAATGACCGTTTTCACAAAAAAGGCGGGATGTTCGTCGCCAACGGCCGGTCTCCAGCGCCGCCGCTATCGTAAAGGGTTTGAGTACCGACCCCGGTTCAAATATATCGGTGATAGCACGGTTCCGCCATTTGTCGGGATGATAATGATGAAACTTATTGGGGTTGAAACCAGGCCAGCTCACCATAGCCAGCACCGCACCGTCACTTGGACGCATGACCACCACTGAACCGCCCTTCGCGCTCTGGATGCGAATACCTTCAGCCAGCGCCGCGTAGGCCAGGCTCTGGATGGTAGCATCCAGATATAACGAAACTGACCGCCCCGCCCTTGGCCGTGTCAACCAGACACCACCAGGAAGGGAAACTCCACGCGCATCGCGCCGCACCTGCATACGCCCGGGCAACCCTGCCAGGCGCGCATCCATGCTATATTCCAGACCTTCAAGGCCATGTCCATCCACACCAACAAAACCGAGCAGATGCCCCGTGGCGGGCCCAAGCGGATTATAGCGATGCCATTCCATTTGTTGGCGTACGCCAGAAATATTCAGTCCCATCACGCGCTTGGCAATCTCCGGTTTGATCTGGCGCGCCAACCAGACAAAGCCGCGGCGTCCGTGCAAGCGTCGTAATAATTTCGACTCCCGTATGCCCAGCGCCCTTGCAAGCTCCCCAATGCGATCATGCGGTACCTCATTGGCTATAGCCGATATGGATGGAACCTGAATACTCTTGGCCAGAACTCGTCCATGGGTATCCACAATGGAACCACGCGGCGCAGGTACGGAGAACTCCCGCTGCCGTTGTCTCTCCGCCAACTGCTGCAATTTGTCTGCCTGAAACCATTGCAGATCTACGGCACGAATCGCCAACAGGATAAACCCCAGTGCGAGGATACCCGTAATAGCCTCGATGCGGCGACGAATGTAGATATCTCCTGCGGCCTTCACGGGTAAATTACCTGTGCGGGTGCGGGCGCACGCATACCCAGTTTTGAAATCGCCAGGTGCCGTAAGCGCTCAGGCCGAGTCAACGTTGCGAATTCAAGCGTCAACCGGTCGATGTCGGCATGCAGTGAATGCACCTCGCGTTGCATAGCCGCGTGCTGTCTGGCCAGTTCTAGCCGCTTATGCGCCATTCCGAGCTGTGCTGTGGCCAGCACCCCTGCCAACAGAAGCAATAACTGCCACATATGAATAGCCTTACACCCCAGACTCATGGGAGTTTTTCTGCAACGCGCAGCATGGCCGTGCGACTGCGCGGATTGTCGGTGCATTCATCCTCAGTCGGGCGTAACGGTTTTTTCTGAACCCAGCGCATGGTCGGAACCTTTCCACAGATACAAACAGGAAATTCCGGCGGACAGGTACAGGGATGCACCCGAGCCTCAATCATATCCCGCACCCGCCTGTCTTCACCGGAATGGAAGGAAATAACAACCAAACGCCCGCCAGGTACCAAATGATTCATCGCCGTCCCTATTCCCGTTTCCAATTGACCCATTTCATCGTTCACCCAGATGCGCAGGGCCTGAAACGTGCGTGTGGCCGGATGCGTATGTCCATACCTCGCCTGTCTGGGTACGGCATGAAAACACACATTCTCCAGGTTCGTGGTCCGCATCAACGCACCCTTGTCCCGCTCACGCATAATGGCACGGGCAATACGCCCGGCATAACGTTCACCACCATATTCGCGCAAAACATGGGCGAGCTCGCGTTCACCCACACGCTCCAGGCGCTGCACCAGCGTTTTGCCACTGCTGGCATCCATACGCATATCCAGCGGTCCGTCCTTACGAAAGGAAAAGCCACGGTCTGCCTGATCTAGTTGCGGCGAAGACACGCCGAGATCAAACCCAACACCGTGAATAGCGCCCCACCCCATCTCATCCAGAACCGCGCCCAAATCGGCGAATGCCCGATGCCGGATGCAAAAACGTGCATCTGCGGCCGCCAGATGCTCTCCTTCGGCGATGGCTTGCACATCCCTGTCGAACGCAAGTAATCGCCCTTTTCCGGATAAGCGAGCAAGCAATGCCCTTGCATGGCCACCACGGCCGAACGTAGCATCCACATAATACCCATCCGGATTGGTGTAAACAGCTCCCACAAAATCGTTGAGTAATACGGAGATGTGCATATGGACTTCCACAGGACTACCCACATCAGAGCCCTGAAGGGCCTTTCCTGAGAATAGCTAGATCCTCCTTGATGCAGGCCTGCCGCCGTACGGTATCCCAAATCTCGAAATGGCTGGCGCCACCGGCAAATAACACAGTTTTATCCAGCCCCGCGTGCTCGCGTAGTGTGGTAGGTATCAGAATACGACCCTGTTTGTCGGGAAGGAAGCTTATCGCCGGACTCACAACAAAACGTTCGTAGGCACGGCGATATTTATCATTAATATCCAATCGATGTATGGAGGCCAACACGCTTCGCTCCCATTCCCTCGGCGGATAGGCGCGCAGACAACCATCATAATCGCGCGTGATAATGATGCATTCATTCGCATAGCGGGTGCGCAGTGTTTCACGGAAGGAAGAAGGAATATTAACACGTCCTTTTTCGTCCATGCTGTTTCTGTGCTCACCCTGGAACATTTGGCTGATCGCCTCCCCCTATTTTCCAGCGAACAACAGCTATCCACCAGCAAATGGTTGTGGGACATTCCCCCACACTTACCCACTTTAGGCCAATGTTGCCCATAAATCAACCCATCGTCAACCAGACTTTCATGGTCATCACAATTAAGGAGGAGCCAATTGGCTCGTATGGTGTTTCGGGAAATCATGTCGTCACCTCATTGGTGATGGATGGTTTCCCGAAATGCCGGATGGGTCAAAGGGTACGGCATGCGCTGTATATCAATGTCGGATCCTGGGCGATGCATTGGCCGCGATAATCGGCTATCTTTGAGGGTATGGTAACGCTCATGATATGCCTTCAAATAATTCATTGCCGTAACCACACGTTCTGCAAAACGTATCCCGGCATTACCCGCCCCTTTCTTTTTACCATACATGTAAGTGTTGAAGAGTCAGAAATAGAATGCGAGACGATGTGAAATTCAGGCCGGGCATTGTCGCAGCACTTCCCTCCGAGGCGAAATGTCTGGTCAATTGGCCAAATCAATATCGGAGCATATCGTATACATCACCTGTTTCGGTATCGGGGCATTATGAAAAGCCATTGCTTTTCATATCGGGTATCGGCCCGCAGGCGGCGCGCGCTGCGGCCACCATGCTTGTGGAACACGGCGCTACAGCCCTTCTTAGCTGGGGATGTGCGGGAGCCTTGTCGGAAAGCGTCCACCCTGGTGAACTATTGCTCCCGCGCACCATTTTAACGGAGGATGGTCAAACGCTCTATACCGATAGAATATGGCATAAGCGATGGGCGAGGTGTTTGTCTGGCACGCTTGGCTGGCATGAGGGGATACTTGTGGAAAGCAGTGGGGTCGTCATGGGTGCAGGAGAAAAAAGACAATTGGCATGTCGCTCCGGTGCCATTGCCGTAGATATGGAAAGTGCCGCCGTTGGCCAGGTTGCCAGGCAGGCCGGAATTCCGTTCATGGTTATTCGGACGCTTGCGGATACAGCGGACGAAGAACTGCCTTCATGTATTGTAAAAACGATGTCTGGCAAAAAGAATATCCAGATATGGCGTATTCTCCCCGCATTGCTTGTCCAGCCATGGCTATGGCCGACTATGATCCGTCTGGGGCTACACTTCCATGCTGCCACGTATACCTTGAGGATTGTATCGGAACAATCAGGTCCGCAATGCCATTCGCTGTGAAGATGCATGGTCGTTCCATGGGCCGAAACCCTACTACTCGCGCATTCTGCGAGGAGCCTTGCCATGAGCAAGCCCTGGTGTCTACAACAGGAACAGCGTGGCGAGCTCCAGGAAAGCAAAAAATCCAACCACATCGGTAACGGTTGTGAGGATCGTGCCGGAAGCCAGGGCCGGGTCAATATGGATACGCTGTAGTGTTAAAGGAATCAGCGCCCCCGAGAGCCCTGCGGCCAGCAGATTGATCATCATGGCAGCGGCAATAACAGCACCCAGTTTGACCCCCAGAACCGGGAACCAGAAGGTGGCAATGAATCCTATGATCGTGGCAAAACTCAATCCCGTAACAATACTGACCATCACCTCTTTGATCAGGGAACGTCGTGCCGTTTCAAAGGTCACGCGACCCAGGGCAATGCCGCGCACAATAATGGTCAGCGTCTGGGTTCCGGCAATACCACCCATGCTGGCAACAATTGGCATCAATACCGCCAGCGCAACGATTCGGGAAATGGTCGCTTCAAACTGAGCGATCACCATGGAGGCAAGGATGGCTGTCCCCAGGTTGACAGCCAACCATACACCTCGCCGCCAGGCGGTGATACCCACGGGTTCGGCCAGATCGTCCTGATCGGACAAGGCCGCCAGACGGTACATGTCCTCAGTCGCTTCTTCCTGTACGACATCCAGAATATCATCAGCGGTAATACGGCCAACGAGTACGCCGTCATCATCCACCACGGGCAAAGCCAGCACGTCATATTTCTCAAAAATATGTGCCACCTCTTCTTGGTCCTGATCCGCATGGACTTGCGGAAAACCTTGTTGCAGAAGCCCCGAAACAGGGTCATCAGGATCGCAAAACAACAGCTTGTGCAGGGGGATAACTCCGGTTAAACGATCATCATCATCTATGGCATAGACGTAATTCAGATTTTCAATTCCATGGCTGAAACGACGCAGCACTTTCATCACTTTACGGACCGCCCAGTCATCCCGCACCTTGAACAGCTCCGCCTGCATGAGGCCGCCGGCAGATTCTTCATCGTGT
Organism: uncultured Zetaproteobacteria bacterium; assembly: GCA_964624255.1. Lineage (GTDB taxonomy): Bacteria > Pseudomonadota > Zetaproteobacteria > Mariprofundales > Mariprofundaceae > JAUZQZ01. The sequence continues at coordinate 6,874 of CAZUWV010000031.1, forward strand.
TCCAGCAGCGGTTCAATCTCGCGACGGTCTTCCGGTTCGAGCCGTTCGATCACTTCATCGGCGATTTCCTTGCCCGCCGCCTGCAAGATGTCGGTGGCATCATCCGAATCCAGATGTTCCACCACCTCCTCAATCTCGCTGGGTGCCAGCGAAGCCAGCAGGTCCTCCTGCATACCCTCAGGCAATTCAAGCAGCACATCACCACGCAGAGCATCCGGAATATGCCCCAAAATCGTAATCCGTTCACCGTCATCCTTGCAGGCGAGAAGCAGTTCCCCCAACTCGCTGGCATGCATGTTGGCCAGACTGTTTCGTAGCGTGTGCGGATGCTTTGCCGCCATGACCAAAGCTTCCTGCGGTGGAAACCTCATCTTTTTTCCCCTCTCCATCTTTGTCATGGTGCCACAAGCTACACGATGGCAGGTGTGCGTGGAATTAGCGCCGACAGACGGGCCCATCATATGGTGCAACGCTCAGCAGAGTCCGCGCCCCTTTGATGACTTGTGTCGATGCCGAGTGCGAGCACGTTGTGAACCTTGCATACGGCGATTCACCCGATAAAAAGACTATAGTTTCAAATGCAACTCTTCCTTCACCTTAAGTAACTTTGCCGCCGCTTCCGCCTTGCGTCCTGCGGAATAGACCGGACGGTTCGCCACATCGGGAAGGCTCGCCACCTTTTCGAAATAGGGAAGGGCCTTTCTGTAGTCCTTCTGGTCCAGCCAGTAATCACCCATAAAGTAATTTGCGTCCATATCGTTCGGGGCCATGGCGATCGCCTTGTTCAGATACGCCAATGCCTTGCTGTCATCGCCAAAGCCGATGAATCCACCCGGGGTCATATAATAAAAACTACCCAACGTCGTATAGACGGATCCGTGCATGGCTCGCGGGTTGATCTTTTCTGCTCCCAACAACAAATCGCGGCCTTTCTTCATCTGCGGCATGGCATTAAATATGGAGGATATACCTCCCATGGCGCCGGCATAACCGGCACGGATAATGGCTTCCCATATCTTCGGCCCCGCCTGGTTCGGATATTTCGCCACCAGTGCGCCGGCCTTGCCTACCAGCACCTTGAATGCGGCTTCCTTCTGCCTGTCCGGGGTCTTGTAATTGGCCTGAGCCCACTGCAGCTGCAATTGATGCACGGCACGGGTGACATCATTGGCCAACGCCGTATGGGCATGCCCGGCCAAAACGGTAATCATTAACAACAGGGTCAGACATAATTTAGGTGCAAAACCGCGAAATTTCTTCATGGGAACCTCCAGTATTTTGGTTCAAAATAGATCAATTTTAATGACCTCAAGAGGTCATTATCAATCTTTTTCCATGGCAAAGGTTCTGGCGATGCGATTTTGCGCAGCCAGTGCCTTGTCCATAAGGCGCGGGAATCGTACATTGATCTGGACGAACAGGGATTCCGGGAAACCGATATAAACTTCCTTACGGTCATTATCAATGGCGCGAAGGATCCTTTCCACCACCACCTCGGGTGCATCCATATTCATTTTTGTGGCTTTACCCATACGCATGATGCGGCCCGTGTTTAGCGGCGTCTTCACCGAACGCGGTGCCACATACATCACTTTGATACGGGTGTCGTAAACCTCCCTACGAAGCGCCTCCGAGAAACCGCGCAATGCGAATTTACTGGCTGAATAGGTGGCGAAATAGGCAAAGGCGATCGAACCGAATACAGAACCGACATTGATGATTCGTCCCACATCACGTTCCAGCATGCCGGGAAGAATATGGCGCGTCAGACGCATGGCGCCAAGTAGATTGACCTGCATGATGAGTTCCATGAAATCCTCATCCTCATCCTCGAAATTTCGGAAACTCATTAACCCGGCCAGGTTAATCAGAATATCGACCTGCCCTAGCATGTGTAGCGCTGCGTCGGCGATAGAGCGGCAGCCCCTGGACGTGGATAAATCACCCACGATGGCATGCCCGCGCTCCATGCTATCCGCAACATCCTCCAAAGCGTCTGCGTTGGCATCTACCAGAGCCAATATGGCACCACGCTTATGCAGGGCTTGCGCCAGCAGACGCCCCATACCGCCAGCAGCACCGGTCAACAGGATATTCTTATCCCTTATTTCCATTTAGCCCTCCTGGCCCGAACCAAGAATTTTGTAAAAGTCGGTTTAGGCCGACGCGGTAAGCGGCAAGCTGCGAAATATGTCACCATAGAGCTTGTACATGATACGCGCACAGTGCATCACGGCGGTCTTATCGCCTGCATTTTCCAACCTGTTCATCAATTTTTCATAAAAATTTACATGGCCAATATCCAGCGAGCCATGCGAGCTCAAATAGGAAAAAGCTTCTTTCGGCAGATCGAGGCTGGCTCGAATATGTTCAGCCGCCTGTGTAGCCAAGGCCACGCTCGTACCTTCCAGCACCAGGACCATGCCGAAAAACCCCACCGGGTTGCATCGCCGGACGGTATCGTAGGCATAAGCGACCATCACCTCCGTTTCAGGGTGTGGAATGTCATGGCGCACGGTTTCCTTATCTCCGCCGCAAGCCACAATATCGCTTAATATCCATTCCTGATGGCCCATTTCCTCTTGAATATACTCACCAATAGCCTCTCTTAACCATTCCAGCCTTTCGGGCAGTGCTGCCCCCGTCGCCATAAGTAGCGGGGTGGTATGTTTGACATGATGGTAAGCCTGTCCCAGGAAAGCCATATAACTTTCCAGCGGCAATGCTCCCGCTGCGCCTTGTTGAATAAACGGTATGGACAACAAATCGTTGCGTGCATTCTCCGTCTCGCGGAGCAATTCATCATAGAATACTTTTATCTGCCCCATTCGCACTCCTCATACGTTTGCTCAATACGGCTTCGGTACGCCTTCAGGATTGCCTCGCGCCTTGGCCTCCCCGTACCTGTGAACAGTCCATTGGCAATGGAAAACAGCTCATCCGTCAATAGCCAGCGGCCAATACGCGCATAATCCGGCAAGCGTGCATTGGCTGCTGCTACGGCATGTTCTGCGGCTTCCGAATCCATGCCCTCGCGCATGGACAACAAGACCACATTAAACGGGCGAGCCTCACCAAATACAACAGCCTGTGCAATGGCGGGATGCGCAGTTAATTCGCGTTCCACCCATTCGGGTGACACATTGCGGCCGAATGCGGTAATGAAGATATGTTTCTTGCGCCCGGTGATATACAGAAAACCATCTTCGTCCAGGTACCCCGTATCGCCTGTTGCATAAAAACCGTCCCGTAAAACGGGCGCAACCTGCCCCAGATAACCGGAGAACAGCGCCCCGGCGACCAGGATTTCGCCATCGCGGGCGAAATCGAGACGCACATGCGGTAAAGGCTTACCCACCGATCCCTGCTTATGCCCGTCAGGACCGTTCACCGCCACTACACTGGCGGTCTCCGATAACCCATACCCCTCAAATACCGGTAAATTTAATCGCGCAGCTGTCCTCAGCAAAACCTCTGAAACAGGAGCGCCACCTACCGCGAGATAGCGTAAGAATGGCGGACGCTCTCCCCGCATTTGGACGGCAGAAACGAGGGCCAGTAACATTTGCGGAATCATAATGCAGGTGCTGGCTTCGTATTGGGTTAATGCCTGCAGGAAACGAACCGCATCAAGCCCGGATGCCCCATACATGCCAACTGCGGCCAAGCCCGGCAGGATACACGTTCCTCCGGCCAACAGGGACGCATACACCCCCCCGATATTCTCCAGTAACGTCGCCAGAGGTAATGCACACAAATGGCGGTCGTCCACTTGCGCTCGGCAGGCGGACCGCAATGACCCCGCCACGGTTTCCATGGCCGTTCGCGTTAAACACACACCCCTGGGATCGCCCGTGGTACCGGACGTATATGTGACCTTGGCTACCGAATCCGGGATCGAACATGCGGCAGCATGCTCAAGCTGCATCAAATGGACACGAATTCCGGCAATATCGACAGTATCTTCATCGGAAATAGCGATGCCGATCAGCTTGAGCATTTGCCGAAACGGTCCCGGTCGATCGGTTAACACCAATTCCAGACCGGCGCTGATAATCAAATGGCCGATTTGCTCTGGGGAGAAAAACAATGGCATGGGTACCACCGGAATCCATGTCTTCATAGCCGCCAGGTCGACCACGACCCATGCCGGTGTGTTATCCATGAGCAGACCCATGGCATCCGGCTCGCGCTCGGATAAGTCGCCCGCCAGACAGTCAATCTGGCGTTCAAACTCCCCATAGCTTAGAGATGCGTCGTTTCCTTCCAGTGCTGTTTTTCCGGGACTCTTATGGGCATGGCGCGCGACAGCCATGAGTACGTCGTTTTCGGATGTCATGCCAAATCCCTTTTTTTACCTTGCTCCATCCCTTCAACCAAAGCCTCCATCCACAAGGGTTGCAAGACCGCGCGGGAGAACTCCAGTGCCCAGTAGCCCTCGTGGATGTCGCCAGCCATGACCCGAGGACCCGCCAGATAATAACGACCCCATGATTGTTGTTCTTCCGCCTCCAGGCGGTCTGGGTTGGCCTCACCGATGTGGAGCGCATCAATACCGAGGCGGAAAAAAGCGTTGCGTAACTTGGTGATGCCGGTAAATACGACCCAGCGAAAGCCCGCGCCGTACAGATACGCCGTCAATGCCGTAATCGCGGCCCTGGCACCGCCGGGATGCGCATCGGCAAGGTTGCCGACCTCGACAATATCGCGGCGGGCAATCTCCTGGCCTACAGATCTGCTGACCACGACCTCAATCGGTTCATCAAAATAACGTTCGACGAACAAATGATGACAAATGGCATCACGGTAGCCAACCGCGGCGATCAATTTACCTTCGCGCGTGGACAGGCGCACCAGATGTGGCATGTAATGGTGAAGGTCAGCGTCATATTCGAGACCAAAACGGTCGTGAATGAATTGCTCGGTCGCATCCCTCTCGGGATGGTCTCTTTCCAGTGCCTCGATAATCAATGTAACGAATCGCTCCCGGCCGTATCACGCATTTTGCAAATAACCCCTACGCTGGAAAAGGTAGACACCATGTACGGCACTACCATCGTCAACCCAATCTTGAATAAACCGACGCCGTTAACAGTTCCCTCGAGAATGGCATCCCCCTGATTAATGGCTACGAGGACGGGACCGACAATCAATGCATATTTTACGGAACATCGCACGATTGCGGGATTGCACGCGGTTTTGAACCAGAATTTCATCTTCACCTCTGCTTCAGTGTATCTTGATCCGGCCTTGCATCAGAAGAAAAAGTACAGGCCGGATGATACTGGCATGTGTTTGATGATGGAACCGTAAAAGTTATGTTCCCGGGGCCTCTTGCAAAACTCTGGATGGATGAGCGGCAATCCCACGCTGAGTCCATTTTTGGGATGGAATGAGGTGCATGGCGGTTCTATGAACCGAAATCCCAGCGCGGACAAAAAGGTCGCAGGCCGTTTGGACGCCCGTAAGGGCGGGACGCAAGCCCTGGGGGCCAACGTGGGGAAGCCGATCGCCGCTCACGAATTTTGCAAGAGGTTCCCTGGATAAGGAAGCACTTTTCTACGCTTTCATCATCGAACAATCAAATCCTTATTCACTTTCCGCTACGGCCAGATTTTTCAGCAGCATCTTTTGCACATTGAACCCGGACTGATTGGTCCGCGGATGGGTGCGGACGTAGGAACCGTCATTTTTGAGGCGCCAGGCGGATTCATTATCCTCCAGGTAATAACGGAGACCTTCGCGAATAAGGCGCTGTTTCAGGTGGTGCGTAGTTACAGGGAAGGCCGTTTCCACTCGTTTGTGCAAATTGCGCACCAGCCAGTCGGCGCTGGAACAAAATACTTCCGACTTTCCGCCGTGCCCGAAATAGAAAATGCGGGTATGTTCCAGGAATCGTCCGAGAACAGACCGTACACGGATATGTTCCGACATGCCCTTCACGCCTGGTCGCAGGCAGCAAATACCGCGTACAATCAGATCAATCTTTACGCCAGCCTGCGATGCGCGGTAAAGGGCATCAATGACTTCCGCATCCTCCAAACCGTTCATCTTCGCAATAATGCGGCCCGTGCCACCGCCACTAACAAACCCTATCTCGCGGTCAATATGTTCAAGCAGGGTTCGATGCAAATCAAATGGTGCCTGAATCATCTTCTTCAGCCGGGATGCGCGCCCGAGGCCCGTAAGCTCCTGAAAGATTTTGTGCGCATCTTCACCAATTTCCCGATCCGATGTCAGGAGTGCAAAATCGGTATACAGGCGTGTTGTTACGCCATGGTAATTTCCTGTTCCAAGGTGGGTATAGCGCACAATCCGCTTGCCCTGGCGGCGAACCACGACCAACATCTTTGCATGCGCCTTGTACCCCACCACGCCATAGACCACATGTGCGCCTGATTGCAGCAAGGCTTCGGAGAGATGAAGATTTTCTGCTTCGTCGAAGCGGGCGCGTAGTTCCACCACCACGTTTACTTCCTTGCCATTCCGGGCGGCACGGCAGAGGGCGTCGACGATGCGTGAATGATTACCAGCGCGGTACAGGGTTTGTTTGATAGCCAGCACCTTCGGGTCAGTAGCCGCCTGTTCTACCAGTTTAATGACCGGCTCAAAGGATTGAAACGGGTGGTGAATCAGAATATCGCGCTTATCCAACAAGGCGAATATATCATCCCCCTCCATCAATCCGGCGGGCATGGAGGGTACAAACGGCCGGAACTTAAGATTTGGATTGTTCACTTTCTTATATACTTCACCCAGACGGGAAAGGCTGACAGGTCCTTCCACCTTAAACACGTCATCCGAAGAGAGCCCAAATTTATCGATCAGATAGTCCGCGACATCGTCAGGGCAGTTATCCGGGATCTCAAGTCGCACGCCTCGTCCGAAACGTCGGCTGGTTTGCAATCGACCTTCTACTTCCTGCCGCAAGTCCGCCATTTCCTCTTCATCCAGATACAATTCCGTATCACGCGTCAAGCGAAACTGGTAACAACCCGTTACCTTCATGCCGGGAAACAACTCCTCCACGAAAGCATGCATAATGGACGACAGAAAAACGAATCCGTGTGGTACGCCGGAGACACTCTCAGGCAGCAGTATAGTACGCGGCAATGATCTGGGGGCGGGGACGATGGCCATGCGATGCTCGCGTCCAAAGGCGTCTTTTCCCTCCAGAGAAACAATAAAATGCAAATATTTATTAGCGACCTTTGGGAAGGGGTGGGCTGGATCAATCCCCAGAGGGCTGATGACCGGCATCAGATCCTGCCGCATATGCTGTTTCAACCATGCGCGCTGATTATCGTTCCATTGATCGCGACGGAGGAAGCAGACGCCTTCGCTGGCCAACGCGGGGATGAGGTCATGATTAAATACTGCGTACTGCTCTTGTACCATGTCGGAAACCTGCTCCCGAATTTGCTGCAACAAGGGAAAGATTTCCGCCCCGTCGACACCGGTCGTTTTAAGCCCGTGCGCTCGCTTCTGTTTCAGAGCGGCCACTCTCACTTCAAAAAATTCATCCAGATTAGAGCTGGAGATACACAGGAATTGCAATCGTTCCAGCAGGGGGACGCTGGTATCTTCGGCCATTGATAGTACCCGACGATGAAATGCCAGCAGACTCAATTCACGATTAAGATAACGATCCGACCACAATGCGTTCATAAGTGAACCTTACTCTTTTCGTGTGGCATGTGCATGACATTGTCATGTTCGTGCTATCACGATCATATCGTTAAGTTATGGCTTCAATCGGTTGTTTTTTTTCCAGGAAAAGTCCGCGGCTGGCCAGTATTTCATCATTCCGGACCCTCGCGCGCCACGCGCACCACTGATTTCCAGATTTCCTCCGATTCGGTTTCCAACCGCATACGTAGCGCACCGTATTTTAAACTGAACAAAGTGAGGCGGCTGTAGATACCTTGAGGTGGGAACCCGCGCCTCATACAACACCAACGAGGATATTTTGGGCCACTTCCCGTAACTTCTCAATAAGTTGAGGTAATGCTTAAATTTCAGTCACAGGGAACCG
>CAZUWV010000032.1:0-14765 GCA_964624255.1 uncultured Zetaproteobacteria bacterium
CGATAAACAAAGAGACCTCTTCCATCATAAATGCGGCTATGCGGTTTCCCTTCCCCGGAGGTTCTTGATAGCCATCTCCGTTATGTGTTGTGAAGTTCTTCCTCTGTCGATAAACCCCGTCTATTGGGTGCTCGTTTTGCATGCGTCGGAAACAGCACCCAAAGTAACTGTTTATTGTATGCTATTGTGTTAGACACTATTAGACAACATGCAAGGAAAAAGTCCCGCAATTTGCGGGACTTATGATACCGTGTTAGACTACGTTAGACTACCGACTGGTACCGAGGACTGGAGTCGAACCAGCACGACCGTAATGGTCACTGGCACCTGAAGCCAGCGCGTCTACCAATTCCGCCACCTCGGCATGAAGGGAACATGGGGTCAGATCTTGTACTGCGTACAAATCAAATAAATACGTCAGACGACGCGTTGATATAAAATCTGACCCCGAATTTCCTCTGCAAGAGGCGCGCAATCATAGGATGGAGCAATATAGTGTCAAGAAAGAATAGCAAGCGCCACGAGCATCAAAAGTGGCCAGAGAAGCAGTCGCGAAGACATACTTCCGGAGAAGAACCGCCCGCGAAGAGAGGCCGCGCACATACATCCCGGCCGGCCCGCCCCGAATCTGAAAAAATATGGGCGGGCACGGTGTCAGCGCATCCCGACGGTTTCGGGTTTGTGGATGTGGAAGGACGGGAGAAAGGGCTTTTCCTGCCCCATGAAGAAATGCGGCCCCTGATGCATGGTGATATCGTGGAAGTGCGCGCTACTCACCGTCGCGGCCGCGAATCAGCCGAACTGGTTCGTATCGTCAAGGAAGCACACGCCTTACTGGTAGGCCAGTTCATACTCCAGGGTGGTATCGGGCTGGTGCAGCCGCGATCCCGCAAAATGCCGCAAACTATTCTGGTGAAAGCTCGCGATGCCGGGGGCGCGCATGACAAGGATTGGGTACGCCTACAAATTCAGCGAGGAACAAATCCCTTGCGCGGCAAAATACTGGAAGTGCTGGGCAATGACCTGAATCCGGAACGCCTCATCGACCTTATCGCTGCGGAGCAGCAGTTACCAGTCGATTTTCCCGTAGATGTTCTGGCTGAGGCCAACCTTCTCTCTGGCAGTGTCAGTGAAAAAGACATGGATGGCCGCATGGATTTACGGCATTTACCTTTCGTCACGATTGATGGTGCAGATGCACGGGATTTCGATGATGCGGTCTGCGTATTACCGCGCGGTGAGGGTTTTGAAACGTGGGTTGCCATTGCCGATGTGGCACATTATGTGCGGCCCGACACAGCACTCAATGAAGAAGCACTGGCGCGGGGAAATTCGTTTTATTTTCCGGATCGTGTGATTCCCATGCTACCAGAGAAGCTTTCCAATGGTCTGTGCTCGCTTAACCCTGGTGTACCAAGGCTGGCTATGGCCGTGCGTATACGCTTTGACGCGACAGGTCGTCGTCGTGCTGTTCAGGTGTATGAGGCCGTTATCCATTCGTGGGTCCGCTTGACCTATACCCAGGCGGCTAAATGGATGGATGGGCGGGATGAACAGGCTGTCGCCACCACAAGAATTCGCGACATGCTTGATCATGCCACCCGTTTGTACCACAAGTTGGACCAGCACCGCAAACGCCGCGGCGCTCTCGATCTGGATGTTCCGGAGGTGCGTGCCGTACTGCACGAGGGGCGCGTCACGGCCATGGGTTCGGACGAGCGTAATGTCGCTCACCACTTGATTGAGGAAATGATGCTGGCTGCCAATACCGCTGTCGCCGAATATCTCGAAAGTCACCACTGCGCCCTGCTCTATCGCGTACACCCCGCTCCGGAACGCCAGGCTATTGATTCATTGAATGAATTTCTCACGCCCTTTGGCATCTTTGTTCGTTTGCCCAAAATCAAGGACAACAACAACAAGGCGCGCCCCGGTGATGTGCAGTTCGTACTGGAAAAATCAGGCGGAAAACCATTCGCCCATGTCCTGCACCGCCTGGTACTCCGATCCATGCAACAGGCCCGCTATACCCCCGAGAATGAGGGGCATTTCGGTCTGGCATACTCCGTCTATTGTCACTTTACCAGTCCCATCCGTCGCTATGCTGATCTTACCGTACATCGTAGATTAAAGGCTATATTGAACAAGCAGGATCCGGACAAGACACAACCGGCATCAGAGCTGGCATCCACAGGTCTGCATGTCTCCGTACAGGAACGCAAACAACAACGTGCCGAATGGGATACGCAAGCCATGCTGGCAGCACTATACCATCAAAAAAATGTTGGCGAGACAATGCCGGCCATGATCTCCGGCGTCACCAAACGACGTATCTTCGTGGAACTGGAGCCGACACTGGCCGAAGGTTCCCTAAGCGTGGATGATTTGGGCGGCGTGTTCGTGCTGGATGAAGCCAACCACCGTCTTCATGCCCGGAGGGGCGGCGTAAACTATGGTTTGGGAGATAAGGTCGAGGTCGTCATCGAATCCACGGACCCGGTACGTGGATTAATCAATGTAACCCTGGCAGACATGCGAGAGCCAAAGTGGGAAAATGCCTGAAGCTTTGGGTGTACGGCGAGGCCGGTCCTTTGACCGTAATGGATGCTAGCCTGAACTATTCATACATTCGGCCATACCCTTGCTTGTTCCTTTGTTCGCACCGAATCCCTCGTCGGCCGTCCGTATGCATGGCTACGGCCGCCTTCCTTGGGATCCGTTGCGAACAAAGGCCTGGCGCAATCATCATGGCGATTTATGAATAGTTCAGGCTAGACCTCTTGTAACAGGCCGCTCTCTTGCTCCATGTCGCTTAACCATATGGCGGTAACGAGAGGCGTAAAGGGAGGTAGACAGACCTGCTACACGCAGCCGTACGGCCAACGGTAGGCTTTCGCTCCCGGGTTCCGTATGCTTCGCACCTGTCGGATGCGTGCCAGGGACCTGTCGGACTTATGGAGATTATAGCGAGCAGGTTGGGAACCAGATCAAAATAGCATGATTTTGAGGTTCTGAGTTGCAACTATCTAACGAGAAATCAGGATATTTTAACCTGGTTCCCCGCCGCGTAGCAGATTTTCCATAAGTCCGACGGGCTCTTAGCCGCGCCTCGTGTCTTCAATGCAAGGAGTGATATCCACCCATGCCCCGCCGTAACGATATAAAATCAATCCTTATCCTAGGTGCCGGGCCGATTATCATCGGTCAGGCCTGTGAATTCGATTACTCGGGTGTGCAGGCTTGCAAGGCTTTACGCGGGGATGGTTTTCGCGTGATCCTGGTAAACTCTAACCCGGCGACCATCATGACCGATCCCGATTTTGCTGATGCAACGTATATTGAGCCGGTAACATGGGAGGTGGTGGCTAAAATCATTGAAAAAGAACGACCGGATGCAATGTTACCAACCATGGGCGGTCAGACGGCACTCAATTGCGCATTGAGCCTGAATAAACACGGGATTCTTGAGAAGTTTAATGTCCGTCTAATCGGTGCGCAGCCGCAGGCGATTGATAAGGCTGAGGACCGGGAGCAGTTTAAAAAGGCTATGGACCGTATCGGTCTTGACATGGCACGCGGCGGTTTTGCGCATTCCATACAGGAAGCAAGGATACTTGCCGAGGATATTGGCTATCCACTGATTATCCGGCCCAGCTTTACGCTGGGCGGCTCTGGCGGCGGTATTGCCTACAATCCTGAAGAACTTGAGCAAATCTCCGCCTCCGGGCTTGAGGCCAGCCCGACCGATGAAATTCTCGTTGAGGAATCCATGATTGGCTGGAAGGAATTCGAAATGGAGGTGATGCGGGATGTAAACGATAACTGCGTCATTATCTGCTCCATCGAAAATATCGATCCGATGGGTGTGCATACCGGCGATTCGATTACTGTGGCACCAGCCCAGACATTGACCGACAAGGAATATCAGCGCATGCGCGATGCCTCGATTGCCTGTCTGCGCGAAATCGGCGTTGAGACGGGTGGTTCCAATGTGCAGTTCGCCGTCAGCCCCAAAGATGGTCGCCTGATCATCATTGAGATGAATCCGCGTGTATCACGCTCTTCGGCGCTGGCTTCCAAGGCGACCGGGTTCCCCATCGCCAAAATCGCAGCCAGGCTTGCCGTCGGATATACGCTGGATGAGATTCGTAATGACATTACCGGTGAGACTTGCGCCGCTTTTGAACCAACCATGGATTATGTCGTCACCAAGATGCCGCGCTTCGACTTCGAAAAATTCGACGGTGTCGATTGCCGTTTAACCACACAGATGAAATCAGTCGGTGAAGTCATGGCCATTGGACGCACATTCACTGAATCGCTGGGTAAGGCCATGCGGGGACTGGAAACCGGCACGTGCGGTTTTGATAAAATGATACCGGAGAGTATCGGGGACGATGTCCGGAGGGATGTATTCCTGCAAGAAAAACTGGCTGTACCGGGTGCGGAACGATTATGGTGGCTGGGTGAAGCATTGAGATATGGCTGGACGGAAGTGAGGATTCATGAAACGACATGGATCGACCCTTGGTTTATACGTGAGATTGCCGCCGTTGTCACACTGGAGCAGTCGTTTGTGGGCAGGGATGTATCCGCATTAACGGGGGATGAATGGCAGACGGCCAAGCGCGAAGGTTTGTCCGATATGCGTCTGGCACAGTTGTTGGATGCGGATGAAGGCGATATTCGCAGGACGAGAACGGATGCGGGCGTAGTACCCGTATTCAAGCGAGTGGATACCTGTGCCGCCGAATTTGAGGCACATACGCCGTATTTATATTCCACCTACGAGCAGGAATGTGAGGCGAGGCCGACAGATAACAAGAAGATTATGGTGTTGGGCGGTGGCCCGAACCGCATCGGCCAGGGTATTGAATTCGACTACTGCTGCGTACACGCCGCATTTGCTCTTTCCGAAGATGGTTACGAGAGTATTATGGTCAACTGCAATCCCGAAACAGTTTCCACCGATTATGACACGTCTGATCGGTTGTATTTCGAGCCGTTAACCTTTGAGGATGTCATGGCGGTTGTTGACATTGAAAAACCGGGGGGTGTAATCGTCCAGTTCGGCGGTCAAACACCGCTAAAGCTGGCGGCAGGCCTGGAAGCCGCAGGTGTGCCGATTATCGGCACCAGCCCGGATATGATTGATCTGGCCGAAGATCGAGAGCGCTTCCAGCGATTGCTGCACGAACTGGGGCTTCTACAGCCGGAGAACGGCACAGCGCGGTCCGTGGCTCAGGCGCTTAGTATAGCGGCAAAGATTGGCTATCCCGTTGTGGTCCGCCCGTCCTATGTATTGGGTGGCCGTGCTATGAAGATTGTGCATGATGAGCGCGAATTACTGCGTTACATGAGAGAGGCGGTCAGCGTCAGTCCGGACCACCCGGTACTGCTGGATCGCTTCCTGAACCAGGCTATCGAGCTGGACGTAGATGCCCTTTGCGATGGGGAACGGGTGGTAATTGGCGGCATTATGGAACATATTGAAGAGGCAGGCGTGCATTCGGGCGACTCGGCCTGTTGCCTGCCACCGCACTCAATTTCCTCTGGCGCCGTTGCCGAGGTCCGGCGCCAGACGGAGGTGCTGGGTCTGGCCCTGAATGTGAAAGGTTTAATGAATATCCAGTTTGCCCTGCAGGGTGATGATTTATATGTACTGGAGGTTAATCCGCGCGCCAGCCGTACCGTTCCCTTTGTGTCCAAGGCAACGGGCGTACCGCTGGCGAAGATGGCTGCGCGTATTATGTCTGGACAAAGCCTTGATGATTTGGGCCTGGATGATGTGCCACAACCCGAAACATACCGTGCGGTGAAGGAGGCAGTCTTTCCGTTCGCCAAGTTTCGCGGCGTTGACCCGCTGTTATCACCGGAAATGAAATCCACGGGTGAAGTCATGGGGATTGCGAGCGACTTTCCCACCGCGTTCAACAAGGCACAACTGGGGGCGGGCTTACGACTTCCCGATAGCGGCCGGGCTTTTATTTCGGTACGCGATGCAGACAAGGAAGCAGCCGTACAACTGGGACGGAAACTTGCCTCGGCAGGGTTTGAGGTACTGGCCACGACAGGGACAAATGCTGCGCTCCAGGCGGCCGGCGTTGCGAGCTCGCATGTGGCTAAAGTGATCGATAGTGTGCGCCCACACATCGTTGACCGTTTGCTTTCCGGCGAAGTCGACCTTATTGTCAACACGACTGAAGGGACTCAAGCCATCACTGATTCGAAATCCATCAGACGGGCAGCGCTAGAAAAGGCCATCCCCTATTTTACCACCATGGCGGGGGGGTTGGCGGCGGCTCATGCCATCGCGGCTTCTGCGGACATGATGGAAGTCAAAAGCATTCAAAGCTATCTGCAACATCACGGAGGTAGAACAAGTGGAACGAGTTCCAATGACCAAGCAAGGCGCTGAGGCATTGCGGGAAGAAGTTAGATTTCTGAAGGGTAAAAAGCGGGCCCGGATTGTCGAGGCCATCGCGGAAGCCCGGGCGCATGGCGATTTGTCCGAGAATGCCGAGTATCATGCGGCCAAGGAAGAGCAGGGTTTCAATGAGGGTCGTATCAGTGAGCTTGAGGACAAGCTGGCGCGCGCCCAGGTTATTGATCCACCCGGCATTCATTCGAGCAAGGTCGTGTTTGGTGCCACGGTGGACCTGGTTGAGCTGGATTCTGGCGCGGAAGTGGAGTATCAGATTGTGGGCGTGGATGAGGCTAGTATCGAGCAGAACAAAATATCCATCACCTCGCCCATCGCTCGTGCAATGATTGGCAAGAAGATCGGCGACGCGGCCATTGTGCAGGCTCCCGGCGGTGAATGGGAATACGAGATTCAGAATGTCCGCTATATTTAAGCTGGCTTGCTTACGGGCGGGCGCGGTACGCCTGTCTCTGGCACTGGTTCTGGCGCTGCTGGTTGTGCCGGGTGATGTGGTCGCGCCTGTATTGTTCGTCAATCTGAATAGCCAGGCGCAGGCGGGACATTTGGCCGGTATCATTTTTCATATTGCCAATCGCGGCATCCTGATTCTGCTATTGGCTATCGCGATGTTCTGGTGGAAGAGGTGCGCGGGACGTCGGCGCTGGATGATGCTGGGCGCGGTAGCATGTCTGGTGGCCACGAATGAATTCTTGCTGGCACCAATCATGGAAACCCTAAAATCGGCCATGGGTTCGATTGATGCGTTACCACCGGGCGATCCCCAAAGGGCCGCCTTCGGGATGTGGCATGGTATTAGTGCTGTGCTGGATTTACTCGCTACGCTGGTATCAATAATACTCGTCGCTTTGGGGTGGTCTGGAAGCGGGAAGGATCGTTGCAAGCCCTAAAATTATGGATGGAGAGGCAACTGGCGGATGCCGAAATGGTTGCGCTGATGCTCTCCCTTCTTGTGTTGTTCGGGTTATTGGCGCTATTTGGAAATACGCTCGAGCCCGTTCTCGCGGCCATTGCTCTGGCTTATGTATTGGACGGAATTGTGGACATGCTGGAACATTGCCGAATACCGCGTCTGCTCAGTATTTTCCTGGTGGGTACAGGCGCCATCCTGTTTATTCTGGTCGCCTTACTGGCTGTTGTGCCGCTGCTCAGCGCTCAGGTTGGGCGCCTGATCGCCCAGGCCCCTCATTATGTGTCCAGCCTGCGCGACTTGCTACATACGCTGCAGCACCAGTATGCCGGTTGGATAAATCCGGATTATGTCCAGCATCTGGTATTACTCGCAGCGGGTAAATTGCAGGATTGGGGGGCGGCGGTTTTTTCCTTTTCGCTGGCTTCCATTCCGGGGCTAATTACCCTGCTGGTTTATGCGGTTCTGGTGCCGGTCCTGGTATTCTTTCTGCTTAAGGATAAGAAAATCTTGATCGCGTGGGGGCAGCGTTTTCTGCCATGTCGGCGACTATTGCTGAACAGAGTCTGGAGCGAGGTGGATACCCAGATAGGGAACTATATTCGTGGCAAATTTTGGGAAATGTGCGTAGTCGGCGTGATAACATGGCTGGTTTTGTGGTGGTTCGGACACCAATATGCACTGCTATTGGGTGCGCTGACCGGTATTTCAGTATGGATACCTTTTGTGGGTGTTGCCGTAGTGACGATACCGGTCGTGTTGTTGTCATTTTTCCAGTGGGGGGTCACCGATGCTACCCTGTACGTCTTGATTGCCTACGGTGTGGTGCAGGCACTGGATGCCAACTTGCTGGTACCATGGCTATTTTCTGAAGTGGTGAATATCCATCCTATTGCAATTATCGTGGCTATTCTGGTGTTCGGCAGTTTATGGGGCGTTCTGGGCGTATTTATTGCCATTCCGATGGCTGCCCTGGTGCATAGCGTGTTGCGAGTTATGATGGGGCGTAAGTCGCAAAAAGCGTTTATTCGGGAAGAAGAATGTGCTTGAGAGCATTGCCGCGCTATAAGTCCTAGCGAGAAGACTGGATGCCTCGCGATTATTGTGGCGATTTTCCCGTAAAAAGGCCGCCTGTCCGACTGCGCGTTGCACGCAGGCAGGTGTTCTGGTGACTTCTTGTGAAGTCGTCATTAGGTTGCAGCCTGCATGACAACTTAGCCTGCATTATTCATGAATCGCCATGATGATTGCGCCGGGCCTTTGTTCGCAACGGATCCCAAGGAAGGAGGCCGTAGCCATGCATACGGACGACCGACGAGGGATTCGTTGCGAACAGAGGAACAAGCAAGGGCATGCCAGAATTTATGAATAATGCAGGTTAGGGAGGAAAATAAAGTGACCAGTCCGGCGAAAAAAAATAGGCAGCCAAGTCCGGTTGACGCGAGCCATGGGGACCTGGATGCGTTGAAACGCGATATGCGTTCGGCACATCTGGCCGCATGGACTCAGAAGAACCAGCAAAAAATAATAGCTGGCGTTGCTGCCCTGCTGCTTGTCATTGTAGGTGTCAGCCTGTGGAGAGAACATACTGCCACGCAGCGCGCATCGGCTGCTACGCTTTACTATCAGGCCTTAAACGTAGCGAATGTGGATGCCAAAAGCGCCTTGCTGGCAAAGGTCGTTAAGGACTATAGCGATACTGCCTATGCGGGTCTCGCCCAAATTTTGCTAGCCAAAGTGGACCGGGCACATGATGTCCAGCATCTTACGGCATTACTTGCGCATGGCGCCCCCGATCGAGAAATGGCTTGGCAGGCCCGGCTTGATTTGGCCCAGGCGTACCTGCGCAAGAACGAAAAGGTAAAGGCCAAAAGCGTCCTGGCCAAATCCATGGGTGCGGATTATGAGCAGTTGCGCCATTATTTGATGGCTGAAATAGCTGACAACAATACAGATCGCATATCGTATCTCAAACAGGCGCTAGGCACTGCCTCGCACGATGCGGTGCTGAGGCAACGTATCAAAAAACGTTTGGCCGAACTCAAGGATTCTTCCAGTGCGGGTGCTCCTGACTCATGAGATGCGATTGCCGCAGTTTTACCGTCTGGATGCTGAGCCTTTTAATGCTGGCTTCTTGTGCTTCGACGCCAAAGATTCAGAAGAATATTCCGACGAAGGATAAAAACGTGCCGGCAGCGGGGACGATCTCCAGCCTGGATATGGCCTGGGTCGTGGATGTGGATCAGCGTCATCCCATGTCGCCAGCAGGGTTTTCTCAGCCTGCTCTGGCGGGGAATGATATCGTTATCGGCGGGCGGGATGCGTATGTGCGCGTTTATGATTTGCACGGCAATGAATTGCGCCGTATCGCTATTGAATCGGCCTGTGAATCCGGGGCTCTGGCGTTGAATCCGACGTTGGTAGTACTCAGCGATGTAAATGGAACCCTCTATGGCATCAATCCACGGGTTGGCCGTATTCTGTGGCGGCGACGATTATCTTCGGTCATGCTTGGTCACCCGGTTAAAGCAGGCCATGGTTTTATGATACAGACTGCCGATAGCCATATCTACCGTTTTTCTCCCAAAGGTAAAAAGCGCTGGAGTTTCGCAGGGCAAATGGGCGGCATGACCATGCGCCATGGGCCTTCGCCGTGCGTATCCGGCAAGATCGTTTACGCCATCTTTACCGATGGTGATGTGGTGGCGCTAAGGACGGATTCAGGTGATCTGATTTGGCGGCGGCAACTGATGCTGGATATGAATGCCATGACTTTAAGTCAAATGAAGGTTCCAGTCGCCGATCCCGTGTTGGTCGGGAACCTCCTGATTGTGTCGTTCTATGAGGGAGATACAATGGCCTTGACGGTCAGCGACGGTCAACAGCGGTGGCAACGGCAGCTATCGCTGAAATCCACACCCATTGTCCAGGGCGGGCGTCTGCTCGCAGCAACCAGCCATGGCGCCGTCGTTTCGCTGGATATATCCAGCGGGGCAACGCTGTGGCGGGAACAATTAAGTGATGAAGAACTGGTTGGACCTGCTTTATGGAAAAACCACCTGTTTGTCGGCGATGATCGCGGGCGCGTTTATGCACTGACACTTGATGGGCGAGAAAGTGGGGTCTTGGGCCTTCCAGGCCGCCTGGATCGGGCACCGATTGCTGTTTCAGATGGTATCCTGATTCGCAACAATTTGGGTGGCCTCTACCTGATTCGATGATGATATCTTTCTGATGGGTGAGACCTTTCCTGTTATTGCGATCGTTGGTCGCCCCAATGTTGGAAAATCCACTTTATTCAACAGCCTGATACGACAACGGAAAGCCATTGTCGGAGACAGGCCTGGTGTGACCGTGGACCGTCTGGAATCTGAATGGAGACTGGGCGATCGGATGGTAACGCTGGTGGACACTGGAGGCATGGGCCAGGACGATCACGATGACATGCAATCCGGGATTGAACGGCAGGTGGAAGCCGCGCTGGATGTGGCCGATGTGGTGGTGTTCGTCGTAGACGGTGAAGCGGGGCTGGTACCGGCGGACCAATCAATAGCAGACAAGCTACGCCGCCAGAATATGGATGTGGTTTTGGTGGTCAACAAGGCGGAAAATCCGGATATAGTCGTAGAGTTCTTTTCCCTCGGCATGGGCGATCCTGTCGCGGTATCCGCATTGCACGGACACGGTGTCCGTCAGTTGAAGGATATTCTGGGTCAACACCTGCCCGTACGGTGTGTGAGCCGCAAATCGAAGAGTAATATCCTTGCCAGTCTGGCTGTCGTGGGTCGTCCGAACGTTGGAAAATCTACGCTGATCAATGCATGGCTGGGCCGGGAACGAATGGTAGTCAGCTCCAGGGCCGGGACCACACGCGATGCCGTGGATGCGGATATGCCTTATGTGGATAAGGAAGGAAAAGGCATTGTACGCCTGGTGGATACGGCGGGGCAGCGACGACATGCGCGTATCAGGGATGCGATTGAGTTCGTGGCGCGCGTGAAAGCGCAACAGGCATTCGCACGCGCCGATGCCGCCATGCTACTGCTGGATGGCAGCGAAGATGTTGCTGAGCAGGATATGCGCCTGATGGCTTTGGCACAGGAAAAGGGGTGTGCGTTGCTGGTCGCGGTGAACAAGGTTGACCTGATGGATGACGAGGCATGGAAATGCTACGCCGAACGCCTGGATTTCCGCATGCGCGGCCTCGCGGATATCCCTGTGTTTCGTATCGCCGCAAAACAAGGTAAGGGCGTGAAGGGATTATTGAAACATGCGGTGGAGGCAGCCCGGCGAAACCGGAGAATGCTGAATACGGGGGAGCTGAACCGCTGGCTCGCGACAGCGCAGGAGAAGCAGCAGCCTCCCAGCGATGATGGAGCCGCAGTGCGCATGAAATATTGCACCCAGGTCGCGACGAGCCCACCTGCTATCAAGATATTCTGTAACCGTCCCGGTGCGATGAGACAAACATATCGTCGCTATCTGGCGCACGATTTCCGCAAACGTTTTGACCTTCCTGGTATACCGGTTCGCCTGATATTTTTAGTAACGAAGAATCCGTATGCCCCGCAGGATAGTGGCTCAGGAAAAAACTAGTGCCCAGCTATGATGATGTACGTTCACTTGTCTGCCCTGTTGAACATATGTTCGGTGTGGTGATGGATATTGCCGCTTACCCGGAATTTTTACCGTGGGTGGCAGATGCGCATGTTCTTTCGCGGCAGGATAATGCACTAACTGCGGAATTAGTAGCTGATTTTAAGGGTATTCGGCAAGCATTCCAAACTATAGATCGATTCGTACCAAACGAGCGCGTTGAGATTCGCCTGTTGGAGGGACCATTCCGCTTTCTGGAGAGCGTATGGTCGTTCGAGGAAACAGGAGAGCATGCGTGCCGCATCCATTTTTCCATCGAGTTTGAGTTCAGGAGCATGATGCTGGGCATGGTAGCTTCGCCGATTTTCGGGCATGCCTGCATGACTATGGCGCATGTTTTCGAGAAACGAGCCATGGCTTTATACCTCAGGAAGGATACATGAATATCACGGTAGCTTACGCGCTCCCGCATAAGCAGACGCTGGAGGAGATGGATGTTCCCGATGGTACAACGGTGGAGGAGGCCATATCCATGAGCCACCTTCTCGAAAAGCATCCCGAAATCGATCTGCCCGCTCACAAGGTTGGTGTACTGGGAAAACTGGTAACGATGAAAACTGGACTGCGCGATGGCGACCGGGTGGAGATTTACCGCTCTTTGCCAAAAAAGGCGCGGGATGCCCATGCCATGGATGACAAGAAGGTTCGTATCCGCGCAAGAAAGGAACGGAGGCTTTCCAAATCTGCATCAGTCTGAACTATTCCCGCCATCATCGCCCTTGATGTAAGAAAACGCCCTCTGCAGCGCCTAATCGCTGTTCCATTTTCAATAGGGGCTTGCTCACAACACATGAGTATTTGCGGGATTCAGATGATACGCCAGGGAGAAGCGGGATGAATCAAAGAACCAATGACAGGTATTTTTCTATAACAAACTTACTTACAACGCTGACGAATAGTTTATTCCGTGGAGCCACATTAGGCCTTCTGGCTCTGTCTATATGGATATATTCGCCAGGTTTGGCACAGGCGGCAGAAGGGAACATCAGCGTGAACCTGACGTATGCCGCCGCAGGCCTCGGCTATCAGACCGGGACCGCAACCGCGACGCTTGGTGGCAAGGTTGCTACCTATAACATTAAGGGATTCCAGTTTCTGGGTGTCGGCATATCCAACTTTAAGGGAACTGGCGTCGTGACCGGAGCGCATTCACTGAATGACCTGAATGGCGCTTTCTCTGTCACGCGAGGTTCGTTGTCCGCCATTATCGGCGGCGTGATGATGAGTTTGCACAATCCGCGAGGCGTAGCTATTACGTTGTCTGGCACAACAATGGGAATCGATGTCTCCGTGGGGCCGGGCAGACTGACATTTATGCGCACAGGCGCCATTAAAGACATAGGTAGTCACACGCATCATGCTACGGCCCCCCCCCGTTATATTTCCGGGGGCGAAAGGCCGCACCAAGGGCATGCAGCGAGGGGTGAGGGCCCATTTCTGCCGGTACGCATGGATAAATCCCTGCCCCGCGTTGGTTTGTATGCCTACACCAAGAGCCATGCCATGGTCGCAAACCCGCCAGGTCTGCTCGGTGGACCGCTAAGGGTCAGTTTGGTAAAGAAGGATACGAGCACCCACTGGATACTCCCCGGCCCCCGTTTTCTGGACCCTGCCGTTTTCGGTAACCCGGCGCATCCCATCGGTTTTGAGCAGGCACCGTTTCCATTGATTGGCATCCCTCCCAGTCTGCGTAGGTCGAAAAACGGAAAGTATACCTTTGTGAATCATGCCACGCCTTTCAGCGACTGGATGGAGAAAGGTGTCGGTAGTGTCAGGATGAAACTGGTGGATGCGACGGCCATTGATGGTGCCAGAACCAGGGACAAGGTTGATTTTGAGGCGACATTCAAGAGCCCGGACGGGAGATTCACCTACCGCGTGGTAAGCAAGAAGGCACTTTCTCACGGGATGGGGTATCCGTTCTTCGGTGGCGTAGTGACCAACCATCTAATGCATGGCGCAACGAATATCGGAACACGTTTGATGCCAACAGAATTTGTCTACGCCGGATTCTGGGGTGTTGGCAAAATTTACCGCAATGGCAAACTGGTCAATGACAGGCAACTTGTTCATGTGATGGTGGGCGAGACTGTCCGCAGCAATAACCACAAGCTCCAGTTCGACGGCGGGGTAAACCCACGCGGGATGACGATACATTTAATGGTGCCGCCTTACCGTGTGAGCCCCAAGGGACTGGTGCTGGCACCAGTTAAAACCGGCTATGCTCCGTTCCCTCTCATCAAAAAGCACATGATGGCACAAATGAAGATACTGAAGGGAATGAAATCGCTAACACCGGCGCAGAAGAGGGCGAAGATGAAGACCATGATGGAAGTCAAGAATCTCATGGCGCACACCAAGGAACAGATAGTGCAAGCGATGATGCAGGGTAATAAATTCTTTGGCCAACCGTTCCTGCACATCATGTTCGGTATGCAGCCTTCCGATCTGCACGCCAGCCGCCGTTAAATCACGTTATCCATGGGCCACGCCCTCTCCTTCCCAGGGGGGTACCCCTATTCTCCGATGTTAGCCAAAAAAATGGGTAACTATTCAGCGTCTGTTGATCAGCATTGAATATTGCCCCCTTATAGCATAGCCCATCTTTGTCATTATATTTTAAATAACCCTTATATTTCAACATGTTAAGATTAATAGATTATCTCCTTGGCACTACAAAGCAACTCCAAGATAGAAACCCTTATCCCATCTTCGTCACTGTACGTTGTAGATTTCTTATCTCCCAACGGCTTTCAT
>CAZUWV010000033.1:0-14757 GCA_964624255.1 uncultured Zetaproteobacteria bacterium
CCCGGCCCTCAGGTTCGAAGCCTGATGCTCTATCCAGCTGAGCTACGGGCGCCTGTTTACAATCAGATCATGCCGTTGATTGCCGCCTTGCAGATATTAATCATCGGACCAGGGAACAGACCCAACGCAACGACGGCAATGGCCGTCACCACGACTGTCGCTTGCATTAAACGGCTTTCCGCAAAATCGAATGCCACCCGTTCCTCATCAAAATAGATGTATTTGACCACGCGGATATAATAAAATGCCCCCACAACGGAAAACAGCAGCGCCGTCAATGCCAGGTATAGATGCCCGGCCTCTACAACGGCCATGAACACCACATATTTGGCCCAGAAACCACCTAAAAATGGAATCCCGGCGAGCGAGAACAGGAACAAGCCCATGGCCAGGGCATAGCCGGGATGGACCCTCGAAAGGCCCGCGAAGTCATCGATAAGCTCGCCCTGAATGCCGTCACGGCGCATCAAAATGATAATGGCGAATGCCCCCATGTTCATGAACAGATAGACGGTCATATACACCAGTACGCCCGCATAGCCATCCGCATTGGCGGCAATCATGCCGAGCATGGCAAAACCGATATGTCCAATGGTCGAATAGGCCAGCATGCGCTTGATATTGCGCTGGGCAATGGCTGCCAGATTGCCTACGGCCATGGTCAGCACCGCCAACCATGTCAGGATGATGGTGTAATCCGCTTGCAATGCAGGCAATACGTCCGCCAATACGCGAATAAAAACCACCAGCCCGGCCACTTTCGGACCAATGGACATAAATGCGGTGATGGGTGTAGGCGCCCCTTCGTAGGCATCCGGCGTCCACATGTGGAAGGGCGCAATCGAAACCTTGAAACACATGCCCGCAAGCAGGAAAACCAGCCCCAGCATCAGCGCCAAATGCGCATCCGGGCCCGCATAAATAATACCGACACCCGCCTTGACAAAATCGAACGTACCCGTCACGCCATAAATAAAACTGATACCGTACAACAGGAAACCAGAGGCCAGCGAACCCAGAATGAAGTATTTCAGCGCCGCCTCGGAAGAACGCAACACGTCGCGCTGGTATCCCACCAACACATAGGTGGACAAGGCCATCAGCTCCAACCCCAGGTACAGGGTGACAAAGTTCGGTGCAGAAGCCATGAGCATCATGCCCAGGGTGCCAAACAGCATCAGGGAATAATACTCACCCGTATTGGGCTCATCCTTCATATAATCCAGACTCAACACGACACCGAAAAACGTCCCGGCGTAAATCAACAGCTTGGCATAGCTGGCAAAAGGATCGAGGATAAAGAAGCCATAAAAAGCGTAATGTGTACCGGGGCTGGCCAACCTGAGGGTCAATATCGCTGCCGTCACACAGGTCAGCATGGCCACGTAGCCGCTCCATTTCTTTTGTCCTTTCGGTAAAAATAGATCCCACAGTAAAATAGCCATGGCCATTACGGCCACGAATATCTCGGGGACGAGCGGCGCAATATTGGGAAGCGGAAAGTTTATCTGTGTCATCACATCAGCCTCAGGGATTCACAATTTGCTGCATCATCTGAATCTGAGCCAACGCATGTGCGGCGGGCAATTTACTCGTCGTTGCCTGCGCAATCAGATGAGAGACCGAGGAATGCAGCACGTCGAGCACCGGAACCGGATACAGTCCAAGCCATACCACCAGAACGATCAAGGGTGCGAAGAAGGCAAACTCCCGTACCGTCATATCTTTCATGACCTTCACCTCGTCCTTGACCAGCTTGCCCATGATGACGCGCTTGTACATCCACAGGGTATAGCAGGCGGAAAGTACCACGCTACTCGCCGCCAGTACCGCCACCCATTTGGTGGAAATGACAAAACTGTACAAATGATCTGCAGAAAAGGTGCCGATCAACACCATAATCTCGGCGATAAATGCGGAGGTCCCCGGTAACGCCACATTGGCCATACAGAACAACAGGGTCACAGCCGCGAACACAGGCATGACATTGGCCACGCCGCCATAGGCCGCGATCTCACGCGTGTGCATACGATCATAGAGCACACCCACGCAGAGGAATAAAGCGGAAGCGATAAAACCGTGGCTGATCATACCAAAGATCGCACCCTCCATCGCTTCTTGCGTGAACATGAAGGTACCTAGGGTAACAAACCCCATATGCGCAATGGATGAATAAGCGATTAAGCGTTTCATATCCTGTTGCATCATGGCCACCAGCGAGATGTAGATGATGGCAATCAGGCTCAACACCACCATGAGCGGCACAAAATATTGCGATGCGTCAGGGCAAATCGGCAGTGAAAAGCGCAGGAATCCGTATGCGCCCATCTTCAGCAGGATACCGGCCAGGATCACCGAACCCGCCGTTGGTGCCTCGGTATGCGCATCAGGAAGCCATGTATGTATTGGCCACATCGGTACCTTGACGGCAAAAGCCACGAAGAACCCGATCCATATCCAGAATTGCCACTGGAAGTCGAATGGATAAGCCATCAACGCCTGAATATCGAAGGTATGCCCGGCTTTGAAATACATGGCCAGCAGCGCAATCAACATCAGTACGGAACCAGCCAGCGTATACAAGAAAAACTTGACCGTGGCATACACGCGGTTGTTGCCGCCCCACACGCCGATAATTAAAAACATCGGGATCAGCATGGCTTCCCAAAAGAAATAAAAGAGCATGCCGTCCAGTGCAGAAAATACGCCAATCAGCGTCGTCTCCATCACCAGAAAAGCAATCATATATTCCTTAACGCGTGTCTTGATGCATTCCCATGCGGATACAATGCACACCACTGTCAGTAAGCTGGTCAGTAGAATGAACGGCATGGATATACCATCCACACCCAAGTGATAATTGATATGAAATGCGGAAATCCACGGGTGGAATTCCTCGAATTGCATATGTGCCGTCGAATTATCAAAATATATCCACAGCGGCAGCGTAAGCAGGAACGTCGCCACGGATACCACCAGCGCCGCCCAGCGCGCCGCAGCTTCTCCACGCACGAATAGCCAAATAAAGATAGCCCCCGCCACCGGCAGGAAGATGCTCCATGTCAGAATAGGGAAAGACATCACGTTGTTAAGCTCCATGCGCTCCTTTCCCCCCCTATCCCTTCACGATCAGGTAAGTCAGCAGTACAAACACACCGATCACCATGGCAAAGGCGTAGTGGTAAACCATGCCGCTCTGCACTGCCCGCATCCGCCTCACGCCCGCAAGTACGCCCCCAACGATGCCACCGTGGATCAGGCCGCGGTCAATCATTGCCAGGTCGGCCCTCTTCCAAAGAAACGTCCCAAAATTTCGTGCGGGCATAACGAGTATCTTCCAGTTCATTTCATCAAACCACCACTTGTTCAACAAAAAGCGGTGAAGGCCGGGGAATTTTGCCGCCAGACGTGCCGGATATACGGTTTCACGAAAATACATCAACCAGGCCACCGCAATCCCCGCCAGTGCCAGCACAAGAGCGCCGTATTCCAGCCAAAAGTGACTGCCGGCGGAATGCTCCACCTCTTCCAGACGTAATAGTGGATTGTGTGCATCCATCACGAAAATACTGTTCCCGAAGAAATTTTTGGCTGTTTCCACATTGGAAATATGCAGGATATCCGCCCCCCACCAGCCAGCCAGTGCCGCGCCAACAGCCAGGATTATCAGCGGTACAGTAATTACCTTGGGCGATTCATGCAGGTGTGCTCTGGTTCCCTCCGGTACCCGATCCGAATTGTGGAAGGTAAGAAAAAACATGCGGAAGGTATAAAAGGCGGTCATGAATACGCTGGTCAATACCGACCAGTAGGCAAGCTCGCTAACCCATCCCATACCGCGCACGGCGGTCGCTTCAATAATCAAATCCTTGGACCAGTACCCGGCAAAGGGAGGAATACCGGACAATGCCAATGCGCCGATCAGCATCGTGATATAAGTGACGGGCATGTATTTGCGCAGTTGCCCCATGCGGCGGATATCCTGATCGGCCATCACAGCATGGATGACGGAACCCGCCCCCAAGAACAATAACGACTTGAAATAAGCGTGCGTCATTAAATGGAAGATACCCACCGAATAAGCCGATACACCGCAGGCGACAAACATATAGCCAAGTTGCGAACAGGTGGAATAGGCGATCACCCGCTTGATGTCATTTTGCACCAGGGCAATGGTGGCGCACAGCCATGTGGTGATGGCACCAACCACGGTCACCATCGCCAGCGCCGTCGTGGAGAACTCGAACATGGGCGACAGTCTCGCCACCATGAAGACACCGGCTGTCACCATGGTGGCGGCATGGATCAGAGCGGAGATGGGCGTCGGACCCTCCATGGAATCCGGTAGCCAGACGTGCAGCGGCACCTGAGCGCTCTTGCCCATGGCACCGATAAACAGGGCGACACAAATAAAGGTGATGGCATCCACATGCCAGCCCATAAAATGCAGCGTCGATGCCTGCGCCACAAAAGCAGGTACGGCATCAAACACGGCTTTGTATTCAACCGTACCGAAATAATACCACACCGCCAGAATACCAATGGCAAAACCAAAATCACCCACACGATTGACAATAAAGGCTTTCATGGCGGCCACGTTGGCGCTCTCACGCTTGAACCAGAAGCCGATCAGCAGGTAGGAAAACAGCCCCACCGCCTCCCAGCCGAAGAACAGCGTGAAGAAACTGTTACCCATGACCAGCACCAGCATGGCGAATGTAAATGCGGAGATGTAGGAAAAGAACCGGGTATAGCCGGGGTCACCGTGCATGTAGCCAATGGTGTAGATATGCACGCAGGCCGATACGATGGTTACGGTCATCATCATCAGGACCGTCAGGCGGTCAATCATCATCCCCACGGGAACGACGAAATGGCCGGCAACCATCCACGTCCAGAAATTACCGTAAAAAGATGCGCCATGCAGCACCTGTATGAACACATGTACGGACAGCAGCGCAGCACCAACCACCCCCACAATACAGACCATATGTGAAAGTTTTTCCTTCAAGGCCCAACCGAACAAACCCACCACCAGCGCCGCTGCCAACGGCAACGCGGGAATCGCCAGCAGTTCGCTTGTATTCAGCATGGTGTGTTCCACATATCCTCCCTAGCCTTGCAATGTGTTGATGTCTTCAACATTGATGGAACGCCGATTCCGGTAAAAGGCAACCAGAATCGCCAGCCCCACCGCCACTTCGCTGGCAGCGACGGTCAACACAAAAAAGATAAATATTTGCCCGCCAATATTCTGGAGAAAATAAGAAAATGCGGCGAAGTTGATGTTTACGGCCAAAAGAATGAGTTCAATGCACATCAGAATGACAATCACATTCTTTCGGTTCAAAAACAGACCCACTACGCCGATGGAAAACAGACAGGCAGCAACGGCCAGATAATAGGATAAAGGAACCATTACATCTTCACCTTACGCAGACGATCCGCGGGATCCACATGCACCTGCCGGGAAATATTCTGGTACTTGGCATCCTTGCGCGAACGCAGGGTCAGCACCACGGCACCAATCAGGGCCACCAGCAGAATAATGGCGGCCACCTCGAAGCCCAGTAAATATTTTGTGTACAACACCCTCCCGATCTCCATGGTATTATTAACCTGTTGCGGTAGGTGGCCAGGATTTGGCGAACCCGCAGGCGAGAAGATGCCGCTAAAACCTGCCGCGACAAGCTCCATGAACAGTGCCAGAGAAATCACACCACCAATCGGCAAATAGCGCAGGAACCCTTCGCGCAAGCTGGCAACGTTCACCTCCAGCATCATCACCACGAACATGAACAGAACCATCACCGCGCCAACATAGATCAGGATTATGAGGATACCGATAAATTCCGCATCCAGCAGAAAGAACAGGCCTGCCGCATTGAAGAAGCAGAAAATAAGAAACATCACGGAATGGACCGTATTGCGGGACGTCACCACACCCAGCCCGGCCATCACGGCCAGCCCGGCAAACATGTAAAAGAACCCAAGTTCCAACATTTCCCCTCCGTTCCCTAGCCTGAACGACGCATCAGTACCGCCGCGCCCTTAACGGTAACGCGCATCAGCGGCGATATTCGCCGCGATCTCGTCTTCATACTGATCGCCTATGGCCAGCAACATATCCTTGGTGTAGTACAACTCTGCGCGCGTCTCCGATGCAAACTCAAACACCTGTGTCTCCACAATCGCATCGACCGGACACGCCTCCTGACAAAAACCGCAGTAGATACATTTGGTCATATCAATATCATAACGTGTGGTACGGCGGGTGCCATCGTCCCGTTCTTCTGACTCAATGGTAATCGCCAGGGCAGGACACACCACCTCGCACAGTTTGCAAGCGATACACCGTTCCTCGCCACTGGCATAACGACGCAAGGCATGCAAACCGCGAAAACGGGGGGAAAGGGGTGTGCGCTCCTCGGGGTATTCTACGGTGATCTTTTTCTTGAACAGATACTTCCCCGTAAGCATCAGCCCCCGTAACAATTCCGTGAGCAGCCATGTTTTTACCGCGCGTTTAATGATACTCATAACATCGACCCCGGTCGCCAGAAACCGATAATATCGGATAACACCGGCGTATAAATCGAAATACCAATCACCGCGATCCACGCCAGCGTGACGGGAAGGAACACCTTCCACCCCAGACGCATCAGCTGATCGTAACGGTATCTCGGGAACGTCGCCCGAAACCAGATAAACATAAAGATAAGGAATGCTGTTTTACCCAGCAACCACACTATTCCGGGAATAATATCCAGGAACGGTAACGGGGCATGCCATCCCCCCAGAAACATGATGGATGTCATCATGCTGATCAGAATCATGGCACCATATTCCGCCAGCGAAAACGTGGCGAACCACATACCGGAATATTCGACAAAGAAACCGGCCACGATCTCGGATTCACCTTCTGTCAGATCAAATGGTGAACGATTCGTCTCCGCTACGCCTGAAATAAAATAGACCAGGAACAGGGGAAACAGGGGGATAAAGTACCAGTGCCAGAAACCACCGGATTGAGCATTCACAATATCTGCCAGATTCATGCTGCCCGACAACATCAGGACACACACAATGGCGAAACCCATGGAAACCTCATACGACACCATCTGACAAGTGGCACGAATGGCCCCCAAAAACGCATACTTGGAATTGGATGCCCAACCCGCCATCAATATACCGTAAATTCCAAGGCTGGAAATCGCCATCACATACAGCACGCCGATATTCAGGTTGGAAATCGCCATTACATGCGCGACCTTCCATAATCCACCCAGTGTCGTCTCACCAAAGGGGATCACGGCGAATGCGAGAAGGACCGGTAATAACGCCATCACAGGCGCAGCTACAAACAAAAATTTGTTGGCTGTGGTCGGAATAATGGTTTCCTTCAGGAACAGCTTCAGACCATCGGCAATCGGTTGCAGCAACCCCGCCCAACCGACCCGGTTACAGCCCTTTCGTATCTGCATCCAGCCGATGATACGGCGCTCGGCATAGGTGATATAAGCAACGGAAAGTGCTATCGGGACCGCAATAGCCAGCACCTCCAGCGCCCAGATACCCGCGGTTATACCCATGTCCAGCCAGCTCATGCAGCCCCCTCCTCATGCAATTCAAGGGAGGTCTCATTGGACAAATCGCCCGCCACACCACGCTTGGCGACAAATAATACACCCGGAGATACATCATCACGGGTACCAACCTCGAATTGCTGCCCACCCTGATCAGAGATCACGGTCAATACACCCGGCTTCAACCCAAGTTCTTTCAGAGTCGCTGGATGAACCAACACATCATCCAAGCGATGCAGCATCGCCACATCGCTGAGCAGGATGCTGGCCCGTGCCCACATCCCCTCACGATACATGGAGTAGCGGCTGACCACATCCAGCTGCTTCCCGTCGGATACATCCAGACTGGCGGGCAGATATTTCGCCTTGATACTGCGCCGGACAGGCATCATAAAACTGTCTACATCATGCGCCTGCCATGTCCGGGCAAGGTCGGGAAGAAAATGCCGCACATGCTCGCGCAGCTCTTTCAGGTTGATCGCGGGAACATCCTTACCCATAGCCTGAATCAGCCGCATCATCACCTTCCACAGTGGCCGTTCCTGCCCCAGAGAAGAAATCGGACTCGTCGCCACGCGCACGCGACCTTCCATATTAATAAAGGTTCCTTCAGCCTCAGAATAGGCCGCAGCGGGTAACATCACCTCCGCATATTCACTGATCTGGCCGGCAATGGCGCCTACCTGCACCAAGGGCACCTTGCCCAGGGCCGCCCGTGCCTGCGCCGGGAACAAACCATCGCCCACCGGATCGCTGCCGATCAGTAGAATCACATCCAGCCCATCGTTTGAAGCTGCATCGAAAATGTCGCCTGCAGATACTCGGATATCACCAAACACAGCCGATAAAGCCTGTGCATTCATACCCTCCGGAACCAGATTCCGGCCATCGGATTCGTCCTCAGCATGTCCGCAACCGCGCATAAGCAAGTCCAGACCATGTATCAGCGCCGCGGCATCCTGATGGCCACGGATCTCCTCGCCCACGATCAATGAACAGGACTCGGCCATCAATGCATCGCCAAGCAACTTCCCGGCCTCGTGGCGCCCACGGGTCGCGGCCATCCATTCTTTCATGCCCGCCGCGCCCTTACCCAGGTCCATCACCTGCTGCATGGCGCGGGCAATGACCGGAGCCCAGTCACGCGGCCGTATCAATGTATCATGCGTCAAATCAGCATTGGTACGGTAATTCATCGACCCTATGCGTGTTACCGGTTTCTGGTTCCTGAGGCGCGTACGCAAACGCTGCATGACCAAAGGCAGGCGCTGGCGCAAATCCGACCCCAGGATAACCACCTCTCCTGCATCTTCGATCTGTTGCGTGGTCTGCGAAAAACCTTCCTCAAAAGAGAAAGGGCGCATATCCCGTCGGTGCAAATCAAAAGCCACTTTGGCATCGGAGAAAACCTCGTCATGCAGCAAACGGATCGAGGCGAGACTTTCCACGCTCCAGTCCGGTGAGAATAAAATCCCGGCCCGCTTGCCGGACAGCAGACTCGTAGCGCGTGCGATAGCATCATCCCAGGTGGATTCAATCATATTACCCTGTTCGCGTATCGCAGGTGAAAGAATGCGGTCGGCCGAACGGAAAGCATCATAGACATAGCGTCCACGATCACATATCCACGGCTCCGGGCTCTCATCAATCGGCTGAATACGTATCACGTCCTCACCGCGCGATTCAATGTGAATATCGCAACCATTGGGACATTGCGTACAGGTAGATTTATGGCGGATCAACTCCCACGGACGCGACACATCGAGGGAAGGACCATCGAGCAAGGCACCCACCGGGCAAATATCAGGCAGATTGCCGGAAAGTTCGGAGCTCAGGCATTCGTCCACAATACCGGCGATAATCATGCGGTCACCACGGTTGAACAGGCCCATGTCGCCCGTCCCGGCGATTTCATCGGCGAAGCGCACGCAACGGGTACAATGAATGCAACGGGTCATGCAGGTAGCAACAAAAGGCCCGAGTTCATAATCAGCCACAGCCCGCTTGTGCTCGACGAAGCGACCCTTCGAAGCGCCATATTCCATGGAATAATCCTGTAATTTACACTGGCCGCCCTGATCGCACACCGGACAGTCCAGCGGATGATTGATGAGCAGAAACTCTTCCACCATTTTCCGATCTTTCCTGATGGTATCGCTTTCCGTATAAACCTTCATTCCCTCGGCTACCGGCGTGCAGCAGGATGCCGCTGGCTTTTTCCAGCCCTCGATCCCCACCAGGCACATGCGACAATTGGCCGCGACGGACAATTCGGGGTGGTAGCAAAAGTAGGGTACATTCACGCCATTGGCCCGACAAACCTCCAGGATACTGGTGCCCGGCGCGGCTTTCACTTCTACATCGTTGATAAACAGTGTCGTCATGCCGCCTTCTCCACAACGCCCGCACGCACGACCTCGGGGAATAGCCTGATGACAGACAATACCGGTGCGGATGCGCCGTCCGCCAGTGCGCAAATCGTTCGTCCGGCCATATGCGTGGCGACATCCGTGAGCACTTCTATATCGCCAGGCTGCCCCTGGCCGTCTTCAATCCGGTTTAATATACGTTTCATCCAACCCGTACCTTCGCGACACTGCGTGCACTGCCCGCAGGACTCATGCGCATAAAAATGGGTCAGACGTCTGGCTACCGCCATAACATCTGCTGTTTCATCCATAACAATGATCGCGCCGGAACCCAGCATGGATCCCGCCTTGGCCAGATCATCGAAGGTCAGCGGTATATCATACTGCTCTGCTGTCAACCACGGCGAGGATGAACCACCCGGAATAATGGCCCTGGGAACCGAGCCGTGCTGCAAACCACCACAATATTCCTCGATAAGCATTTTTAACGGCATACCCATCGGCACTTCATAATTGCCCGGTTTGTTCACCTGGCCGGAAACAGAGAAAATCTTCATGCCTGTATTATTGGCTACACCAATTTCCGCGTGCCACGCTCCGCCATGCTCCAGAATAACCGGGATCGTCGACAGGGTCTCGACATTGTTCACCACGGTCGGACACTGGTAAAATCCTTCCACAGCGGGAAAAGGTGGTTTGAACCGAGGCCGCCCCGGCCGGCCTTCCACCGATTCAATCAGCGCCGTTTCCTCACCGCAGATATAAGCACCGGCACCGCGATGTACGGTCAGCTCCATTGAGAAATCCGTGCCAAGAATATGCTCACCCAACAGGTTTTCCGCATAAGCCTCGCCAATCGCCTCATTCAATACATTGGCCTCATGCAGAAACTCGCCACGGATATAGATATAGGCGTCATGCACGCCGAGCGCAAAGCTCGCCATAATCATGCCTTCGATAAGCAAATGCGGATCAAAGCGCATAATATCGCGGTCCTTGAATGTGCCAGGCTCGCCTTCATCGGCATTACACATCAAGTAGGTCGGTTTGCCCGTATTGCGCGGTACGAACGACCATTTGAGTCCCGTCGGGAAACCTGCGCCACCTCGTCCACGCATACCGGATGTTTTCACTTCGTCAATAATCCTGGCCGAATCAAATTCATTCAGAACAGTAGGAAGGAAGGTGTAGGCGCCGTTCTTTTTCGCCACCTTGAGCCGCCGCTGATCCGGATGGTGGATACGGTCGAAACAAATCGCTTTAACCTGTTTGGGATCGGACGGAATCACGCCTCACCCCCTTCATTCCGACATTCCGGACGATGTTTCGCTCGTACCCTGGCGATAAAGTCATCCATGTGCGCGGCATTCACCTTCTCGTGATATTCGTTGTTCACCTGCACCACCGGCGCGCCGCCACAAGCGCCGGCACATTCCACTTCAGTAACAGTGAATATGCCATCAGGCGTGGTCTCACCCACCTGGATACCGAGCGAATCGCATACATGTGCCACCAATTCATTGGCCCCGTTCAGCATACATGAGGCATTGGTGCAGACCTCCAACAAATACTCACCACAAGCCTGCTCGCGAAACATGGTGTAGAAAGTCACCACCTCGCGCACAGCCATCAGCCTGAGCCCCAGCAACCCGGCCACCATCTGCTGCGTTTCTACGGACAAATAGCCAAAATCCTCCTGTGCCATGTGCAGGACAGGAAGCAATGCTGATCGCGCCGCCGGGTAACGCGCTACCAGCGCCTTAATCTCGGCCAACCGCGTGTCAGAGAAACAGGGGCATTGAAGGGTGCTCATCGGTCTATGCTCCCGAAAACAATATCCTGTGTGCCGATAATGGTCACGACGTCGGCAATCATGTGGCCGCGACACATAAAATCCAGTGCCTCCAAATGCACAAAATCGGGCGTCCTTACCTTGATACGATAGGGCTTGTTGGAGCCATCGGAAACGATGTAAACGCCCAACTCACCCTTGGGTTGCTCCACCGCCGCATAA
This sequence comes from uncultured Zetaproteobacteria bacterium, assembly GCA_964624255.1. GTDB lineage: Bacteria > Pseudomonadota > Zetaproteobacteria > Mariprofundales > Mariprofundaceae > JAUZQZ01. Next base: position 11,970 of record CAZUWV010000033.1, read on the forward strand.
ACTTCGCCCGCTGGCACATGGAAGCCCTCCGAGAAATACTCAAAGTGGTGAATCAACGCCTCCATGTTTTCCTTCATCTCGGCACGGGGAGGGCTGGTCAAGCTGTAATCACTTACGTTCACTGGCCCCTGATGGCTCAATAGCCATGTCGAGCACTGTTTAACGATTTCATTGGCCTGTCGCATTTCCTCAACGCGTACCAGATAGCGATCATAGCAGTCCCCGGTTTTGCCTACTGGAATATCGAAATCCATCCTGTCATAAACGTCATATGGCTGAGTCTTGCGCAAATCCCAGGCAACGCCCGAACCCCTCAGCATCGGGCCGGTGAAGCCCCAGGCCAGGGCCGCCTCCCTATCGACGATGGCGATATCTACGGTGCGCTGTTTCCAGATGCGATTCTCGGTCAGCAATGTCTCGTATTCATCCACATAACCTGGAAAGCGTTCCGTGAATCCGATGATTTTTTCGAGTAATCCTTCCGGCAAATCCTGGTGCACCCCACCCGGACGAAAATAGGCGGCATGCATGCGCGCGCCAGACACCGCTTCATAATAATCGAAGATATCCTCACGCTCACGGAAACAATAGAGAAATACAGTCATCGCACCAATATCCAGTGCGTGCGCGCCCAGCCACAGGCAATGGTTCAAAATACGCGTAAGTTCCGCGAACATGACACGGATATATTGCGCCCGTTCCGGTGGTGTAATACCAAGAAGCTTTTCCACAGCCAATACATAAGCATGTTCGTTAGCCATCATGGAAACGTAATCAAGGCGGTCAAAATAAGGTAGGTCCTGAAGATAAGTCTTGTATTCAAACAGTTTTTCGGTACCGCGATGGAGCAGGCCAATGTGTGGATCGGCACGCTCGACCACCTCGCCATCCAGCTCCAGAACCAGACGTAATACGCCGTGAGCACTTGGATGCTGCGGGCCAAAGTTGATCGTATAATTCTGAATTTCAGCCACGATCTACTCCCGGGAATGTCTTGGGGATCAAGACCCGATTCTCCAGCTTGTTCGGCTTATAGACACAACGCCATTGCGCATCGTCGAAAAACATCTCCACTCTGCCGGTCAGTGGAAAATCCTTGCGTAGCGGATGCCCTTCGAAACCATAGTCCGTGAGCAGACGGCGCAAGTCGGGATGGTTCACAAATAAAACACCATACATATCGAAGGCTTCGCGCTCAAACCAGTTGGCCGTTGGCCACACCTCCGCCACCGAACCAACCAGGTCGCGCTCATTTACCGGAACCTTTAAGCGGATGCGCTTATTCCTGGCTACGGAAAGGAGATGGTATACCACCATAAAACGCGGCGCATCCCCGTCGTGATTCGGATGTTCCGACATATCCAGGCCGCATAGATCAATCATCTGCTCGAATCCCTGCTTCTGCTTAAGGTAATGGCAGGCCTCCACAATCACTTCCCGCGCCAGCGTCACCGTTGGCATGTCGATACCATCCGACGCATCCAGCACCTGATCGCCAAAATGACTTTTAAGCCCCTCCACCTCAGGCGATAACGCCAGTGTTGTCTGGATTTCCTGTTTGTCCATACTGACCTTACCGCGCAATCGTATTGGTACGTTTTATTTTTTCCTGCAACTGAATGATACCATACAACAGGGCTTCCGCCGTTGGCGGGCAGCCTGGCACATAAATATCTACAGGCACAATGCGGTCACAACCGCGCGTAATCGCATAGGAGTAATGATAATAACCACCGCCATTGGCGCATGATCCCATCGAGATAACCCAGCGAGGCTCGGACATCTGGTCGTACACCTTTCTCAGTGCTGGAGCCATCTTGTTCACCAGCGTACCGGCTACAATCATCACATCCGACTGACGCGGACTGGGGCGGAACACCACGCCAAAACGATCCAGATCATAGCGCGATGCTCCGGCATGCATCATTTCGACCGCACAACATGCCAGACCAAAGGTCATCGGCCACAATGATCCGGTGCGGGCCCAATTAATCACCTTGTCCGCCGTCGTGGTGACAAAACCCTTGCTGAGGACGCCCTCTATTCCCACTGGAGGGCCCCCTTCTTCCAGGCATAGACATAACCCACCATCAAGATGGTTAAAAACAACAACATTTCGATAAGCCCAAACATACCGATCTGGTTAAGTACGACGGCCCACGGAAACATGAAGGCCGTTTCTACGTCAAAGATCACGAACAGGATAGCCACCAGATAAAAGCGCACATCGAACTGCACGCGCGCATCTTCAAAAGCTTCAAAACCACATTCGTAGGCGGAGAGTTTCTCGGCATTCGGCTTTTGGGAGGCAACGACTACGGTCAACATAAGCGGCATGGCGCCCATGGCAAAGGCGACCAGGATAAAGATGAAAATCGGTGCATATTGTGTGGCCAAATAGTTGGCTGCCATACTCCTCCCCTCGCCAGGAACGCATCCGGCCCCATAAAGTACACGGACGGCTCAAACAGGCGTTGCCCAACTATCAATGTCAGCCTGCCGCTGTCAAGCCCGTGAAGCCACTAGAAAGAATATGGATATGACAAATCCAAGGGCTTAACCACGGATAAACCCTCCTTTTATGCTCATAAGCGAGCCGACAGTAGTTGCCTCGTCATACCGATGTGGGTACGACTCATGAACTGTACCCATGTACCCAATCGGGGTGACGAGGGCGTGCAAAGTCCGTTGGATGCGCTATGAATCGTCCATACGGATCTCACAAAGCGTTTCTCCGAGGTAAACCGTCAGTGCCACCATCGCGCGCTCAGGGGCAATAGCCTGATGG
>CAZUWV010000034.1:0-14695 GCA_964624255.1 uncultured Zetaproteobacteria bacterium
TTGAGAGAATCGCCACGCGTTACCGCTTTGAAGTGGTTCTCCGGGATACGACGCGTAAGCATCTTCCGTGGAGTCTTACGCCGTTGTTATCGCGGATGACCGTTCCAGCCGCTGTACGCATGCGGGTGGATGTAGATCCGATGGATATGATGTGAACTGGTAAGATCAGAGTGAACGTAATGCCTTGATGTTGTGGATATGAATGGTTTTACCGTGCACGCTGATAAGTTCTTCCCCGCTAAGGTGATGCAGAATTCTGGAGAGTGTTTCCGGGGCGAGGTTCAGGTGTGAGGCAATCGTTGACTTATTTGCTTGCAGCGTGATTTGCGTTTCGTTTATTTCATCCGCGTCTGTTTGAAGATGCTGTAATAAAAACCCGATGACGCGCTGCTGACTCGAGTTGAGCGTAACGGACTCCAGTTCCATCACCAGAAGATGCAAGCGCTGGCTTAAACCCGCAAGCATGCTACAGGCGCAGGCAGGATTTTCGTTGATGCATTTGAAGATTACTTCGCTGGGAAGAAATAGAACTTTGGCCGGTGTTATGGCCTGAACGGTTGCGGGGCTTGGCTTTTTAAGGAATGCTATGGCTTCAGCGAACGTCTGACCAGGTCCGACAATACGCGCTACATGTTCTTTTCCCTCCATGGAGAGGAAAGAAATTTTGATGTTTCCCTGAATCGTGATGTAAAAACCTTTGCAGCAGTCACCCCTATGAAAAACAAACGCGTCTTTCTCCAGAGTGAGAAAGCGGGCATGCTCGGCAACATACCTCAGATGTTCTTCATCCATTGTCTTAAACAGAGGAACATTTCTCAGTGCCATATAGGCTTGATCGACAGTCAATATTCCCCCCTATTGATCCTAGGAAAAGCAGTTGTCAACACGCAGATAGCACAACCTCTTGATTTGCTTTGCTATATGAAAAAAGCGCTCATCACTAACAAGGTGGCCATACATTTTTTCATTACGCCCTTCAAACCAACATGTTACGCTCTCCACGCACTTACAACTTCTTTTTCTAGGATGATTTGACATTCCGTATGATACAATCACTCTGCACTTACGTAAAACCTGATGAAATTGATTAAAGTCATTTTTCAGTTATGCCAATTCATGATAGAGAGCGGATAATATGACTGATCGTGAAGAGATCCCCTCCAATTATGTCTGGACTGATAACTATCTGGTTAATATCCACAAGATGGATGACCAGCATAAGGCATTGTTTGCCACGGCAGGCAAGCTTTACAAGCTGTTGTTGGGATATGAAGACCTTCAAGAGATCGACAAAATATTTTCCGGCCTTGTCCGGCAAACACGCGTGCATTTTCGAGCTGAGGAAGTACTCATGAAAGCCCATGGTTATCAGGATTATCCTCACCACAAAGAGTTGCATGACATTCTCATTCAGCAGTTAAAGGATATCCAGTTATCACAACAGGCCATTAAATCCTCAAATTATTTACAGCCCTGGATTGAACGATTGGAAATTGCTGATTACCTGAGTGGATGGCTTGTAAACCATATTGTCGATGAGGACAAAAAGCTTGGGACCTTTCTGCGCGATTCCGGGCTTGAATAAAGTTAATGGCTTTCCGGCAATATTTGGTAATGAACCAGACTGAGAATACTGAGAATCAGCAAGGCGGCGGTCACTGTATGCGTTACAACAAAGATGAGAGGCATGCTGAATTGAATCATGGCCAGACCTAAACCCAGTTGCGCCACCAGAACAATAAGCATCACGATGCCCATGAGGCGAAACTTTCCACCCAACACGATGGCCCGCCAGACCAGCCAGCCTATATATAGAGCAGTCAGCAATGCCATGATGCGATGTGCCATGTGAATAGAAGCGGCTACGGCATGATCGGTCATGACTTTACCGGAAGCATCCACGTCGAGGCTTCCCAGGAACTCGAATCCTCGCAACAAATCTGACCATGACCAGTTTACTCCGGCACAGCCCGGAAGTCCGGTACATGCGAGCGCCGCATAATAAGCATCCGTCCAGGCCCCCAGCGTGATCTGTATTGTGACAATCAACAAGCCGGTAACTGCCCAGGGCTTCAACCGACGTGCTGCATCCGGAAGCGGCTTGGCGTAGATATCTAGCGTTAGCCACCAAAACAGCGCCAGCAAGGCGATTCCACCGGTCAGATTGATGATCATAATCCAGGGGTAGCGCAGTGGAGAGCCGTACCATGCGCCCAGAAAAGCCAGAAACAGGGAGAGAATCAGAGCCAGCACCGGAACAAGCAATGGCGGATGTCGCCGGCCAGCGCTCTTGCGTTTCAGGAAAGCCGAAAAGACGACGGCGATGATGAGCAATTGCAGGATATTGGCGACCGCGCGATGAACACGGTCGACCGTAGCTGAAGGCGTCATGGCGGAAACCGCCGTGTGAACTTTGCCTGCTTCCATCCCCGCTGTTGTTCCACCTTCCGCAATCAGGCCATAGGAGGCAGGCCAATCCGGGCTCCCCATACCGACATTCATAAGATGCATGATGGAACTGGCATAGATAAGCGCCATGCACATCACCAGAGTGGCAATCACCAAACGCGGATTCATCGTCTCAGCCTACGCGCGCCGGCATGTCAGGCAAGTTCTGCGGTTGAACGTTTCGTCATGGCTTTGATGACGATAAACAAAAACAGGATACCGCCGATGGTCGCAATCAATCCACCCATGCCCATCAGGGCCATGCCCATGGTCTGTTGTATATTATCAAGGACCTCGGCGCTGCCACCGACCTTGCGCGCCATGCCGTAGCCACCGGCCCAGGCAAGGCCCAGCACAAGCAGCAACTGACCGATGCCATAGGTATACACCTGTACCTTTGCCAGGCGGGGACGTATGGCGCCGAATCCGAGGTGCGGCAGAATATCGTAGGCCAGCGCCATAAAGGCCAACGTCACCGCCCCGGTGACGCTATGGTAATGAGCAGTCACCAGCGTGCTGCTTGTCCGTAGCATGTAACCCAAAGCACCACCCAGAGCAAACAATATAATAGAGAGCCAGAGGGCGATGCGCAAATGCTGTTTCCCGGCTGTTGCCTCGCCAGCGCCAAACAGGCTCCACAGCACGGCCAGGCCCAGGGGAACCGTGGCGACCGCACCGCCGATTCGCATATGCGTGGTAAACCATTCCTGGAAGTTTATAGAGGTCACATGCAGGGAGAGAAAGGCGATAGGCGTGAAGGCCACGGTGAACAGGGCCAGCGTAAAGAGCCACGTTATTACCCGTGGCGAAAGCTTTAATTTAACGCCACTGGCGGCAGCCAGCCATATCCATGCAGCCAGCATGAGCAATGCGTGCGTGAACTGCAGCACATGACCACCCAGCCAGAATAGCCCCTGATAATAGACCTTATCGGAAAGCAGGCGTGGCATGGCGAGAAATACCCCGACAAAAGCAAAAACGGCCATGGTCGCGGCATTGGTGGCCGTATAGATGCCGAATCTCAGGCTTCCCTCCTTCGTTCTGATATAGAGCATGGGAACGGTGAGCAGCGCCCGCAACACGAGCAAGGTAAAACCAATGCCGGAAATGACGAGCCCCGTAAAGAATACCGGACCATTCAGGTAGGGAATATAATTGGCCATGACCGGTTCAGCCGTTCCCACAAAAGGAGACAGGGCGATAATCCCCACGCCCACCGAGGCGGAGGCCAGGGCAAACCAGCCCAGCGGTATCAAACGAGCCCTGGTATTCATGTTCCATATGACGCCGGCAATCGCCAGAAACCAGAAAACGTTTGAAAAAATGACGTGAATCACCAGCGTCGTATAGAAAAAATCCACTCCGGGAATCACACCCTTGATGAAGGGCGTCCTCGCCACAACCAGTAATGCGGCATAAAGACCGGCAATGAACAGGGTTGCAATCCCCAGCCTAAGCCATCCTCCGGCCAGTCTCAGGCAACGCGGATCGGCTGTATAAAACCTGAAATCATCCTCCACCCTCACCCCCCGCAGAGGTTATTCGAAGACAAACTGGTGGCGGGTATTATCAAAGTCCACGATCACGGTTTGCAGTGGCACCAGAACCATCGTTTTTTCACCAACATAATAAAAGTTCGGACGATGAACATTGGCATTCATGCGCACGCGCAGATGATGGCGTCCGGCTGGAAGTACCAAACGCTGATAGACCGGGGATGGCAGGTCGTGAGCTATGCCGCGAGCCTTGATCAATGCATGATAGATGATGTGTCCATCCACCCAAAACTCAACCCGTAACGGTGATCGCTCTCGCGGGCATTTCATGTTAAAGCGCAACTGTGGGGCAAGCTTGGCCAGTTCTTTCGCCGTTAGCCTGAGGCAGGGCTGCAGACGCTTTCCAGGATAGGTAAAAGTGAGCTTGATCAACGCATCACCCGATGGCATGTTCGTAAAACTCGGAGCATGAGAAAAATAACCGATAAATGCAATAAACAACAGGTAGCAAAGCCCCTGCCCGAGATAGGACCAGACTTTTCGTGAATGACTCATGCGCCTTTGCCTCCCTCTTCCACATGCACCTGTTTTTCACGGGTCAGTGGTGCCGACAGCGCATGACAAAAGGCATCCAGTTCCCTCAGCAGCGTCTTGCGATCCGCCTCCACCGCCATAAAGAATTTGACCCGTTCACGCGCCACCTTGCGAGACAACAGCGGTTTGCGCTCATCGTTCAGGCGCTGTTGCGTCCACTGGTTACCCAGGCGGTGGAAACAGTCCCCCATACGACAGCCCGTGACAAAAACACCGTCAGCGCCCTGGCGCAGGGCATAGTCAATAAGTGAGGGAGGCAGCATGCCGATGCATTCAAGCCTGACTCCGACCACGCACGCATGCCCCAGTTGTGTAATGTCCATGCTGTGATCACAGCCGAAGACGATAACCCGCCGCTCACCCGAGAGTTCCTGCAATGCGGTGGATGTTATATCACGCAGACGCTGCATGTTGGCATGTGGCATTTCAATGGCCGACGCCAATTTTTGCGTATGACGGAAGGGTGTGGAAAACGGGCAGGAGCCTGTGCATATGCCGCAGCTGACGCATTTACTTTCGATGACCCGGGCTTCATAGATAAAACGAGGATGGCCGTCCGTGCGCGGTTCCAGGCGAATCGCCTCATAGGGACAGTCTATCACGCACAGATTGCATCCGCTACATTGCGCCAGGTCCACGACCGCGACGGGGTCGCGCCGCTTGGGCGGTAGCCAGGGTAAGAGCATCATAAAAATAGTACCCCCTCCGATCAGTGCCCAGACCGCGCCCGAGGACCATGTATCCATGAGCGGGTAGACGGCCATGTAGAACCAGTCCAGATGCACCTTGCCGGGTGCCACGGCAAGGTTTGCGGGCGCCTGGCTGACCGCGGGATAAATGAAGGAAAGAGCCAGCAGGGCCAATATCGTTCCCACGACCAAGGGCCGGGGAAGATTAACCCTTGGCTGGTTCAATCGATTGGTGTGCAGCAGCATGGCCGCGAGAAGAAAGAGTGGAATACCCAGATGGGTGACCACCAGAAGGCGGAATAATGAGTTTGTCATGCCTCCATTGGTCAGGAAGTTGCGCGCCACGGGCTCGGCGATGATCGGCAGCCAGTCCACCCATTCAGCCGTGTGCACGGCGATAAACTGGGCCAGTTTATCCCAGACAAGCAAGTACCCCAACAGGCCGGTAATAAGCACCAGCCATAGCATGGGAACGCCGGTTATCCAGGAAAAAGAGCGAGCACCATTGAAACGATCATTAAAGAAACGCCTCAACAGGTGCAGGATCATGGTCACAACCATGGCATCCGAGGCATAGCGGTGCAGGCTGCGCATGACACCGCCCAGATACCATTGCGTATGCGTCAGGTATTCAACCGAGGTATAGGCGCCAGTGACCTCGGTATCGTAAAAAATATAAATATAGATGCCGCTGATCACTAGAATGTAAAGAAAAAAGAACGTCATGGCTCCCAGGTAATAGAGCGGATTATTCTCCGGACCGAAGATGGCGTTCGTTGTTCCCTCCATCGTTTGAAAAACCTTTTTGCCACTGGCCTGAATAGCCTTGAGGAAACGAAACACAATGTTTCGTCGATGCTGGGAGTTCGTATTTTTCCCCATAAGTTAGTTATCCGCCTTCATCAAGAATCAACTGGAAATGCTATCCTGCATTATTCATGAATAATACAGGATCAAACATGATGTAGATCAAAAACCCTTGGCCCGCATTCTGCGTGAACCACCGTGGGATTGCACAGAGCGCTTGTTCGCAACGGATTCCGTGGAAGGGGAGACCGTAGCCGTGCATACGATCGACCGACGAGGGCTTCGGTACAAACAAAGGAACGAGCAAGGGTGTGGCAGCACTCATGAATCATGCGGGCCAGGAGCGTTCATTTGCCGCTTCATTCGTGCAGGGAATGGCACAAGCTCTTGAGAGCGCTGTACAGATGCTGTTGATCCGTCGGTGAAGCCCAGCAAAACCCGATGTGTGAGCGATCCACGGATCGGCGCAACATGGGCCTGCGCTCATTGTTCAAACGCAGTCTGGACCATGCGTCGCCGAAGCGATGGTAACAATCTCCCTTTCGGCACCCGGCGAGGAGAACACCGGCGGCCCCCTGCCGAAGCGCATGTTCAATGAATGCCGGTGGCAGCATACCGATGCAGGGTATCCGAAGCAGGGCAACATCGGTCGTCGCATGTGCTTCTATATCCGCACCGTGTTCACATCCCACAAGAAGAATCCTGCCCGCCCTACCGTCGCCGGCCAGCGCAAGCTCCACCTGACGGCGCATCATCTCCACGTTGTGGTTCGGCATCTCAATGCCACTTTTCAATGCTCTGGCACGATGGAGGGGTTCACTCGCGGTTCGGCGAAACGGGTTGGATGACGGGCAGGCGCCTGTGCATATGCCACAGCGGACGCAATTGTCGGTAATGATACTGGCTTCCCGCAGGAACAGAGGATGTCCATCGCTACGTTCCTGCATGACAATGGCTTCATAGGGGCAATCATCGGCGCAGAGACCACAGCCGCTGCAATAATCCAGATTCACGATGGCCGCCGGTTCAACCCTGGCTCCCGGTAGCCATGGCAGAACCAGCAACAGTGCGATTACGGCGGCAAGCGCGGCCCAGACGGCACCCATGGACCAGGATTGCATCAGTGGATAAAAAAACATATAAAACCAGTCCATGTGTAAAATGTTCGGGACCACGCTCAGGTCCGCCCGATGCTGGCTGACCGTGGGCTGGATAAGGGCCAGCAGCACCAGCGCACCCAGGGTTCCCAGCATCAGCGCCCGGGGAGGAAGAATGCGTGCCCGGCTTATTCTTTTAACGTGCAGCAGCAGAAACATGAGGAGAAACAATGGCAGCCCGATATGCATGATAATCAGCAGACGAAAAAGCGGATCGGTTACGCCGGCATTGGTCAGGAAATTACGCGCCATGGGGGAGGCAAAAACAGGTAGCCAGTCCAGCCATTCGGAAGTACGCACGGCGATGAACTGTCCCAGTTTATCCCATACCATCCAGAAACCTACGATCCCGGTGAGATAGACTGTCGCCAGCACGGGTACGCCGGTAATCCAGGAAAACCGGCGAGCACCGCGAAAGCGACCCGTCACCAGTTCACGCAGCATGTGCAGGGCCATGACAACCACCATGGCATCAGCGGCATATCGATGCAGGCTGCGCATGATTCCACCCAGATACCATTGCTCACGAGTCAAATACTGAAGCTGATTATAGCTTCCGCTGACGGTGGGCTCATAATAAAAAAACAGGTATACCCCTGAAAAAAACATGATAAAAAAAAAGAAGAAACCGAGATCGCCCAGATGATAAAACGGATTGTACTCGCCAAAAACTGCATTGAAACGGGCCTCAATGGCGTACAATACAGCCTGGCAAGACCGGATCAGTCTCGAACGCAAGGGAGCTGCCCGGTCTGGCCGGGATTATTCATGCCCCCGTGGGATAATCGCGCTGACCTTCGCGAATAACGCTGGTCAGGGACTACGCAGAAGGCGTACAAGGGATATTCCTATGACGATCAATAACACCGCGCTGAAACCCATTCCGATCAGCATGCCATAAGAAAATCGATATGTATTCGTGGTGGGATCGTAATGCGTCCAATGCAGCCGTGCCCTGCTGACCAGCAAGGACAGGCTCAGGACGTTGGGGACGCGTCCGAACACCAGCTCCCGCATGGCCTCGGTAAGAAGACCCGGATCAAAATTCATGCCATAGATTTGCCGGTAAATCTTGCCGTTCGCATCCACCACCGTGGCCTGAACCAGGTGATCAAAACCTTTCGCCGAGGGCGTAAAACGGAATCCAAGGGCAGCCGCCAAACGCGTGATGGTAGATTTGTCGGCACTCAAAAATGCCCAGTGCGCTTCACTGCTCACGCCCTGCTGGCGTGCAAAGAGACGCATCCTTCCCGGCGTATCGTGAAGGGCGTCAAAACCAACCGTGATCACATTAAAACTACCCTTCCCGACAGCACCGCGAACCGCATGAATAACGTGCGCAAGGTGCCTGGTCGTGGCCGGATAGAGGGGGGAGCAACGCGTACAAATCAGACTGACAATCAGCGGCTTACCGCGAAAATTAGAGAGATTGACCCGCCTGCCACGGCGATCATAAAGCGTGTAGCCGGTAAGCGTATGCCCAACGGCGGCCTGACTGATCTTCAGGGCGGATGCCTTGTCAAACTGCGGATGACGTGGCGTGGCGGCAGCGGGATGCAGCCCAGGGGCGGCTGGCGGGGGTACGCCTTGCGCAATCCCACTCGCCCGTGCGTCAGGGTTGCCCCAGGCAGCAAACAACAGTCCGGCTACACCAAGCATGTAAATCGTTTTACGTCGTAACATCTCAGTCTCCAACGACTAACCCGGACTATTCATAAATCGCCGTGATGTCCGCACCTGCCTGTGGGTAAACGCACGCCTGACAGGCAGCATGTAGTGTAAGTACCTATATCCTGCAAGTGTTCGCATACACATAGCGCAAGCTCTTGATTCATCTAGCACAATGAAAAAAGGCTTATCACCTAATAAGGTGACTGCGCATTTTCTCATCATGCCATATAAACCAATCACCTTCGCAGGCCGTTTACGGAGCGTGTCAATGGTTCTCTGGGAGGGTTAGTCAGAGTACCGAGGAGGATGGGTGACACGCCCCGCAAGCGGATTCATATTAGTGAATTCCCCAAATCGTCGACAGATACTTGAACTGCGCGAAGTAGTAAATAATGAGGAAGGCTAACAGGGTGAAAGCAAGTACCAGGGAACCCGGCACCTCCAGACCTGTGTGATGTGGTTCGGATCCACCATGGGCACGGGCGTAGACCAAGCCTGCAGGCTCGGCCAGTGGTGGCACCGCACCCTTTTCCAGTATCTTGCTCTTGCTGCCCAGGAAGGTCCCGAACATGTTGAGCAGGAAGAACAGCGCACCGATTCCACCAACGCAGGCACCAATTTCAGCTATGCCGAGGAGCATGTGCACCGTGGCGGAGAAACCAAACGGTAACGCTGCATCGGCGAAGGTGATATCCCAGTGCCGCCGGGGCACGCCCAGGTGACCGGCCGCCATGAAGAACACGGCAAACGTGCCCATGCCCAGGCCGAACAGATAGGTGGACCACTTGGCCAGAACGGGAAAAGCCAGCTTGCGCCGGGTCAGAAGCGGCACGAGCCAATAGGAAAATGCGAAAAATGCGAGCGTCGTGCCGCAGGCTACCGTAGCGTGGAAGTGGCCGGTGACGTACACGGTATTGTGGACGATCATGTTGATCTGCTGGTTGCTCATGGTCACCCCGGTGATGCCGCCGAGGAAACCGAACAGCACCAGCGACAGGAAGAAGCCGGAGAACACTGGATTATCCCACGGCGCCTTACGCAACCATTCAAACAATCCATGCGTGAGTCCACGGCGACGCTGTGCCAGCTCCATGGAACCCGGCACGGTCAGGCCATGCATCAGGCTACCCAGCACGGCCAGATATGCGGCATAGCTGGTATTAAACGTGCGCCAGGCGGCGCTTGTCCCCGGGTCGGACAGCAAATGATGAACGGAACCGAACTGCAGGGCGAACAGATACAGTACAAAGGCCGTGCGGCTCACCTTCTCGGACAACGGCCGGGCGCCGAACAGAACCGCTGCCAGCGTGTACCAGATGGTGATCATCAAGACGATATTCATCTGCTGCGTGGAGTGAGCCAGCGCCCAGAAGACCAGACGGTACATCTGTGCATCAATATGAGCGACCAAACCCAGAGACCAGAGCCATGTGGGGATCAAGATGATCGCGCCCATTACCCAGGTGAAGATGGCGATGATAGCGTAGGTCAGACAGCCGAAGGTCGCCAGCGGCATGGAGCCCTCATAGGTACCATCACTCTTCGCCCTCATCAGCGTGGCCATTATGATAAACATCGGGATCAATGCGCCGACGGCAAACAGGATCACACCGAGATAATACCACGAAACCGCTTGCAGCGGCGGATAGGAAGAAAACATCACCGTGGCCTGGCCGGTCAACACCATCACCGTGGACAGCGCCGACCCGATGAGCATCAGCCAGAAGCTAAACCAAGCTAGCCTTGGCGTCACCAGCCGTGCATTGATCGGTGTCGTACAGAAGAAATAAGCAATCCCCACTTCAAAGAAGTGTATCCAGAACAGCAGCACCGCCGCACCATGCGCGGTCAGTGCAATATAAAACCATTCCGACGGCAGCAGGTGAACGGCCGGCCAGCGTGTCAACGCCACGCCAAGACCAAGTATCCCGCCGGCCAGCAGGTAGACGGCGGCGGTAACCATATTCGCCTTTATCAGGCCGATGGCCGGTTTATTCAGAGGCAGTCCGGTATCCGGACAGATCATAAAATTCTCTGGATGTTTTAACGTTAAAGCCGATCTGATCGTTTCAGTCGCCATTATATTGCTCCTCCTATTTCTCCGCCCTTGACCCCGCCCTTGCCATCAAGCACCACACCGTGCGCCGTATCTATGACGTAAAGCTTGCCGGTCATCAGGTGATGACCGAGCCCGCAGTACTCATTGCAGACAAGGCGATAAACGCCAGTTCTGTTGGGTGTTAGATGCAGGACATAGTCATAGCCGGGAATAAGCTGTAGATTCAAAACAATCGGCAGCAGTGAAAAACCGTGATCCACATCCTGCGATGAAAGGTGAAAGACGTAGGTCTTCCCCACCTCCAACACCGGAATAATCGGCCACGCGAACTGATGCGCGGCAATATACATGTTGCCCCCCGGCGGCACCTGTACTACCGGAATTTCATTCTCGCCCTCGGCCATCGGGTTACCCGAAGCATCCTTCAACTGATATTTATCGACCATCTGATCCATCTTGTTGGTGAAACCGTCAATGGTGACGCGATAGGCGTGACCGATCTGGTTCTGATTGCCGAGGAAAAGCCATCCGATCATCCAGAAGAGCATGACCAGACACCATGTGTAGGCGATCGCGACCCAGATTTTTTCATCGATACCGATACCCATTCTCCACCAGTGGCGCTGGGGGATAGGTTGCAAACTCGTATACATTATATCTCCTCCTCTTTTTATTTCTTATGACGGGATCGGAACCGGTATGGGTCCGACTGGAAAGGCTACCCATATAAACGGAATACCCGCATTGGGATAGATCAACGACAACACGCCGCATACAAGCACGACGGCAGCAGAGACAGCCAAGAAGACAAACAGAACCGCGAACCAGTTCCGCGCCCTGCGTTCGCGGCGATTTAATCCGGACACCTCAGTGCTGGCAGTCATGATCAATACCCGGCCACAGGAACGCTAAGCACATCCATGACACCCCAGAGCGTGAAGAATATCGTCGGACTCGCAATGCCCAGAAACAAAAGCATTCCCGGATCATCGTAGAACAACTGCCACCCGGATACCGGATCCAGATCCTCGGGGTTTTCGGTCAGTGAATCTAAATCAGCCATAATCAGAACCTCCTCTCTGCGTTTTAGTGTGCTTATACTCTTCCGGCGCATTGATTGCCGCCTTGATTTAGGTCAAGACCTGAGCGAAACTGCGGGAGTGATTTCCGCCACCTGTGATGAGACGGAGTTTCTGCTCCGAAGCGAGCAGGGGGGCATTGATCTGCATCAAGGAATATCGGATTTGGTTTTGCTGGGATCTCTGTCCCGGGATATCTCATTAAAAAGGAGATCGGGAATGAAAAAATACCTATTACAGGGGCTAGCCACTTGATTATTCATATTGTGCATGGTCGCGGTTAAGCCGGGCTATGGAATTTTTTCTCTACTTTACCCTGGGTGCAATCATCATCTACGGCGCCACGGACTGGATACTGAACCGTATTGAGCAAGCACGCGGCAAGCGCTTCGCTCAGCGCAACGTAATCTTTTTCATTATTCTCTTCGTGCTGGCGATGCTGCTGATGAACATCATCAATCCGACGCCACAATTTCCGCCACCTGCCTCGGAGACGAGCGCGCCCGCCAGGTAGTACTGCGGTGCATCCAAATGAACGACGGACAAGGCTGCCTTTCGGGCACAGCCTCGTGGGGCGGGCCATTTCTGGCCGCTCCGGCGTTATTTCTCGTTGATGTGCATCCGGCACATTACGCTCGAAATATCTTAAGCGCCCCATTATCGTGAAGCCCATGAAACCTGCCGCCAAGGCCGCCCTCACCCTCGCCCACGGTTTGTCCTTTGAGGATTTGTATCGCCTGGAGAGCCTCAAACGCATCGACGATATCTTTCTTACCGCGCTTGCCGCCGGTGATGAAGCCCTGCACGCCCGGCTCCTGGACGGCCGGGAGCACCCCGGCTCGCTTTCCCCCACGGAGCATTCCGCCCTGCTTATGGACCTGGCCCTCCACCTTGAAACATTTCTCGCTGAACTGTTCGGTGTCCGGGCACAGGTGGCGGACCAAAAGAAACAACGGTTGTCGAATGAACTGATTTCTACCTGTAAACGCCGGTTCGTTCAGCGCGCCATCAAAAGCGTCCGGGTGGAGAATGATGCGGGCGAAGAACTCATCGCCGCCATGACGGCCTTGTGCGACCCGCCCTTTGATGAACGGCGTTATGCCAGCCGGGTGATCGAGTGGCTCAAGAACCCGAAACAGCATGCGCACGCCCTGGAAACGGCGGCGCGCTACGCCGCGTGGGCAGTGCATACCAGTGACGGCCGCGCACGCCATGCGGACGGCATGCTGTTCAAGCTGCCACATCCTCTTGATTTTACGCATCTGGTACCCGCGATCTCCGAAGAACACCACGGTATAGACCGGATGCGCCTGCCCGAAGAGTCGCTAAAACAACGCCGTGGCTTCAAACTGACGGATCCCGGATGTGGTTCGAGCTACGCCATGGATCAGGCGCATTACTGCATCTGGTGCCATAAACAGGATCGTGATTCCTGCTCCAAGGGCCTGAAAGAGAAGCACTCCGACACCTTCGCAAAGAGCCCCCTCGGCGTGACGCTGACAGGTTGCCCGCTGGAGGAAAAGATATCGGAAATGAACCTGCTCATGGCCGAAGGCTGCGCCATCGGCGCTCTGGCGGTGGTCGTAGTGGAT
Organism: uncultured Zetaproteobacteria bacterium; assembly: GCA_964624255.1. Taxonomy (GTDB): domain Bacteria; phylum Pseudomonadota; class Zetaproteobacteria; order Mariprofundales; family Mariprofundaceae; genus JAUZQZ01. Next base: position 13,593 of record CAZUWV010000034.1, read on the forward strand.
AACCCGATGGTCGCCGGAACCGGCCATCGTATTTGCAACGATTGCATGAAGGCGTGCATTTATCAGCGCCAGGATCCGGTAGATATTCCACAGATTGAAACGCGCATGCTCAAGGATGTGCTGGAACTGCCATGGGGCTTTGAAATTTACAGTCTGCTTACCCGTTGGAACCCCCTGAATATCGAGCGACCATTGCCTCTGGACAACAGCGGTTACAAGGTGCTGGTGGTCGGCCTTGGACCTGCCGGTTATACGCTGGCTCACCACCTGATGAACGACGGCCACCATGTCGTGGCCATCGACGGCTTGAAGATCGAGCCTCTGCCGCCGGAGATTTGCGGCGTAACGATTGAGGGCGCTCGCGTACCGTTCCAGCCCGTTCGGGATATCCGCACCCTGCACGAAGAGTTGGACGAGCGTGTGATGGCCGGGTTCGGCGGTGTGGCCGAATACGGCATTACCGTGCGCTGGAATAAGAATTTCCTGAAAGTAATCCGCCTTCTGCTTGAGCGGCGCGAGCGTTTTACCATGTTCGGCGGCGTCCGCTTCGGCGGCACGCTCACGATCGAAGACACTTTCACCATGGGTTTTGATCATATCGCCTTATGCATGGGTGCAGGCAAGCCCACCTTTCTTTCCATCCCCAACGGCATGGCAAGAGGGGTGCGCAAGGCATCGGATTTTCTCATGGCCTTGCAGCTCACGGGCGCCGCCAGGAAATCATCGGTAGCCAACCTGCAAATTGCATTCAGGAGGCTCTTCAGGTTCATCCGGGTCGGGATTGGCAGGTTATGGCGAGAGGGGGAAAGTAACGCCGTTATGGCGCGCTGCAATAGATTTCAACTAAGTCTACCATGCTGCTAGCATAAGCAGCATGGCTATTCGGGAGATTTTGACTTATCCGGACAGGATGCTGCGGGAGCATGCCCGGCCCGTCGTCGATCCCGCCAGCGACGAAATCCGGCAGCTCGTACAGGACCTGACGGATACGATGTATGGCGCACCCGGCGTGGGTCTGGCGGCGCCGCAGATCGGCGTATTGTTGCGCGTGGCGGTGACGGATACCCGTTGGCGCGAGGAGGATGGAAACCCGGATTTGAAGG
>CAZUWV010000035.1:0-13705 GCA_964624255.1 uncultured Zetaproteobacteria bacterium
GGGTGCCTTCCGTGCCGCGATTGATCTGGGACACGCCCACACCGTGATCGATGCTGGCGGTGGTCGTGCCGCCTGCTCGTTGCGGCGGCACGTTGCCCTCCTTGGCCAGAGTCTCGACTGCGCAACGTTCCGGTGTTTGCTCGCTGACATATAGCGCTAATCAGGTACCATGATCAAAAAAAGCTAATATGATCGTAATATCCTTTGAGATATTAGAAGGGTAACCTTGAAGATTGTTGACGAATTTATAAATAGAGAGTCGGCGGCTGGGCTACTACTCATCCTCGTTACCGCTTTAGCACTCGCTTTGCAGAACAGCCCGCTCTCGGGATGGTATGAAGGTTTTCTCCACACTCCAGTAGAGATCCGCTTCGGCGCTCTACAGATTGCCAAACCGATGCTGCTTTGGGTCAATGACGGCCTAATGGCGATCTTTTTCTTCCTAATCGGGCTCGAGGTCAAGCGTGAAGTGCTGGAGGGGCACCTCTCATCGATTCGTCAGGCAGCTCTTCCGGGTATTGCGGCTCTAGGCGGGATGGTAGTTCCTGCTCTCGTATTTATCGCCTTTAACAAGGGTGAATCGTTTGCGATGAACGGCTGGGCGATACCGACGGCAACAGATATAGCCTTCGCACTGGGCGTCCTCTCATTACTTGGTAGCAGGGTTCCGGTCTCTCTGAAGATATTCCTAATGGCACTCGCCATTATTGATGATCTGGGAGCCATCATTATCATTGCCCTATTCTATACGAGTGGCCTCTCAATACTCTCAATCGTAATTGCATCGGTGGCCCTGGTCATACTCTTTACCATGAACCGAATGAAAGTGACCAGAAAATCTGCCTATATTCTTGTAGGTATTGTACTCTGGATCAGTGTGCTCAAGTCGGGGGTTCATGCGACCCTTGCGGGTGTAGCGCTTGCATTCTTGATTCCACTAAACTCTAAGAACAAAAATGGAAGTACATTCTCAATGATTAAAGAGATGGAACATGATCTCCACTGCTGGGTTGCGTTCCTGATCTTACCACTCTTTGCATTTGTCAATGCCGGCGTTGATCTGAGGGGTATCTCCGTCCAGGAGATGTTCGGTCCTGTTCCCATGGGGATCATGCTGGGTCTCTTTATCGGCAAGCAGCTCGGAGTCTTCGGTTTTAGCTGGATTGCAATTCATTTTAAACTGGCAAGGCTACCTGAGGGGAGCAACTGGAGACAGCTTTACGGTGTGGCGATACTTACTGGAATCGGCTTCACGATGAGCCTTTTTGTTGGCTCACTGGCTTATAACGATAGCCAGGTGTATTACTTTGCTGACAAGCTGGCGATCCTACTCGGATCGTTCTTCTCCGGTATCTTGGGTTATATGGTGCTCAAGAGAAGCAAACCTGCCACATAACAAGGTCGGTGCAGATCTAATGCCTAGCCTTATTGTTGGCTTTACGCTAAGTAAACTTCTCATAGTTATCGACACCCAAGGTGTGCACCCGCCCGGAAAATGGTCCCAGCAGGCCAGAGACATAGTCCCATTCCAGAATGCCAGGAAAGTTCAGAGCTTTCATTCACAACCTACAGCCTCTACTAAGCGATCAACACTTCAATAGTCTATATGAATAGCGATATAAGGCATTTATTTATTCATGAATGGTCAGAATGCAGGCCGAAGTCTCTCGCTACAAAGTAGCAGCGTTGGCCTGCGCCCCAACCAAGCTAGACCGTGACCCAGTTATGGGGCATAAGCTTTATAGCCAGGATCAAGACTTCGATCCAATAGGAGAGATATCTTATCCGGCCACCGGGTTGGCTACCTCGCCTATACGATTAAAAACTAAAAAATCTTCAACTATCCCGACTTGTATTGATTCGACCATCATTTGCAAGCGCCCCTCTGCCACGTCTAGGCTTGGTGCATGTCCTTCTTTACCCGCTAATGCCGCGACAAAAAGCATATCCCAATGTTTTCCCATGTGTTCAGATTCATCCTTAAGACTATTAAAACCAGCCACTTTTTCCGGCAGCATACTCACATACATAACCGGTGACAGGCAACCGCCACGATGCGTCTTGTATCGCTCTACCTGATCTTTATTAGGATTATCCGGTAATTCCGATACAACAAAGACAAATAAGAGGCGCTGAGGCTCCGGTTGGGTACAGGCCACCTGCAACAGGTCGGAAAAATGAGTAATATTCTCGCTATCTATCGGCCGACCACCTGATCTATCCACTGGGATTATATTCCTTCATAGCAAGGTGAAAAAGAATAATGGCCTCAGGGATAGTAGTGACCTGGAGATCATTCGCAACCATCACTTCGACTGCTCGCACCCCGCCCATACAACCATGCAAATTGATTGGACACATAAGTAAGTGTCTTTTCCTATTCGCCATGACTCCACAGATAATCATCAGGAAATTCGACATAGGCTCTGCGTGAAGTCATTCTCGTTGGTGACCAGGGAGGATCCCATACCAATTGGATTTCGATGTCATCAATTTCAGGTAGCTGTTGTATATATTTCTTCGTCCCCACCAGAATGTAGTTCTGTGATGGGTAATCGTGGGCCGGCAATGTCATAATTACCTTAGCCTTCTCTGCATGGATTTCTATACGATAGATCAGCCCCATATCCACGATGTTATATCCGTATTCCGGGTCTATAACATTTCGTAACGCATTCAGAATCCTTGCACCACCATGGTTCATGTTCATCGCCATGTCAGATCCGGCCACGATCATTCAATCTGATCAGCGCCCGGAAATAAGCTTCCAAGTAACGAGATTTGTGGGTGGGATAGAATACAACCTTGAGTCTTCGGGCTGGGATTATTCACTGTCATGGTGCCCTTGTTGCCATTATGAACTCACTGATATCCTCCCATCCCTGGTCAACCGATGCATAAATCTGATCAGGAGTGGTGGTGGCTTGGTAATCAAGTCCTTCCCGTCTGTGAAAATCAACGGCCGGACCTAATCAAAACCTACCGCACCACTCCTGTAGATTTAAACAAGCTTTGTAGTTGCCGACTCATGACCATGCTACCGCCTTATGCACCAGGCCAGACAGCTTACAGGGTACACCTTTTCAGGCCGGCGACACTTTCTTGGGCCGCGCCCAAATCAGTAAAACAGCCATCAGCAAAGAAATAATCGCTAGCCCCACATAGGTCAACATTCCATGTGCGTAGCCGATGGGGCCCTGCTCAGCTACGAAATATCCGAGTAGTGGCGGTACGGCAAATCCGCCCAGAGCACCCAGACCCCCGATCCAACCGGCGGCACCGCCTACAAAGTCTGGGACATAAAGTGGTACCAACTTGAACACTGCGGCATTATTTACGCCCATACCAGCACCGATCAGTATCTCTCCAAACACCGACCAGCCCAAGGACTGCGAATACGTCATAATAAATGCCCCAGCCAACAACACAAGTAGGGAAATGATGGCAACAATCTCTCCTCCGATTCGATCTGCCCACAGGCCACCGGGGACCCGAATCAACGCAGAAAACAGGGAGAAGCCCGCCGTGAGGCCAACGGCTTCCATGACGGATACGTGAAAAAAGGATTTCCAGTACACCGGAAACCAAGCCGTTAGCGCCAAGAAGCCACCAAATGTCGTGAAATACAGAATGACCAGGGGCCAGGTTCTCCAATGTATGGCTGATTCCCACAGGGCTACCAGCGGATTACCTTTTGGAAATAGTTCCTGCCCCTTTTCTCGCGCTTTTGAAACCGCATCATCGTAAGTCATTCCCGCCTTACGATATTGGAAATATGGCGCATTCAATCCATAGATAAAATAAAAGACCAGCCCGACTACCAGAATGGAGGCCGAAACCAGGTAACTTACCCAGAGTCCAAGTGCCACAGTAATTGCGGGGACAATCAGCGCTACGAGACCGGGGGAAGTATTACCAAACCCTGCATAAGCAGCCAATGCCCAACCCTGCCGGTGCTGGGGGAACCAGTAAGAGACCTGGCCAATACCGACCGAAAAGGTCGCGATACCACATCCTGCCAGAGCACCGAATACTAACAACCAGGTAAAATCGGCGTGAGTCAAATGTGCAGGATAAAGCACTTTTAACATATAGAACAACCCTATCATGCCAATGAGTGAGGCAATCAGGAGGATAAGAAATGGCAGTCTCCCCCCGCTGGAATCAACCCAGGCACCGAACGGTATACGCAATAGCGACCCCGTCAACATGGGGATAGCAACCAGCAGCCCAATGTCGGTCGGTGTCAACTGCATGATGCCCGCGAACAGATGCGCGGTAGGACCAAACAGGGAAACAGACCCAAAGCCTATGAAGAACCCGATGGTAGCCGCCCACAGGGCCGCATTGGCACTGCCTTTTATCAACGTTCCCTTTAGTTTTGAATTCACCGTGATTAACTCCTGTAACCATGAAAAAGAAGAAGAAATCAATTAGAACCACTTAGACCGTGCGTCGCGCTCTGACGATCACATAGCGGCGTACCAGATAATTTATTGGAACCGTCCAGATGTGCACTAGGCGGGTGAAAGGAAACAAGAGAAACACAGTCATCCCGAACAACATATGCAGCTTGAAAACAATCGGAATCTGCATCAATAATTCCGGGTGAGGCCGGAAAGTGGCAAGTCCCTGTAGATACGTGCGAAAGATATCCATATTGGCTACATTTCCACGCAACAGATCAGGAAAGGTAATGGCTTGAGTTGCAAGACCGAGTCCCAATGTGATCAGTAGCCACACCAGGATAAATAGGTCGCTGGACCGTCCAGCAGCACGAACCGAGGGATTAATATACCTGCGTAGCAACAACATGAGCCCGCCAATCATCGCCATAGTGCCGAAGAATGTTCCTGCCGTGAAGGCTATCCACTGATGGGCAATGGGTGGCACCTGCAGCCATTCAAAGAAGGGGGTCAACATACCAACGAAATGGCCTAGAAATACAAATAAAATTCCAATGTGCCATAAATTACTTGCCCATAGCATATATCGCCGTGAGGCCAGCAGTTGAGATGAGTAAGAACTCCATCCTGCCTGATCAAACTCATACCTCAAGATGGAGCCCACCAGAAAGATCGTCCCCGCCAAATAGGGATACACGCCAAACAAAATGTAATTCCAGGTCGAATTCATGACATGCACTCCTCATGTCCCGCGGTTATTTTGAGTGGTTTTAATTGCGATATATGATTACAAAGCATCTCAAAAGCAGGTGAATAGGGACTCTCATAATGCTGTAGCCGATCATAAAGGATGGTTACTGCCTCTGCAGATTGTAGTAGAAAGTCGTGGGCATCCTCCTTATTAAGAACTGCCGCACATTCCAGTACAGCCGGCAGATAGTCAGGCAACTCAGAAGCGACATATTCAATTCCATTTTCTCGGTAAAAGGCAATTAATCCGGCCAGAGCCTCTCCCTTAGCGCGATCTTGCTCTTCCATAAGGTGATGCAGAATGCAAAGGGTGTGCGCTGCTGTAAGGTCAAAGGTCTGGGTATAAATTTCCTGAAGGTCGAGAAGCTCTTTGGATCGCAACCAAGCCGTAAAACCCAGTCCCGCCTTGCGCGAAGCTTCGCTCAGTACGGGTTCATCACGAATGGTCTCCTCAATTTCGTCAAGCGATTCCCGCATGGCAGATTCGGGGAAATCCAGCAGACGAGATAATGCCCGGTAAAATGGCGAAACAACCGTTACCTGTGATTCCTGATTCATAGTGGCTTCTTCCAGAAAGTCGTACCCAATGGAGAACTTATCCCCGCAGGGCGGACCACGGCCTTTTCGCTTTCCACGGCAGTCTCTGTGCGCCGCTTTGGAAACAGGCTTAACTTAGATACTCCCGTCTTGGGATTATTAAATGAAAATCCATCCTCTCCCTGATGCGCATGAGCACTTTTAAGCGAATTTTCTACATGACTCGTCGGAATAACGAAGCGATCCTCATACTTGGCAATCGCCAGATAACGATACATTTCCGCCGCCTGCTCTTCGCTCAGACCTACATCTTCAAGAACCTTCAGATTAATCCTCCCTTCAACCGCCTTTGTTCGCTGGTAACTGCGCAGAGCCAACAAACGCCGTAAGGCCAAACGCACCGGCTTTTCGTCACCCGCTGTCAACAGGTTAGCTAAATACTGTACCGGTATTCTCAACGCTGCCAAATCCGGCAATACACCGTCTGCCTGGGTCGGCAGGCTTCCCTGATCGATTTCCGACTGGATCGGTGACATCGGCGGCACATACCAGATCATGGGTAGGGTTCTGAATTCCGGGTGCAACGGTAACGCCAGCCGCCAGTCGACTGCGATTTTATAGATCGGTGAGCGTTGAGCTGCGTCAATCCAGTCATTGGGAATACCGTCTTTCCGAGCTTGCTCGATAACTTCGGGATCGTTGGGATCAAGAAATAAACTAAGGTGTTTCTCGTAGATATCCTTCTCATTTTCCACCCCTGCCACTTCGGAAATCCGATCAGCGTCATAGAGGATAATGCCGTTATAACGAATTTTTCCAACGCAGGTTTCCGAGCAAATCGTAGGCATCCCGGACTCGACCCGCGGATAACAGCCTATACACTTCTCAGATTTTCCCGATTCCCAGTTGAAATAAACCTTTTTATATGGGCAGGCACTGATACAAAAGCGCCAGCCACGACAGCGGTCTTGATCTACCAGCACCAGGCCCTCTTCTTCACGCTTGTAAATGGCCCCGGATGGACAGGCGGCGACACAGGCAGGATTCAGGCAATGGTTGCAGATACGGGGCAGGTAGAAATGGAAGGTTTCCTTGAACCCCTTGTATATACGGGTATCCATGTCCCGAAAGTTTGTATCACGTGATCTTTGGTCGAAAGGCCCCCCTTGCTCGTCCTCCCAATTTGGCCCCCAAGTGATCTTATCCATGACCTGTCCATTGACCTGGGAAATGGGTCGGGCGGTCGGCGTCGCCTCAGATTCCTTGGCATTGACCAAGTGAGCATAATTAAAGGTAAATGGTTCGTAATAATCCTTAATTTCGGGGAGATCTGGGTTGGCAAAGATCCGTGCCAATTCCGTAAGTCGTCCACCCTGACGTAGGGTAAGTTTGCCGTTTTTATTACGAATCCACCCCCCGGACCACTGCTTCTGATCCTCCCAATTCTTGGGGTAACCAATCCCCGGCTTGGTCTCGACATTATTGAACCATACATATTCGACACCTTTGCGACTGGTCCAGGTGTTTTTGCAGGTCACCGAACAGGTATGGCAACCGATACATTTATCCAGGTTGAAAATCAGTGCAAACTGGGCGCGCACCTTCATGATTTTTCTCCCAGGTTATCCGCCGTTTCCCTACGGAATCTCCCCAAGGCGGATGGCTCTCGCTCGATGGCCTCTGTTAACGGGCCTTCCAGCCAATCGACCTTCTGGTCAACAAGCCGCCTTACCCTGACCATCGTGTCCCGCTGGCTCCCTACCGGACCATAGTAATTAAGTCCCCAAGACTGCTGGGCATAGCCACCAATCATATGCGTTGGCTTGACCACAACTCGCGTAACACTGTTCAGGATTCCCCCACGCCGGTGGGTTGTTGGTGAGCCCGGCACATTGATGGTTTTCTCCTGGGCGTGATACATCAGGCAAACCCCTCTGGGAACCTTTTGGCTGACGACGGCTCTTACTATGGTTGCTCCATTGATGTTGATGATCTCCATCCAGTCATTGTCCTTAATGCCGACCGACTCTGCGTCAACCTCGGAAAGCCAGGCATGCGGGCCACCCCGAGACAGATTGAGCATGCGCAGATTATCCTGATAGGTGCTATGTATCCCCCATTTCCCATGCGGGGTCAGGAAACGCAGAGTCAGTTCCCCCGCCCTCTTGTGTTCCAACAAGGCGTCCATGACCAGCGGAGGTCGAAACAGCACCAGCCCTTCGCCGAAGTCAAGCATCCATTCATGATCCTGATAAAATTGAGCCCGTCCCGTCAACGTACGGAAGGGAATGCGCTCATGCACATTGGTCGTGGCGAAGTTATAGGTTACTTCTCCCTTGGGATCGATAATGCCACTGGCATTGGGGGCCGTGATACAACGACGAGGCTGAGCCTTCAGGTCATGCAAGGTCATACGTTCATCCCGCCGGCCCTCGGCTAGATGGGTCAGAGATAGCCCGGTATGGTGTTCTTCAACGCGCCATGCCTTCATGGCCACCCCGCCATTGGTTTCCGGGGCCAGCGCCAGTATCGCATCGCAGACCTTCTCGTCACGATCAATTAGCGGCCGTTCACCCGCCGCCGTACTGCGGGTGCCGTTATGCGCGGCGAGCCAGGCCACCTCTTCTTTAGTATCCCAGTTAATACCCTCAAAACCATTTCCCAGCTTTTCCAGCAGCGGCCCGATGGTCTCAAATTTTTCGGCGATAAGTGCATAGTCGCGCTCCACCAGTTTGACTTGGGGCGCATTCTTGCCGGGTATGCACCTAGCCTCGCCATGGCCCCAGTCCTTGACCCCCAGTGCCTGGCCCAGCTCGGAAGGGCTATCATGCATCAACGGTATGGAAACCAGATCGGTGCGTTTACCAAGATGTTTGCCCCCCAACTTGCTGAATTGCTGGGCGATGGTGCGATAGGCCTGCCAGTCGCTACGGCTATCCCATGCCGGATCAATCGCCGCAGTCAAGGGGTGTATGAAGGTATGCATGTCGGTGGTATTCAGATCGTCTTTCTCATACCAAGTCGCTGCCGGCAGGACAATATCCGCCGTCGCCCCCGTACTATTCAGGCGAAAGTTGAAATCAACCATGAGGTCCAGTTTGCCGACCGGCGCCTGCTCATGCCACTTTATTTCCTGGCTAACGGCACCCTCCGTCCCTTCGGAAAGAACCGCATTCTGAGCGCCCAGCAAATGCTTGAGAAAATACTCGTGTCCCTTGGCGCTGGTGCCGATCAGGTTACCCCGCCAGACAAAAAGATTGCGCGGCCAGTTGACCGGGTCATCGACATCCTCGAATGCCAGTTTGACGTCGCCTTTCTCCAGAGATCCGGCCAACCACTGAGCCACTTCGGCCTCGGTTTTTGCCCCTTCTTTCTTGGCCTGGTCGGCAAGATCGAGGGGGTTACGATTGAAATGTGGTGCGGTGGGCAACCACCCCATGCGTGCGGCGGCCACGTTATAGTCAGCAAAGCTGTGACCTCGATAATGTCCCCGGGCAGTCGGCGACAACAAGTGATCCGCCTGAATCCGTTCATAACGCCATTGATCCGTGTGCAAATACCAGAAAGAGGTGCCATTCATCTGCCGCGGCGGCCGATTCCAGTCTAGGGCCGCCATAATCGGAATAAACCCTGCCAAAGGTCTCAGCCGTTCCTGACCGACGTAGTGGGCCCAACCACCACCGACTTGACCCACACAGCCGCATAACTCCACCAGGCTGATCACCGCTCTGTAATTCATGTCATCGTGGTACCAGTGGTTGGTACCTGCCCCCATGATGACCATGGCCCGTCCCTTGGTCTTCGCGGCCGTATCGGCAAACTCGCGGGCAGTACGGATAACGTCTGCACGCTTGATTCCAGTAATTGCCTCCTGCCAAGCCGGCGTATACGGGGCATCGGCATCATCAAAGGATTTTGCCGTCGCGGTATCGTCCAGACCACGGTCCACTCCATAATGCGAGACCATAAGGTCGAATACCGTGCACACTCGTGCCTCGCCGCCATCGGCCAAGCCTACCCGGCGTAAGGGCACCTTACGAATCACAGTTTTTGCTTCTCCACTGGCAAAATAAGGGAACGTCACAAGGCAGCTCTCGTTCGTTTCACCCATTGCGGATAGCGACGGGTCGAGCTTCTCTCCGGTAAGCGCGTCCTCCATCTTCAGATTCCAGTGGCTTTTAGTATTTTCCTCGCCATGCTTCTCCCAGCGGAAACCAACGGAACCATTCGGGCAGTGGAATGATTCAGTATGGGTGTCATAGACCATCGTCTTCCACTCGGCATTTTCTCTTTGGCCCGCCTGTTGTGGAAGATCACTGGCCCGTAGAAAGCGGTCCGCTACCCAGTTGCCACTAGCATCCTCACGTAACAGAACCTGCATGGGCAGATCCGTATAATTTTTGACGTAATCGATGAAATAAGATTCTTTCCTGTCGATAAAGAATTCTTTCAACACCACATGGACCATTGCCATAAACAGGGCCGCATCAGTCCCCGCCCGAATCGGCATCCACAGATCAGAGAACTTTGTCAGCGATGAATAATCCGGTGCTACCGCAACAATCTTGGTTCCTCGATAACGTGCTTCAGAATAAAAATGGGCATCAGGGCTACGGGTAGTTGGCAGGTCGGTACCGGCCACAATGATGTAACTGGACTGGTACCAAGCCGCTGACTCGGGTACGTCCGTCTGCTCACCCCAGGTCTGCGGTGATGAGGGTGGCAAATCGCAATACCAATCGTAGAAGCTGAGCATGGTGGCGCCAATCAGCGACAGATAGCGGCTACCCGAAGAGAAACTCACCATGGACATGGCCGGAATCGGTGAGAAACCAGCGATACGGTCTGGACCATACTTCTTGATCGTGTAAACATTTGCCGCAGCAATGATCTCGGTCGACTCGTCCCAAGTGGTGCGTACAAACCCACCCAGTCCGCGTACTGCCGTGTAATAGCGTCGTTTCTCGGGATCGGCCTGAATGTCGGCCCAAGCTTCTACCGGGTCCTTGCCGGTAGCTCGTCCGGCTCGGTACAGCTCCAGCAAACGCCGCCGGATCATCGGATATTTGATGCGGTGGGGGCTATATATATACCATGAAAAACTGGCGCCTCGCTGGCAGCCTCGTGGCTCATGGTCGGGCAGCTCCGGCCCGTTACGCGGATAATCAACCGCCTGGGTTTCAAACACAACCACTCCGTCCTTGACGTGGATTCTCCAACTGCAACTACCGGTGCAATTTACTCCGTGCGTGGAGCGCGCGATCTTGTCATGCCGCCAACGGTTTCGGTAAGTCTCTTCCCAACGTCTGTCCTCAACAATCTTTTCGCCGTGGCCCCCCGAAAAAGGCTCATGGGGGCGTCTAAAGAACGTTAAACGATCCAGCAAGTAACTCATCAACCCTCTCCTTCTAAGCCGACCGACCGCAATGCAGAGTTTTTGTTGCAAACTGCATATCTATAGCCCACTCTAACTCGCACCATCTTTTCGCCTGACGCTAAAATACTCAAGCGCCCACCCACAAGAAACTATCTTGGTCTCGCCGATGACTACCCCTAATGTGCCAAACAATACGACTCCTGGAAGTTGCCACTAGCCTAGCCATAGCACTGCAGGCATACCGCCCCCAAACTGATAATTAACGGTAGAATTCCTTACTTACTGACCGTATTTGACTACTACGGCACAAAAAACATGCATTTTGAGCATTCTTATCCTGAATTGAACCCGCCCCCGGTTGAGTGGTGGGATCATTCATCGGCTCCTCCAAAGCGATGCCATCGCGCTCAATGCCAAGGATCATACCGGCCTCAGGGATACCCCATCAGACCCCAAATCGATACCCATAGGGGGTAACACAAAATGGATCTGAGATCTCTTCGTGCGCGCTTTTCCATCCTCTTCGGTGTTGCCCTCACCCTGGTGCTTACCGGCCTCGGTGGAACCCTGGGACTCGCGGTTCTGAACCGTAGCTCGGCACCAGCCATCAACATTTCTGGCACCCTACGCATGCAAATTTATCGCCTGGATGCCGCCATGCTGCATTCACGAACCCCCAGCCTGCAACAAGCCGTACAAGCGTTGCTGACAAAAATGGAAAACACGCTGTACAGCCCGGTTATCCGTCATTCCGTAGCCGATGACTTCTCCGGTAAAAGCAAACTTGAATACCTGGCATTGCTAGATAGGTGGCATGAAAAGGGTAAACCCCATGTGCTGACTTACCTGAATACGACCGCCTGGAAACAGGCATCTCGGCACTTTGACTCTCAGGCCGCACCATTGATGCTCACGGCCAACCAACTGGTCCAGGCCTTGCAGCACAGCGCAACCGTACGAAACCGACTGGTACTGTGGGTCCTGATCGTAGCCCTGCTGCTGTTGACCTCCGGCGCTCTGTTGTTCATCACCTTGCTACGCCGCCAAATTCTGACTCCCCTGCAACATCTGCTGTATGCCATATCAGCAATCAAGGCCGGACGTATGACCACAATCTCCGAGAGTGGGGCGTCAGAAATTCGGATCCTGATTCAACAATTCAATCGGATGATCTCCCTGTTATCCGCCCGTCACCGTCAGCTAGAAGCGGAAGTTGAGGCGAGAACCCGAGACCTGACCCGACAAAACCGCCTTTTGAACCTGTTGTATGGCGTCGAGAGAATCCTATCAAGCCGTGACAAAACCCGCATGACTAACTATCAACAAACCATGCAACTGACGGAACGCATGCTTTGTCTCGATCGGGTTATGTTGTGTCTGGCCAACGCCGAGCGGGATCATGCAGTACCCACGACCACGCAAGGAGGACCGGCTCCCGGGTCAATGCCGCAACTATGCAACCCCAACGGATGTAAGCATTGTCTGGCTGAAACGACAAGCGTCGAACAAAAAGATGGAACGTCTGTATTCAGCATCAAGGTGGGTGGCAGCAGTAACCAGTTAGGCGTCCTGAAGGTATGCCTCAAGGCTAACCAGAATTTAAATGAGTTCCAGCGCTCCACGCTGGAGACACTTGCGGTTCGCCTGGGCGCGGACATCACCTCTTCCCGTCAGGAAACCATAGCTCGAGAGCAAGAGCTGTTGGAAGAACGCATTGCTGTTGGTCGGGATTTACACGACTCGCTTGCCCAAACTCTCGCCTATCTTCCCATCCAGATTTTACGCCTCCGTCGAGCCCTAACCCATTCTCCCAGCAAACCCGAGATAAAAAATCCTAAACTTGCTCAGGATGCAATAAAAGAGTTGGATCGTGCCATCACCACTGCAACTTATCAGATTCGTGAATTAATAACAGTATTTCGTATCTCACATGTCGATGATAACTTTTCAATAAGTCTACAAAGACTCTGTAATAAGTTTGTTGACAATGGGCTTGCCGTTAGGCTGGTCAATGAGGTACCCGATGATATGTTAAACGCCAATGAGCGTGTACATATTCTACATATCATTCATGAAGCTCTGTCCAATGTCGCCAGACATGCCTCAGCCGAACACGCTAAACTTTTTATCCGTATGGATTCAGAGAGAGGAGTTATTCTAAGTGCTGAAGATGATGGCTGTGGATTTAACCCATCTGAAATCCCCGGGGAAAACAGCCATCATTTTGGCCTCGTCGTTATGAAGGAACGTGCCATTACCTTGGGGGGGCGCCTGATCATTGAGAGAAATGAACCCCGTGGTACCCGAATATTTCTTCATTTCCAACCCCGTGGCTACACTACTAATAGCACCAACACCCCCTTGTCTACCGCATCATACGTATGAAACCTCCGTATAGATTACTGATTGTCGACGATCATCCACTGTTTCGCCGTGGAGTCCGTCAGCTTGTGGAACTAGACCCCCTATTAAGTTTGGTCGCCGAGGCAGCAACGCTGGAAGAAGCTATACGCTTTATCAAGACTGAGGAACCGGACCTGGTATTGCTAGACCTTTGCCTCGGCCCTGATGTCCATGGTCTGGACATACTCAGAACAGTTCGCGATCTTCAACCGGATCTTCCGGTTGTCATATT
>CAZUWV010000035.1:13715-14592 GCA_964624255.1 uncultured Zetaproteobacteria bacterium
ATATTGACCGTCTCAGATGCTGAGGATGACCTACTTCAGGCACTTCGGGAAGGTGTCGCGGGTTATCTACTGAAAAATCAACCGCCCGAAGACATCCTTGCCGGCATACACACCGCGTTGAATGGACGACTCGAGATCTCCAGCCAACTACGTAGTGCACTCAGCGATGCACTAACCCATGCACGCACACAACCCCTGGATTCAACCTCACCATCACTCTCGCACCGGGAAATACAAATCGCTTCCGCCGTCGCCAAGGGAGAAACGAATAAAAAAATTGCCCAACACCTTGGGATCAGTGACCAGACGGTCAAGGTTCATATGAAACGGATCCTCAAGCGCATGGGTATGAAGAATCGTGTGGAGCTGGCCGTATGGGTCCATGAAAATTTACTTGAGAAATCTAATGAGCTCTAAACTCAAAGATTGCGTTTCTATACGGGTATCCTGCCACCTGATTAGCGCCGAACCTCAGCCAGCTGTCGCATGATTTGCGACGTCAATGGGCGATGCTACGTCCACATTTGGAGCGGGAGGCGAGTGATGGCGATGAATCAGGTACAGTTCCAGCGAGGGTTGTCGATGCCCGAGTTCATGGCGCAGTATGGAACCGAAACGAAGTGTCGGCGAGCGTTGTTTCGCTCACGCTGGCCCCAGGGCTATCGTTGTCCGGCGTGCGCAGGACGGTTGTCGTGGCGGTTTCGGCGAGAGGGCCGGATGTACTACCAATGCCGGGTTTGCCGGCATCAGACAACCCTATTGAGCGGTACGCTGTTTGAGGCGACCAAGTTGCCGCTGACGACCTGGTTTCTGGCCATCCATTTGCTGACATCAACCAAGACCAACATGGCGGCGCTGGAACTGAAGCGGCACTTGG
>CAZUWV010000036.1:0-14535 GCA_964624255.1 uncultured Zetaproteobacteria bacterium
AATGGGTAATCCATGTGTCCCGCATTTCTTTGCATACATCGACCAGTGCCATGCTGTCGAAAAAGCCCCACTTTTCCCGAATTTATCTTGATGGCATGGATCTATCATTCCCTCGTACTGATCTGACAAGCGGTTTGCGTGGAGAACCTTCCGGTGCCATGCGGCAATGGCTTTCATCGATCAATGATGTGGATGAATTGATACTGACGAATGGAATACTCCGTTTCACCGATAAAAAGACCCCTTGGCGAATCGGGAAACTTTCAGCTCGCATTTCGGATCGTGATTTTAAGTTGAGTGGAAACATTAACGGCGGCTCCTTCCGCCTGCATGGCCGCCGGGATAATCGCGCATTCAAGGGCGTCATGGACTGGCAAGATATGACGGCGAGCGGTCTGGCCCGCATTCTGGGCCTGGAGGCCGATATACATGGGAGCAGCGACGGCTCGTTCAACTGGCACACGGACCGACCGCACCGGCATTTTATGTTCGATGGCGATATCCGCCTTGAAAACCAACCCGGCCGGGGCAGCATACAGGTTCGGGGGGAAACGGGAGCGGAGAATATCAAGGTTCAGGCCAAATGCAGTGGTCTGTCTCTGGCGGGCCTCGGCAGCGTGTTACCCGTAGTGAATGGACGGAAGGTCATATCCGGCATATTGAACGGAAATATACAGTTTGAACAGCAAGGCGATGAGGGTTGGGCCACGGACATGAGCGGCGAGATTCGCGGGGTTCGCCTTGTGTCCAAAAGCCTGCCTGCGTGGACGATCGGTCATATCATGCTGGATCACGCCGTGACACAATGGTCTGTTCACCAGGTTCATATTGAGCATCTCTATGTTCACGATATGGATATGCCGCTGCAGGTAGGAAAAACCCGGTTGCCGGTTTCTCCATGGTATTTCCGGGTCAGCCATTTAACGCTCAAAAATGTCCGCCCCTCCGTGAATGTTGACAAGGGTTCGCGCCGCCTGATTCTCCCCCCCATGAGCGGCTCCGGTCATGGGGGAGCCAATGGCTATATGCAACTGGACGTGGCCAGCGGAGGCAGGGAAATATGGCATATTATCGGGGAAGATCAGGGTAGCCAGTTATTTCATGCAAGCATCAGTGCCGAGAATGTTCCGGTAGTGCGATTGCGCCCTCTCTTCCCGGATATGTCCCTGCCCGGAAGCAGTGGTCCCCTACAACTCTCCGGCAACAGCCAGTTCCGAATTTTACTACAGTCCGACCACGGCAGCCTGACATTGAAGGGACAAGCGACATTGACCAATCTCGTGGCATCGCAGGGAGGCGATACCTTTCTGGCGGATACCATTCATATCGATATCCGGAAGGTCGGTACATCGGCCATACAGCATATGGGGCTGATCCTGATTAATAAATGGCGCTATCGGGCTGCGCTGCACCCGATTTCCCATACGGGCAAAGCTAAAACTGCAAAGGATCCGGAGGTGCGGCATAAGGAGATTCCCTGGCAAGTGGATAAAATTTCGGCGAAACATGGCACCATTAGCGTGGGTAGCAAGGATGCTGTATGGGCGGATGATGTATCCTTTTCTCTGAGGAATATGCGCCCAGGAGCATGGTCACCTCTGGTATTTAATGCTTCCGTGGGTGGAGGAAGCTTGCGTATGCGAGGACGTGTGGACTGGTTTGGTAGCGATATGAAAATGCAACTCAAAGCCGGACTGCGGGATGCCTTGCCCTTTTTTCTTAACAACTGGCTGCTAATCTCCGGTTCACCACGCTTGATTCGCGGACGTCTGGACGGAAACTTTTCTATCAGGCCTGCTCATGAAAAACACACTTATGATGGTGTGCTGAACCTCGTCCTGCATCAGGGACAATTTGAGTCGGGTGTATATCCGCAAGACCCCATGCTGCCGCTGACCGGTTACAGCATGCAGGGCCTGCTCGATCGGCTTGGCAAGCGAGGCCGCATAAGTTTGCACATCCCGTTCAAGGGCGATTGGCGGGTACAACCATTTTCCATCAAACGCATGGGCCTCGCGACTTTGCATGTCATTAGACAGCGGGTGCCTCTGGCGAGCAGATTGCCGACGAGTGTGCAGCCTGCAGTAAAGGTGGTGTCGTATGTCCAGCTACAGCGCGGAAGAGCTTTTTCACATAATGAACATACGCGTTTATGGCGAGTATTCAAGGCACTGCGAAAACAACCCAAACTGGTCGTGGAACTTCTTCCACAACTGGGCCATACACCTCTGGATAAGCGCTTGATTTCGCGCATTCGCCGCACCCAAGCCATGATTGAATATTATATGCGCAGGCGCGGTATTTCCAGATACCGCATCTATCCCGTGTGGCCAACCGCCGCATACCGATATGGCGATATTACAGGCATAAAGATAACAGCCCGTATGCCTTGAGAAACAATTCGGGTAGATTCGAGACTGTTCGGCGAGAACTGTCCGGAGATTTTATCGTTCGACGCAAAGGAAAGAAATGATGACTATTCGCACACGTTTTGCCCCATCGCCCACTGGCATGCTGCATATCGGCGGCGCTCGTACGGCACTGTTCTCATGGTTGCACGCACGGCATCACGGAGGTGAGTTCGTCTTGCGCATTGAAGATACAGACCAGAAGCGCTCCACGCGAGAGGCGACGCAAGTTATTCTGGATGGTCTTTCCTGGCTGGGTCTGGACCGGGATGGAGATGTAGTGTTCCAGAGCCGGAATTATACCGCCCATGTGGTGGCGGCAGACCGCTTGCTCGCAGAAGGCAAGGCTTACCGCTGCGATTGTAGTAAGGATGAACTGAATGCCATGCGCGATGCACAACGCGCGGCAGGCCAAAAACCAATGTATGACGGACGTTGCCGACATCGCACGGATGTACCGGGAAACAAGCCCTCCGTCATTCGTTTTCGCTCCCCCGATGCGGGGAAAACGGTGGTCCATGACCTGGTATTGGGCGATGTAACGTTCGACAATCGTGAACTGGACGACTTGATTCTGATACGTTCGGACGGGTCGCCAACCTACAATCTCGCCGTGGTCGTGGATGATGCAAGTATGGGGATTACGCATGTTATTCGCGGCTCGGATCACCTGAACAATACGCCACGTCAGATTCAACTCTATACGGCACTGGGGCTTTCCATTCCCGAGTTCGCACATATTCCACTCATTCACGGGCCGGATGGTGCCAAGATGTCCAAACGACATGGTGCCGTCGCCATTACCGAATACCGTGAAAACGGATACATCCCCGATGCAGTGGTCAATTATCTGGCGCGTCTGGGCTGGTCGCATGGGGATGAAGAAGTATTCAGCCGCAAGCAGTTGATTGAGCTGTTTGATGTCCAGGCCGTGGGTAAGGCCGCAGCGCGCTTCGATCAGAGTAAACTGGACTGGCTGAATACACATTATCTGCATTGTGCAACGCCGGAATCATTATCCGAAGAGGTGATGCGACGCCTGAACGCGGACATCTCCGGTGGACCGGATATTGCCAGAGCGATTCAATTGCTTCAGGAGCGCTCAAAGAATCTGAACGAACTGGCCGAAGGTGCGCGTTTTTTCTATGCCGCGCCCATGGCGTATGTGGAAAAAGCCGTTAAAAAGAATTTCAAGGAAACGACGTGGGCCTTACTGGACGCCTTCATCGCACGCACCGATGTCATGCAGGACTGGACACCAGAATCCATCCACGTACTCATCAGCGATCTTTGCGGGGAGGCGGGCATAAATATGGGAAAACTCGCCCAACCAATCCGTATTTTGATCTCGGGCGGCCCTGTTTCGCCGCCGATCGACGCCACCCTTTCCCTCCTCGGCAAGAAAGAATCGCTGAAACGTATCCGAAGGGGAATAAGCATGCTTACGACGGGTGTGGACGCAGGTAAGGGCGGGGCGTAAGACCTGAGGCCAACGAACGGCCCGAACCAAAGGGACCAGCGCGGGGAAGCCGGCACCGCTCACGCGTTTTGCAAGAGGCTCTTCATGTTGACTTCTTACGGAACAGGAGGAAAAGCCAAACAATTCCCACAACCAACATCACTGAGGAAAGCAGCATGCCCATCGTTACCGGCCCGAAAAGAAAGCCCAGTTGTGCATCGGGCTGGCGAAACTGTTCACAAAAAATACGTGCCACGGCATAACCCGCCAGAAACAGGGCCACGCGCGCACCATCCGGCCAATCTTTCTTGCGCGTAAACCAGAGCAGGCAGAACAGTGCAATACCCTCAAGTGCCAACTCGTACAACTGGCTGGGATGCCTCGGTTGCGGCCCCGCCTGCGGAAACACCATACCCCACGGCATATCCGTTACCCGCCCCCAAAGCTCGCCGTTAATGAAATTACCGAGGCGTCCAAGCGCCAGACCAATGGGAGCCACCGTGAAGATACGATCTGCCAGTGTTAGAAATGGAAGCTTGTATTTCCGGCAATAGAACCAACCCGCGATAACGGGACCGATCATACCGCCGTGAAATGACATTCCTCCCTGCCAAACGTACAGCATCCTCATGGGGTGATGGACATAGTAAGGGAGGTTATAGAACAGGATATAAGCGATTCGTCCACCCAGTACCACGCCCAGAATAAGCCATGTAAACAAACCTTCGAGCTGTTCGGATGTAAGTAGCGTTTCCCATTCGTTGCGCTCGATCATTTGTCGTTTGACCAGCCAGTACACCGTCAGAAAACCGAGGATATACATCAAACCATACCAGTGAATGGCCAGCGGCCCCAGGTGAATGGCGACGGGGTCGATGTTCGGCCAATGCAGCATCAGGAGCCCATCCAGAGCAGCAAGCCGCCGAACAGAATACGGTAGACACCGAAAGAGACAAAGGTGAAACGCTCCAGGAAACGGATAAACAGGCGCATAACCAGCCATGCCGAGACGAAAGCGACAACAAAACCGACAAGCAACGGTGCAAGCTGGGTGCCGATAAAATCATGGTAGTGTCTGACAAAATCAAAACCACTGGCCGCTAGCATCACGGGCAGGGCGAGCAAAAAAGAAAACTCGGCGCTGACTTTGCGGTCAAGGCCAACCAGCAGCGCGCCAATAATGGACGCTCCAGCCCGACTGGTACCCGGAATCAGGGCGAAAACCTGCGCCAAACCAATCCATAGAGCCTGCCTGTAGCTTATATCCTCCACCCGTTGTACGGCATATTTTCGGCCCCGGTGCAGATATTCCACCAGCAGAAAGACAATGCCACCGGCAATGAACATGACGGCAACGACTTCGACCGTGAACATGGCTTTGATCTGCCTGTGCAGCAGCAAGCCGACAAAACCAATAGGGATAAAAGCCAGTACAATTTTTTTCCATAATTCGATATATTTGAGTGTGAATTTTTCGCGGTAATTGGCGACTACGGCAAGAATAGCTGCCAGTTGGATAATGACCTCAAATGCCTTGTTTCCCTCGTTTTGTATCACCCCCAGCCAGTGGCTGGCGACAATCATGTGCCCGGTAGAGGAAACAGGCAAAAACTCCGTCACCCCCTCGATGATCGCCAGTATGGTCGCTTGTAATACATCCATCGTCCGTCTTCCTGTTTATCCTTTTTTTGCCAATGCGGGCCCTGATTTCCGACGGCACTCTATCCAATGTGTGAACGAAACAATACAGTCCGGGTTTCCTGGGAGCCTGTCGGGCTTATGGGGATTCCCGGAAGTTTCTGGAGGTAGCCTATGTGGAATAAACTACTATATGTGCTGGACGGTACGCGCCGGGTAATTTCCGGGCTGATATTCCTGCTCATCATTGTACTGCTCGTCGTCGCCTTCCGCGCTACACACCCATCCATTCCCGACAAGGCAGTGCTGGTGCTGAACCCAACAGGGGCATTGGTGGAAGAACTGGCCGCGCCAGGAGCGGGATTTCCCTTTGGCCTGACAACAGTGGAACAAACGCGCGTGCGCGATCTAGTGCGTGTGATTCATGCAGCCCGCGATGACAAACGCATCCGCATGCTACTGCTTGATCTGAAAGACATGGATCGAACTTCCATCACCAAACTGCAAACCCTGCGCCGCGCCATTGACGATTTCAAAACAAGCGGTAAAAAGGTCATTGCCGTCTCGAACAATTATACCCAATCTCAATATTACCTCGCGGCCAGTGCCGATACCGTCTATCTCCACCCCATGGGTATGGTACTGCTCACGGGGCTCTCCCTGTACCGTAATTACTTCAAGGATGCGCTGGATAAGATGAAAGTGAAGGTCCACCTGTTTCGCGTGGGAGAATATAAATCCGCCGCCGAACCTCTGGTGCGGAACCACATGTCTGCCGCCGCGCGCATGGCCGACAAGGTATTATTGACGCAACTGTGGCGATCCTACAAGAGGGATGTGGCAAGCATGCGACATATCAAGGCGGACGATATTCAGAATATGCTGGATCATCTTCCCACCTATGTAAAAAAATATAGTGGCAGTATCGCGCAACTGGAGCTGAACATGCACCTGGTGGACAAGCTCGCCACACGCGATGAAGTTGAGGCGACCCTGGCAAGGCAATTTTCCAGTCAACCAGGTGTTGGCGGCATATCCTCGCCGCCTTCAGTAACATACAAACAATACCTAAGGTCACTGGGACCGAAAGTCACGCCGGATGGCAGCAGGCAGGTCGGGCTGATTGTCGCCAGCGGTCCTGTCATGGACGGAAACCAGCCACCCGGCGCCATTGGCGGAGAGTCCTTCAGCCAGTTGGTGGATATGGCAAGGCGAGATACTCGCATCAAAGCTGTCGTCTTGCGCATAGACAGCCCCGGTGGTAGCGCCATGGCTTCCGAGACCATTCGACTGGCTATTGAGCGACTGAAAGAGGCGGGAAAACCGGTGGTTGTCTCCATGGGTAGTATGGCCGCTTCGGGTGGTTACTGGATTGCTTCCGCAGCTAACGAAATATGGGCTTCCCCTGATACCCTGACCGGATCTATCGGCGTGTTTGGCCTCTTCCCCAGTTTCAATCAGGGATTAAATGCACTTGGTATTCACACCGATGGGTTGGGGACCACGCAAATCGCGGGTGGTATGCGTACCGACCGGCCACTCAACCCTGAATTAGCCAAGGTGATCCAGATGAGTGTAAATCACGTCTACAGCGATTTTATCAATCATGTGTCCCAAGGCAGGCACATGGATACCTCCAGGGTCCGCGCCCTGGCCAAAGGACGGGTATGGACAGGAACGGATGCCTTGCGCCTGGGCCTGGTGGATAAGCTTGGCACGTTGGACGGTGCCATCGCCGCGGCGGCGAAGCGCGCCAAGCTGGGTAAACAATATCAGGTAAAATATATTCGGCACAAACTCGGCATGCGCGCACGCATCATGGAAAAGCTGATGGGGGAAGCTAAAACCGCCATGATTACGGCATTCCCGGGAAGCGTAACGATGCTTCCTGCGTCTTGGAGGAAAGGTATGGCAGAGCTTGAACTGACCCGCCTGATCAAACCATCAGGTGGCATCTATGCGTGGTGTGAAATACCGGCGTTATAAGCCAGAATCGCTAGCGTAATATCATCGAGGGACGGATTCCCGGCGGAATATGGGATAGCCGCCAGATCGGCCGGTAAAGGGCAAGACCAGCATCCATACGAGGCTGCCCGGCTGCTTCGACTGGTACTGAGTCAGGCCGATTGTCATGCCATCATGCCCATCCCTGGGCTGAGCCTGACAGGTACCGAACATCCGATCCCATATGGAAAGGTTAAAGCCAAAATTGCTATTCGTCTCGTCACGGATAACAGAGTGATGCACCCTGTGCATATCCGGTGTGACCAGCACAAGACGCAAGCACGCATCAAACCGGAGCGGCAAGCGCGCATTGGCATGGTTGAACATGGCCATACCATTGAGAATCATTTCAAACAGGATCACCGCCAGCACCGGCGCACCCAACAATGCGACTGCTGCCATCTTGATCAACATGGAAAGTAGAATTTCGACGGGATGAAACCGGAGGCCGGTGGTGACATCAATGTCCTGATCGGCGTGGTGCACCATGTGCAGCCGCCACAATAACGGGATCGCATGGAACAGCACATGCTGGGCGTAGATCATGCCATCCAGCACAATTACCGTGATGATAGTCGACCATGCGCACGGTACATTCAGCCAGTGCATCACACCAAAATGCACGCGTTCGCACCAGACTGCGACGCCCACCGCGCCTGCGGGCATCAGCAACCGTACCAACAGGCCGTCAAGAAGAACGACCCCCAGGTTGGCTGGCCACCGCCGATAAGCAAACTTTAACGGGCGGCGAGGCGCGAGTGCTTGCCAACAAGCCATAATAATCAGGATACCAAAAAAGGTGAATAGCCGCACAACAGCTTCATGTCCCATCCAGCACCTCGCCCGACGAGCCCTCAAGCCGCCGGGCATGCCCCAACGAATGGCGGAAATGCACCCAGTCCCACTGTTTACCCGGATCCCATTTCCGGCCCGGCGCAATATCGCAGTGGCCGACGATGCGTTGCGTGCTGATACCCGGACAAGTTCCCATCAATACCCGACACAGGCGCGCGGTTTCCCTGTATTGTGCGTCGGAAAAGGAGCCTAGTTCATCACCGATCATTTCGATACCGATGGAGTAGTCATTGCAACCCACCCTTCCTTCCCATGCCGATGCTCCCGCATGCCAGGCGCGCCGCGACACAGGAACGAATTGCGTTATAACGCCAGATCTGTCCACCACGAAATGTGCCGACACGCGCAGGCCATCCAGTTCGGCAAATGATGCATGCGCAGCCACATCCAGTTGTCCGGTAAACAATGCCTCCACATGACCCATACCATACCGCCCCGGTGGTAAACTGATCGCATGCAGCACAACCAGATCAATCTCCGTACCGTCTGGACGCGCATTGTGATGAGGGGAAACAAGTTGACGCATGGGCACCATGCTGCGTTCTCATCCCGTGCGTGCAAGCACGGATTATGATCCACATGTGAAATGACCGGGAGCCAATTGCAAAACTCTGGGTGGGGAAACCGATCATCGCTCACGAGTTTTATAATATAAAGCCTGTCATACCCAAGCATTCCTCCCGCACAAAACACGTTGCGCGCCTTTCGCGTAGATATCGATTGTTCCTTTGTCCACACCAAAACTCTCGCAGACACTTTGATGACTCTTGCGAAAAAGTCATACTGGGCCAATGAGCATATTCCTCATTTGGCTTACAGGGCTGCTATTCGTCATTCTTCACAGTATTCTCGCAACACGGCGTTGTAAAAACATTTGCTATCGGCTCGGCGCGAAGCCAAAAACTTATCGTCTGGCCTATACGTTGACTGCAGCCATATTAACCGTCCTGTGGCTCGGCTTTGTGTACCGATTGCCGGATAACGGGCTTTACCACATACGCGGCTGGGCGAACGGAGTCATGCGCGCCGTACAGCTTGCCGGACTGTGGCTCGCCGTGTCCTCATTGCGCGCCATCGACGCTGCCTCCTTTCTCGGCCTTCGCACCGTAGCCGATGACCAGGACAACTTTGTGGAACGCGGCATCTATCGCCATATACGGCACCCGATGTATTCTGGCGTTATACTGATGCTGCTCGCCAGCCCGGCTCAGACCACCAATAGCCTGAATCTATTTGCCATTATCATTTTGTATTTTATCATTGGCTCACGACTTGAGGAGCAACGCATGCAAACCATCCATCATGAATACGCCGACTACCGACGGCGGGTATCGGCATTTATTCCTTGTCCGGGGGCAAGGCGAGCCCGTGAATAGGGTGAAAGATCGAGGGCTTGTGCTTGTCCTTGGCGGTGGCGGCGCTCGCGGACTAGCCCATATCGGTGTCATCGAAGTCCTTGTGCGTGAAAAAATTCCCATTCGAGCTATCGTCGGCACCAGTATCGGCGCGGAAATCGGCGCTTTCTTTGCAGCGGGAATGTCGAGCAGGGAGATGCGGGAACTTGCCTGCCGTATGGACTGGATATCCACCATGCGTCTGTTTACGCCCGATTTCAACGAATCCGGCGTTTCCGCTGGTAAGGGCATCCGCGAATACCTGACACCATACATGGCGGATAAAAAAATCGAGAATTTACCCACTGCATTCGCCGCTATTGCCGCCGACCTCTCCACCGGGGAGCAGGTCGTTATCCGCAGAGGCGATCTACTCGGTGCCGTGCGCGCCAGTATTTCCTATCCGGGCCTGCTTACGCCTTTCCAAAGGGAGGGCCGAACGCTGATTGATGGCGGAATGGTGAACCCCGTACCCTTTGATTGTGCAAGAGCGCTCTTTGGTGGTCCGGTCCTCGCAGTTCAGGTCCACCCTCAGGTTGAGATGCATGCCGCACATCGGGAAAAGGAGGCCCCGGAATGGGACAAGAGGCTGAAAGAGTTGTTGGCTGATGCATGGCCAAATATGCCCTTACATCTCAGTCAATGGTTTCAGGGATTCAGACGGAAGCACCAGTTTATATTTCATAAGGAGAGCGACCTTGGCGCCAGTTCAATTACGAACCAATCCCAGTTGATTGCTCAGGACATGATCATGCGTCTGCGCATGCAGATTTCGCCCCCGGACCTGTTGTTGAAGCCCGATATTAGCGAAATTGGTTCGCTGGAGTTCTATCGAGCTGAAGATGCCATTCTCGTAGGTGCAGCGGCGGTGGAGGCTCAGTTAAACGCCATTCTTCAACTCCATTCAACGTTTATTTGATATGCAGAATCCTGCACAACTAAAAAACGCCCGTTTGATGCGGTTGGCTACATACGCCTCCATTATTACAGCCATCATCCTGATTGTCGCCAAGCTCGCTGCCTGGCTGTGGACCGATTCGATCAGTATCCTGGCCTCGTTAATCGACTCATGCCTAGATGCGCTGGCATCTTTCATCAACCTGCTGGCCGTACACCATGCGCTTACGCCCGCAGATCGCGAACATCGGTTCGGCCATGGGAAAGCGGAATCATTGGCCGGTTTGGGTCAATCCATGTTTATCGCAGGATCCGCCTGTTTCCTGCTACTGCAAGCCGCTGGCCGATTTATTCATCCGCAACCCGTGCACGTTGCCAGCATCGGCATCATCGTGATGATATTTTCGATTATCGCTACGCTGGTGCTGATGATGATTCAGCATCACGCTATCAAACACTCCGCCTCCACGGCCATCCGGGCCGATTATCTTCATTATTCCACGGATCTGATAGTCAGTATCAGTGTTATCGCCGCTCTGGTCCTCGCTTCCTGGGGCTGGTCCGGATTCGATGCGCTCTTCGCCATCGGTATCGTTGCCTATATCCTCTACAGCTCATGGGGCATCGCCAGTGAAGCCATTCAACATCTGATGGATCATGAGCTTCCGGATACAGATCGTAAGCGCATTTATGACATTATTATCAGTCAAGAACATGTAAAGGGTATGCACGACTTGCGTACACGCCGTGGCGGTACAACGGCCTTTATCCAGTTTCATCTTGAGTTGAATGATGAACTGACGCTGTTCCACGCCCACACAATCTCCGATGCGGTGGAGGCCAGTATCAGGAATATCTACCCAGATTCCGAAATTATTATCCACGAAGATCCGGCCAGTCTGGTAGAGCCGACTCCCGAATTCGATGATCGCGGCTGTTGATCTCTCCGTAAAAAGGTCGCCCGTGGATAGACGACCCGGCGACCTTTCGCGAAATTACCGCCGCTGAGTCAACGAATGCTACGCCGAATCACATACCTTCTCATGATCGTCATTGCTTCGCTGGGTGTCATCGGTTTCGCCAGAGCGGAAACGGTTATCCTCGAGGTGCTGCACTTGCCATTACGGGAAGCTTCCGATGTTGTAAAAAGTCAGCTTTCCCACCAGGGCACGGCAGCCCAAATCCCATCCCGTCATATGTTGATCGTTCAGGATAATGCCGAACACATCAAACGCGCCCGCGCTTTGCTTAAGCGGCTGGATATTCTCGCGCCACAATTAAAAATACAGGTGGACGTGGAAGAGCGACAAACAAGCGACCAAACCGGCGCACGATTATCCGGTATAATGCTGCCGGGAGGATGGGTGCGCATACAAACAGACCATAGCATCCGGCAGGAAAGCGGTCACCAACACTTCCTTTTGAGGGTCACATCCGGTCAATACGGACGCATTGAAGCCGGACATATTCGCGCCATTCGACCTTCCATCCGATATTTTCTGCACCGCTATGGCGCACCTGATACACCCAACCTCGCATTGTTTCCAATAACGGCCGGGTTCGACGTACAGGCGCGGCTCACTGGCAAGAACAGCGTCCGCTTGCATATCCGCCCGTGGTTCGAGCGACAACGGCAGGAAACGAATATCCAAGCGTATATGGAAATTTTACCAAGTCTGGGTTCAACTACCGCTACCAGACGGCCACCTGCCTCTCAGGCACCCATGCGCCTGAATATACAACCGCAACAGTCCAAGCATACTAAACATACCATCGTAACGGGTGCCGATACCAGGCTGACGGTCAAGCTGGGCGAAACGGTCACTCTGGCCGCCGTCCGGCAGACGGCCAGAGTATTCGGAAGTGCCTTGATGGACCATTACGTCATGGCCGCCCACCGGTTTATCCTTCTTCGCCTGACGGTAACCCGGGCGAATTAGTCTGTAGAGGCTCTGTATTGTTCACAGACACAGCTTAACGTTTTAGCCGATACCAGTGCGCCATACGTGATTTCCAGAAGGCGCGGTATTCCTTATCCGTCACTTCACCATCGCCGTTCGTGTCCATGGCTGCGTAACGTGCTTCGGCATGTTTGCGTACCATAGCCATGTACTCGTCAAGTGATACGCCACCGGAAGCGTCCGTATCCAGTTTCATAAAGCGGGCCACCACTTTATCGGTGGGTGTCAGGATGGTGAAAGGCTCACTAGTCATGGGTGCTTCGCCAGGCGAGGATTGATGGTCCGCACCCTCCCCTTCCGTTGTGGCGGGCGTATTGTCTGCGGGCATCTGGCTGACGTTTACGCTATTCCCGTGAATGGGGTTCACCAGACCCTCCGCAGACTCCTGAGTCCGTCCCGACAGGGGGCACAGACCCACCATCATCAACATGATTCCAACAGTGCTTACTAACCGCATCGAAACTCCCCCTGATCGTCTATTTCGCACAAACACGCCTTTTGGGCCAAGCGTAAAACCATGGGCGGAGATTGGCTCTTTTGCCAACAGCTTTCCATATCGGCAGTATATCGGTAACAGGAGACGAATTTGAAGCAGTATCTTGACCTGATGCGCCACGCATGTGAATGCGGCACACAAAAAGGGGACCGTACCGGTACCGGCACAACATCCGTGTTTGGTTACCAGATGCGCTTCAATTTGTCTGAAGGGTTTCCGCTGGTTACGACCAAAAAAGTACACTTAAAATCCATCATCCATGAATTACTATGGTTTTTGAAAGGCGATACGAATATCAAATATCTCACCGACCATGGTGTGACCATCTGGAATGAGTGGGCTACGGATAATGGCGATCTTGGTCCAGTTTATGGTTATCAGTGGCGCAACTGGCCACTGCCCGGCGGTGCTTTTGTTGACCAGATTTCAACCCTGATTGGGCAGATAAAGTCCAGCCCCGACTCTCGGCGGCTGATTGTTTCGGCCTGGAATGTGGCCGACCTTCCCGATGAATCTATTTCCCCACGAGGCAATGTCGCAGGTGGAAAAATGGCGCTGGCACCCTGTCATGCCTTTTTCCAGTTCTATGTCGCCGGTGGTAAACTCTCCTGCCAGCTTTACCAGAGAAGCGCGGACATCCTGCTCGGCGTACCATTCAATATCGCTTCCTATGCACTACTGACGATGATGGTGGCTCAGGTCTGCGATCTGCAAGCGGGCGACTTTGTCCATACCCTTGGTGATGCGCACATTTATACCAACCATATGGAACAGGTTAAAATACAACTGGCGCGGAAGCCTTATCCGTTGCCTCAAATGAAGCTGAACCCGGGCGTAAAGGGTATCTTCGATTTTACTTATGACGATTTCACCCTGCGGAGCTACCAGTGCCACCCTGGTATTCGTGCACCGATTGCAATTTGAGCCACTTCTCGACTTTCAGCGACAAGGACAGATTGTAACTCTTGAGGTAATTGCAAAACTCTCCAAATAATACTGAAGAGCCTCTTGCAAAACCTGCGAACGGCGGTCGGCTTCCCCACTTTGGCCCATTTCCGCGCTGGAATTTCGCTCCATGGAGCCACCATGCACCTCATTCCATCCCGAAAACGGACTCAAAGTGGGATTGCCGCTCATCCACCCAGAGTTTTGCAAGAGGCTCTGAATTAACAGCGATTATAGCGCGAAGATAATCTCCCTTGCTGATAACCCATCTTTGTCAGCTTAAGCCAAAAAACAGTTAAAATACGAGGCGTCAAAATCATAAATCATTGATATATAAGGATAATTAATTTTGGCATGTGTCGTAGTGCCATACGAATCTATTTATTGATATTTACCATGGTTTATGCTTATGTTGTCCCGTTATTTGATAACGCAACTTTTATTCTGTAAAAGTTTTCAGTCTTTGATTTTTCGAAGT
>CAZUWV010000037.1:0-14104 GCA_964624255.1 uncultured Zetaproteobacteria bacterium
TCGATGTAATCAACGATGTCCTTGCTTGCGTGCCTGCTTCCGGGGTCTGATACCGAGGAAAATAGATTTGCTCGGATTTCAGGCTGTGGAAGAAGCGTTCCATCACTAGCGTGCGGGGCATGGGCGTATCCATGCTCCAGCCAACAATGCGGCGGGAGAATAGATCCATGACCGTCGGCACACGGGATTTCTTCTTCCGCCGTACGCGAACATCCGCCAGACGCATCAGGGTTCGGGCGCGATCACGACCACAGTCTATGCCACGCTTGCATAATTCATCGGCCATCCGGCGCGTGCCATAGCTTTCCCGCATCTGAACATGAATCTCCCGTACACGGGGAATGAGCGCTCTATTTTCCCGTTTATGTTGCGGTTCCGGGCGCTTGTGCCATGCGTAATAGGCACTGGCGCTAACCTTCAGTACCTTGCACATCAAAACAACCGGCCAGGTCTTCTTATGCCGTTGCATAAAGAAATATCTCACCTCTCTTCTTTGGCAAAGAAGGCCGTCGCTTTTTTTAGGATAGCACGCTCCATTCGTAGACGCTCGTTCTCTTTCTGCAATCGGTGCAGTTCCGCCTGCTCCGGCGCCATGTTGCCCTTGGCTGGGAAGGCCTGTTCGCCATGCTTCTCCTGTTCGCGCTTCCACTGGCTCAACATGTTGGCGTTGGTTCCCAGATCCCGGGCCGCTTCCGCTATCCCGTAACCGTGTGCTAACCTGAACTATTCATAAATCACCATGATGATTGGGCCAGGCCTTTGTTTGCAACGAGGGATCCTGTGTGGACAAAGGAACAAGCAAGGGCGTGGCAGAATTTATGAACAGTTCAGGTTAAGCTTCGCCCATGCTAAAAATTCTTTTTCATTTCGGAGAGCTGTCGCTCAAAGGCAAGAACCGCTCCTCTTTTGAACGGCAGATGGCGCGTAATATCAAACGGGTTATTAAACCGATCCTGGAGCCCGGAGGTTTCCATCGTGAACATGGACGCATGGTGGCCAACGTGAAAAATATTGCCGATGGTGTACTGGATCACCTGGCACTGATCCCTGGCATCCGAAATTTTTCCATTGTACATGAAGCTGAACTTTCTCTGGAAGCCATTCGACAGGCGGCCAGACAAGCGGTGCTGGCGGACTATGGAGAGGATGTGGCTGGCAAACCGTTTCGTGTTACCGCTAAACGTAGCAATAAACAGTTCCCGATAGCCTCTCCCGAACTGAATTTTGAGATAGGCGGCCACCTTAAAACAGAACTTGGGCTGGCCGTGAACCTCAGTCACCCCGAAATAGATGTGCGCATCGAAATCGGCCGCGATGCGGCCTATATCTATACACGCAAGATCCCCGGTATCGGCGGTTTGCCGGTGGGTAGTTCAGGCCGCGGTGTGGCTCTGTTCTCCGGCGGTATTGATTCGCCGGTTGCGGCCTACACGATGATGAAGCGTGGTATGAACGTGGTGCTGGCACATTGCTACAATAGTACTATCAACCGCGATTTTACCAAGATACATGATTTGGCATGCCAGCTTTCTCGCTATCAGGGGCATGTAAAATTGTTTCTCATTGATCTGGAGGAGTTTCAGCGTTATGCCATTGCGCAAGTCCCGGCAGACTACCGCATGATAATCTACAAGCGACAAATGATCCGCGAAGCGGCGAAAATAGCCCTTGAAATGCATGCCCAGGCGCTGGTCACCGGAGACTCTCTCGGACAGGTGGCCAGCCAGACACTAGCCAATATTCAGGCTATTTACGATGCCAGCCCTTTGCCGCTGCTCTCGCCGCTGATTGGCTTCGACAAGGAAGAAATTATTACCCTGGCCCGCCGTATCGGAACCTTCGAGATTTCTATTGAGGAATATTGCGATATTTGCTCCTTCCTGATCGCCAAACATCCGGAAACACATGGTAAGCGCAGCACCGTGGCACGGCTTGAAGCGCAACTTCCCATCACTGCATTGACCAGCCCGGTCAAGAGCGTCACGTTCGACGGAGGTCATGAAAATGGTTAAACGAGTCGAGAAAACGAATGCTGAATGGCAAGCACAGTTAACGCCGGATCAATTCAGAATATGCCGCAAGGGGGGTACGGAGCCTGCATTCACCGGGGAATATCATAATACTCACGATACAGGAACATACACCTGTACCTGCTGCGGCCATGCGCTCTTTTCAAGTGATGACAAATTTGATTCCGGTACCGGCTGGCCTAGTTTTACCCAACCGGCTCGTGAAGGTGCGATTGCCTGCAAAACGAATATATGTCTCCTCATACGCCGCACCGAGGTTTTGTGCGCCGCTTGCGATGCCCATCTCGGCCATGTGTTCGATGATGGGCCTAAACCTACGGGTAAACGTTACTGCATTAATTCTGTTTCGCTGCAAATGACGGCTTCGTAGAAGCCATCAGAGCGCTCATGGTGCGCGCGCAAATGCCTTCGCAAGAAGCCACATGGTCTTCATGAATAGTTCAGGCTAGGATTCATCCTCAAAAGTGAGGTGGTGAGCCGTGGTACAGGATAAACTCTGGGGCGGGCGTTTTGAGGCGCCTACCGATACATTCGTAGAAGAATTCAATGCATCAATTGATGTGGATGCGCGTATGTATCGCGAAGATATTTCCGCATCGTGTGCGCATGTCAGGATGTTGGGAAGACAAAACATTCTTTCCGACGAGGATGTGAAACTGATCCTGCAGGGCTTAAATGAAATTGAATCTGAAATTGAGCGTGGCGAATTTCAGTTCTCCATCGCTCTCGAAGATGTGCATATGAACATCGAGTCTGGGTTAACGAAAAAAATCGGCGATGCAGGTAAGCGGCTGCATACGGCCAGGAGCCGCAACGATCAGGTGACAACGGATATGCGGCTGTATTTGCGGCATCGGGTGGATGGGTTGCTGGAATGTATCCGCGCCTTGCAGCGTGTACTGGTGTCGCTGGCATACGACCATGCAGACACGGTTATGCCAGGATTTACACATTTACAAACGGCGCAACCAGTCACATTTGGCCATCATCTGATGGCCTATGTCGAAATGCTGGCTCGTGACACAGGGCGCTTTCTGGATGCACGGGAGCGCATGAATCAATGCCCGCTGGGCGCGGCGGCGCTGGCAGGAACGACCTTCCCGATTGACCGCAACTTCACCGCGGAAGAGCTGGGTTTCAACGACCCCTGCCGCAATTCGCTGGATGCAGTTTCGGATCGGGATTTTGTTATGGAATTGTTGTCTGCATGCTCAATTTGCGCCATACACCTTTCACGGTTTTCCGAAGAACTGATCTTGTGGATGAGCGCGCAATTTCATTTTATCGAACTCTCCGATGCATTTTGTACCGGTTCCTCCATCATGCCACAAAAGAAAAACCCGGATATGCCGGAGCTGGTACGCGGTAAAACAGGCCGTATTATCGGTGGGCTGGTGGCCATGCTGTGTACGGTAAAATCACTGCCTCTGGCCTACAACAAGGATATGCAGGAGGACAAGGCATCCATCTTCGAGGCCTGTGACCAACTGGAAGGCTGTCTGCGAATCTTTGCCGAAATGTTGCCTGGAATGGGCGTGGACAAGAAAACCATGCGCGAGGCGGCGGCGGCGGGGTTTTCCACGGCCACCGATCTGGCCGATGTGCTGGTCCGATCCGGCGTGCCATTCCGGGATGCGCATGCAATCGTCGGTAAGGCTGTTGCGTATTGTATTGATACGGACACCTGCTTGCATGAAATGGATACGGATGAATGTGTGGCCATTGATGCGCGCCTGACCGTGAAGTTGGTTCGTGCGCTGTCTGTGGAGGCCTGTGTAGCTGCACGCAATCATGTAGGAGGCACCGCTCCCGCACAGGTACGCAAACAATGCGCTTACTGGAAGACTCTCTTACAAAACTCGTGAGTGGCTCGAAACAAACAAATGGAGAATGCTGATGCGTAAAATATTCGCTACGCTAATGATGACGGGGTTTTTTATCGGGTCTGTCGGGCTCGGTGGCTGCGGACGTAAGGAAATGCCGCGAGTGGATGCCGATAAGCCACCGCACATCGAAGCGTTAAAGCACGACATGGCCGGTAACAGCTTACGTTTAACCTTTTCGATACTCGGAGGATCGGGTCCTGTGGGCTACCAGATTGACAGGGCGGAGATTGACCCTCACTGCCATTGTCCGGCCTTCTGGCAACGTTTTTATGGCCAGCCAGCCCTTGGTGGACAGAAGGGCAAGGTGCTTACGCACATGCTTAATCTCCGGAATTATAAAAGGGCATTCTCCTTCCGCATCCGCGCCGTGGATTCTTTCGGCAACCTCGGGGTATGGAGTGCGCCCATCCGCGCCCGTGCCGAAAAAATGCTCAAATGAAGCATACACAAGCGCGTATGGATCGTTTGGGTCCTTACCCGTTTGCGCGGTTGAAATCCCTGTTCGAGAATAT
Organism: uncultured Zetaproteobacteria bacterium; assembly: GCA_964624255.1. GTDB lineage: Bacteria > Pseudomonadota > Zetaproteobacteria > Mariprofundales > Mariprofundaceae > JAUZQZ01. The sequence continues at coordinate 4,429 of CAZUWV010000037.1, forward strand.
TCGGTCAAATCCGGATTTAACACCTGTTGATGCTGGAGCGGGCGAGCCCAGGCTACCGCTTCCCGACTTTGTTCGGGACACGTTGGGCGCGAACCTCGGCGGCTTTTCCAAATATCCGCCAAGCCGTGGTATGTCGACATTACGCGTGGCTATCAGTGAATGGTTGATGCGGCGATACGACCTTTCATCCGTGTGCCCGAACACACAGGTGTTGAGCGCCAATGGCACGCGCGAAGCCTTATTTGCCGTGGCACACGCTCTCGTCGATCCTGATGTGTGCCGCCCGAAACCCCTCGTGCTGATGCCCAATCCGATGTATCAGATTTATCCGGGTGCAGCGGTGATGGCAGGCGCGGAACCATATTTCATGCCGTGCACGCGGGACAGCGGCTTTGCCCCCGATCTCGATGCCGTGCCATCGGATATTTGGCAGCGCACGGTGTTTATTTATGTGTGTTCGCCATCCAACCCAACCGGATGGGTAGCGGATGCGGCTTATTACAGACAGTTACTGAGCTTAGCCGATACGCATGATTTTTATATCGTCGCCGATGAATGTTATTCGGAGATTTATCTGGATACGCCTCCCGTCGGGCTACTTGAAATACGCCAGGAAACGGGGCGCATGGATTTTTCGCGTTGTCTGGTCATGAACTCGCTATCCAAGCGTTCGGCACTACCCGGCATGCGTTCGGGATTCATAGCCGGTGATGCCGTCCTGATCGAATGCTTCGCCAAACTACGTAGTTATACGGGGTCGGCCACGCCCCTGCCGCTGCAATATGTCGCCGCTGCCGCCTGGTCGGATGAAATGCATGTCCGGCAACATTTGGCTATCTATCGCCAAAGCCTGAATGCATTTTACGATGCTTACGGAGAGGGTGTAGCGCCAGCCGGCTCATTCTTCGCATGGTTGCCGGTGGACGATGGGGAAACATTTGCGCTGGCCGCCTATGAGCAGCAGGCAGTGACCGTATTGCCCGGCGCATACCTTTCCGGGAATGGTCAGGATGGGCTCAATCCGGGCTGCGGCTACATACGTGCAGCACTCGTGGACGGGCCGGAACAAGCCGCCGAGCTTGCTCAACGGTTGCGTAGCGTGAGTTTATAATCATGAAGATTCCGGCACGGGTCGAAACAAAATTACGCGAGTGTGCCGCTAATGGTACTGTGAATTGCTATGTCTATGACACTTCGGCCATGCGCGACAAGATTAAGAAGTTAACACAAATGATGCCGCAGGGTGTGGAAATATTTTACGCCATGAAAGCCAATCCGCATCCGGCATTTCTTGCCGCCGCACGAGAAACCGGCGCCAGAGGCATTGAAATTGCCAGTTTGGGCGAGGCCAAAAAGGCGGCCTCGGCAGGATTTTCCCCGACCCAACTGATCTATACCGGGCCCGGTAAGTCTGTGGAGGAATTACGCTGGAGCGTGGAGCACGGCATACGTATGGTCCATGTCGAATCTCTTGCCGAGGTGTACCGGCTTGAACATATTTGCGCAGAACTGAATCGGATGCAGGATATTTTGTTGCGCATCAACGCTAATTTCGATATCCACGAGGCGCAGACGACATTCTCCGGAGGCAGCAAGAAATTCGGCATTGATGAAGAGCAGCTCGAGGCCACGCTACCACGCATTCTTAATATGCCACATTTGAGGTTTCGTGGCTTGCACGTTTATGCCGCATCCGGCGTCCTCAATGTCGATGATCTGCTCAGAAACTGTGAACTGGTATTCGGCATGACAAAAAAGATTGAAGCACAGTATGCGGGTATAAGCTGCGACACAATTGATTTTGGTGGTGGCTTCGGCATTGATTATCTCGAAACAGGGCAAGACTTCGACCCGCAGGCCTATGCCGTCGGGCTGAAGAAGATGATCAATGAATACGGCTTCTCCGGGCGCACATTCTTCCTGGAGCTGGGACGATATCTGGCTGCCGATTCCGGCTGGTTTTGTACCCAAATTCTCGATATCAAGGAGAGCCGTGGCAAGAAGCAGGTTATCTGCGCTGGTGGCATTAACCATTTCCGCCGCCCGGCGGCGTTATCCATCAACCACCCGCTGGCTATTGTACGCATGAATCGTCCGCCATTATTCGACGAACAGGTGTCGGTGCGCAATGAGTCGGTGTATTTCGGAGGACCATTGTGTACCGGGGCCGACAAGCTGGCCGATAATGTGCGAACGGTAGCCGCTGACATCGGCGATATCGCAGTCTTCGCCTATGCCGGGGCCTACGGTTTGAGTATGTCTAATATAGATTTTTTGAGCCATGCGCGGCCTGGAGAGATTATCCTGGAATAATACCCTGCGGGAGGGGAGATATATCGGTACTCAGTGGCTGTAACGAAATAACATGGTCATTTATATGCCTGAATGTGTACCAGATTGTCGTGGTGCGATTGAATAAAACATGAGATGTAGCCTTTCTACATCGAATGTTTTGTGATTGAGCAACGCACCAAGATGGTGCGTAGGCTGGATGGAGAAATGAGTATGTTATTTAGTTACAGCCACTCAAGGATAATACGGGTCAGTAGTTGCGCCTTGGGTTGGCTTGCTTATTTGCTATACTTGCGGTTTATTAAAGCACCTACAGGAGAGACACATGAGTCATTTGCGGAAGGTGATTGAAGATGCATGGGATACGCGGGACGCATGGCGTCCCGGGGACACAGACACGTTTCCGCACGGCATCGAGAGGGCGATTACGCTGCTTGACGACGGCGGTGTACGCGTTGCGGAAAAAGATGATAACGGCCACTGGGTTACCAATGCGTGGCTAAAGAAGGCCGTGCTGCTCTACTTCAAGTTGAATGATAACAAGGTCATCAGCGGCGGTCCGTCCAATTGTTATGATAAGGTACCGTTAAAATTTGCCAATTGGGGCGAGGAGATGTTCCGTGCGGGCGGCATGCGTGTCGTACCACCGGCGACGGTACGCCGCGGCGCCTATATCGCATCCAGGGTGGTGTTGATGCCATCTTATGTGAATATCGGTGCTTATGTAGACGAAGGAACGATGGTCGATACATGGGCGACGGTAGGTTCCTGTGCACAAATCGGGAAGAACGTGCACCTGTCCGGTGGCGTCGGTATCGGCGGCGTGCTCGAACCACTGCAGGCAACGCCGACGATCATTGAAGACAACTGTTTTATCGGTGCCCGCTCCGAAATCGTCGAAGGGGTTATTGTACGTGAGGGGTCGGTTATCTCGATGGGTGTATATATTGGAAAATCCACACGCATCGTCAACCGCGAAACAGGCGAGATATCCTATGGCGAGGTGCCACCTTATTCGGTGGTCGTTCCCGGATCAATGCCAGGAAAATCCGGTGGTCCGAATCTGTACTGCGCAGTTATCGTTAAGCAGGTGGATGAAAAAACCCGCTCCAAGACGGGAATTACAGAATTATTACGTGAGAGCTAATCTGAACTGTTCATCGCGGGCAAGGGGCTCGAATTTCAGGGTAATTCCGCAATGACTAGGGACACCCTGGCACTCGCCGCCGGATTGGAGTTGGCAATTTCGACGATCAGGTCGTCCTTGCCGTCCGGGTTGTCGAATTCGGCGCTGAACTCATGCGATTCCATGTGGTAGCTGCGCATACGTTTCACCGTCTTCTCATGCTCTCCACGCACCCGTAGAATACGGAATGTCAACGGTCCCATGGAGTCGGAAGCCATCGTAACTTCGTATTTTCCCGGCCTGTTCGGCATATCGAAAAATTCGCGCAGCGTCTGGTAAGCCGGGACAGTTACATCCCGTTGATATAAATATTCCTGCGCAATAACCATCGTCGGCATAATAAATAGCATAAGTAACAGCGCGAGTTTTTTCACGGTCAGTGCTGGCTGGGGTGAATATCATATTTATCGCAGAGATACCGCATTTTATCCTTGGTATGATCGCCAAATCCCAGCCATCGTCCGGCTCTTGCCTTAACCTGGCCGTTGTGCGCAAGCGCCGCTAGCACCAACTTTTTTTCTACCTCTTCCAGTAACCGTTCAGCATTCACACCATCGGCGGGCAGGCTTTCAAACCAGATATCCAGCGGATCTTCCCCATTTTCTCGGGTATGCGGTCCTTCCAGCGAAGGGATATGCTCAACGCATGCTCCCTCCGCCAGCACCACGGCTCGCTCAATAATATTCTCCAGCTCCTGAACGTTACCAGGCCATCGGTACGCGATCAGTTGCTCCATCGCCGGTCTGGAAAAGGTCTCCACAGGTTTGTTACATAGCAGCGATTTCCGTTCCAGAAAGTGTCCCGCCAGCAATGGAATGTCTTCGACGTGTTCACGCAAGGGTGGTACGGTAATATTCACGACATTGATTCGATAATACAGGTCATCAAGGAAAGAACCATCCTCCACCAACTGTTCCAACATTTGTCTGGTAGAGCATATCAGACGCACATCACAGGAAAGTATGGCTTCGCTCCCCAATCGTGAAAAAGATCCCGTTTCCAGTGTACGCAATAATTTACCCTGAATGCCGACGGGCAGCCCCGCCACTTCATCAAGGAATAACACGCCGCCACTCGCCCGTTCGAGCCATCCCTGTTTGCGCCGGCTCGCACCGGTAAAAGAACCTTTTTCGTGGCCGAACAGGTCTGATTCCAGGCGTTGCTCATCCATGGCGACACAATTGATGGCGATAAAAGGCCCATTGCGGTGAGAGCCGCGAGCATGCAGCAGGCGAGCCACCAGCTCCTTGCCACTGCCTGTTTCCCCACGAATCAATATCGTGGAAGGTGAACCTGCAACCTGCACAACCATATCTCTCAGTTGGTGAATCGCCTCTGAATCCCCAAGTAAATCCTGCCCGGCACGATCATTGACGAGCCGGGAAAGCTCCTGGTCGCGTATTTGCCGTCCGCGCTCTATGGCCGCATCAATGGTGTCCCGAACCTCATCGGGATCAAATGGTTTGCCGAAGAACCCCGCCGCCCCGGATTTTCGCGCCCGTGCAGCCAGTTTACGCTGCTCATGGCCCGTAATAACCACAGCCGGAATCCCCGGATTATCCCGTAAAAACCCCTCCAGATAATCCATGCCGATTTCGGGATTGTCCGGTTCGGGCGGTAGCGCCAGGTCCAGTACCAACAAGTCCACCCGATGCGCCGCCAACTTCTCTTCAGCCAGCTCAAGATCGCCCGCCTCAAGCACTTGATAACAGTCCTTAAGTAATAGTTTCAGGTTCAGGCGGTTAATATCATTGTCATCTACAACGAGAACCGCAGCTTTCAATGGTTACTCCTATGATGTCCAGGGAAGTAAATATCATTCACGAATGCTCCATGGCAGACTGCCACAGAGGAAGATGCACATGGAAGGTGCAACCTTTCCCCTCTCCCGGGCTTTCTGCCCACATCCAGCCTCCATGGGCCACGACAATGCGCTTACTTAAATATAGTCCGATACCGAGGCCATTTTTCTTGCTGGTGGAAAACAGCCTGAACAAGTTTTTTTGAATAAAATATGGCTCCATACCGCAGCCATTATCCATAATACGTATCTCGACACCGTGGATATCCGCAGCGGCACTGACGGCTAGTTTTCCCTGGCGCCGCATGGCTTGCACCGCATTATCGAACAGATTCTCCAGTACGCCACTCAATAGGTTTGCATCACCATTGACCGGAGGTAACGAATGGAGATCGCTGGTCACCCTGACACCTTCCGGCCACAGCCGCGAGGCGATGGCATTCGCCAGCAACTCGCTTATATCCAGTGGCGACAAATTGGGGTCAAGCTGCGTCTGAGGATCGGCCAAGCGTTGCAGCAGCATTTGCATCCGCCCCGTGACCTTGCGTATGGCGGCTACCAGGCGCCCGACATCCTCCTTTTCCAGTTTCCCCGCACCGATATTGTGCGCAAGGAATGACAGATCGTTCAGCCTGTTCTTCAGCTCATGCGAATGCAGTTGTCCGGCGATGCGCGATAGCGAATCCAGGCGTGCGCTATCCGCCTGGCTGCGGGTCAGGCGGGCATGTTCAAGACTTATGGCGGCAAATCGGGCTACGTCCTTTAATGCCTCGATCTCATCATCATCCGTAGGGTTACCACCCTCATGCGGTCCCAGATATAGCCAGGCATTCCCGGCGGCGTAATGCGGCAACTCAAGACATAACTCAAATTGGCTGTTGCCAGCGAGGCGCAGGGAATGCGGTGTCTTCAGCGCGGGTGGTGCTTCGATACTCGGTGGCCAAACGCTGACTCCGTTTTCCGCCTCCTGTCCCATGTCTTGCCCGGCCATGGCCCGCTCATCCAGCGCCGCAGATGTCCGGTGACATGCTTCGCAGATGCGTGCCAGAAGCGCATGCTCCACATCCTCAATCGGGAGGCTGGCCAGATCGCCTGCTCCAAGATGGCGGATGGCTTGTAGAACATTCAGGTGGTGACGGAAAAACAGACGATCCATGCCGCGTTGCATGGCATGCACCAAAGGCGAAAACAGCAATGCCGCAGCCAGCGCGGCGAGGATCAGCGCCCATGTAGACACCGAACGCCCGGTAATGGCATAAAAAGTAGATTCGGCCAGTACCAGAGCCACGAAAAATACAGCCAGCACAAAAAACACAGCCAGGAAATAGGCCGCAGAATGCAGCAAGCGGCGCCATGAGAGTCGGAAGAACCGTCTGTGGTGTCGATATTCCTGGCTATTCATAAGGGTTAATGGCAATCCTCCGGGTGGATGAGTGGAGTTGCCGGTTATCGTTCACGGGTTTTTCAATTGACTCCTGCGGGGGTGGGCGCGCTCCGGCTTCAGGCCAAAGGCTATCATCGCGGCGAACAGGATTTCGCGCAAATCTTCCGGGAGGAAGGTCAATGGCAAACGAAGCTCCCATCCCATCCATTCCATCATGGCACAGGCAGCTTTCACAGGAATCGGGTTGGACTGCACGAACATAACCTTGTTCAACTCGCGCAAAGTAAACTGAACGGTACGAGCCATTGCGAAATCACCGGCATACATAGCGGAGGTCAACTGCCCCATGCATTCCGGTACGATATTGGATACGACGGAAATCACGCCATGGCCACCCAACGCCATAAACGGCATGACGGTGGCATCATCGCCTGAATAGAGTTTGATGTGTCCATTGGCGGCATCTATCGTATGCACCAGTTGCTCCATATTGGCCGTAGCATCCTTGATGCCGACAATATTTCTGATATGCGACAAGCGCCCGACTGTCTCCGGCAGGATATTCGAATGGGTCCGCCCCGGTACGTTGTAAATAATCTGCGGCAGGCATACAGCCTTAGCTACGGCCCTGTAATGTTGATAAATACCTTCCTGCGTTGGCTTGTTGTAATAGGGGGAAATGAGCAGCGCCGCATCGGCGCCCAATTCCCTGGCTGCCCGCGTCAGCTCAATGGATTCGGCAGTGTTGTTGCTGCCGGTTCCGGCGATGACGGGTACACGTCCGGCCACATGTTCCACAGATATGCGGATCAGACGCTTGTGTTCCTCGAAACCCAATGTCGCCGCCTCGCCCGTGGTCCCGGCGGGCACTATGGCATCTACACCACCAGCAATCTGTCGATCCAGGTGCGCGCGAAATGCTTCTTCGTCGATCCCGCCATTCTTAAAAGGTGTAATCAGCGCCGTCATTGTGCCGTGAAACATGGGAGCCTCCGTATTTTCGATACTATATCCGCTTTACAACAAGACGAAAGGGCGCAGCTCGTCTGTCATCCATGGAGCGGAACCCCTGCATCTCAATGCTGTCGATAGAAGCACTGTATATCCTCATAAATATGCTAAAGTGGTGGCCATAATTTAATCAGGGGTGGAAAACGAATTGACAGGCATGGACTGGTCCCGGCGCGCCGTGCAGCAATGCACGCATTTGCACCCCTATATTCCGGGAAAACCCGTAGAAAAGCTGCTGGAAGAAAAAGGATTGGCCTCAGCTATCAAGCTGGCTTCCAATGAAAACCCTTATGGTCCTGCCCCCAAAGCGATTGAAGCCATTCGTGGATATGCCGATGGTGTACACCGCTACCCCGATGGCGATGCGGGAGAACTAAAAACTACGCTGGCCAGAAAACACGACGTGAAACCGGAGAATCTCCTGCTCGGTAACGGCTCCAATGAGGTTCTGGAACTGATTATTCGCACTTTTTCCAGCCATGGGGATGAGGTAATATACTCCGAGCATGGTTTTATGGTGTATGCGCTGGCCGCGGTTGCGGCGGGTGCAACCGGCATCGCTGTCCCGGAGGCCGACGGTCTTTCACATGACCTGAACGCCATGGCACAGGCGGTGACGAGCCGAACCCGAGTCATCTGTATGGCCAACCCAAACAACCCTACGGGAACCCTGCACGAGCTGGATACCATTCAGACGTTTCTCGACCAACTACCACGCAATATCATTGTTGTACTTGATGAAGCTTACTACGAGTACACATCAGCCATTATTGGTGATTCCATCGGCTACCTTTCCCACCCGGGGTTGCTCATCTGCCGGACATTCTCCAAGGCGTACGGCCTGGCAGGATTGCGCGTGGGTTATGGCTTGGGAAATGCGGATATTGTCGCACTTTCCAACCGTTTTCGGGAACCGTTTAATGTCAATCTGATAGCACAAAAAGCGGCCATAGCAGCACTTAATGATGCGGATTGGGTGCTGGACAAGGTACGCATCACGTTGGATGAACGGTCAAAACTGGAGGGTTTTTTGGCTAAACAGCACCTGTTGGGCGGGAAATCATATGGCAATTTCGTGTTGCTCAAACATCCGTGCAGCGCGGATATTTTGCGGATGCTCGAAAACAAAGGCATCATCCCCCGCCCGCTGGCACCTTACGGAATGCCTGAATACCTGCGTATTACGGTGGGAACGGTGGAAGAAAATACACAATTCATGGTAATAACACATGAGATGATGAGGTATATCCGGTGACGCAAGCCCGCATTAGGCACTTGACCATTATCGGCGTCGGCCTGATCGGCGGCTCGCTGGCGCGTGCGCTGCGTCGGGCGGGTGTGGTGGACCGGATTACAGGTGCAGGCCGAAATCCGGAGCATTTAGAGCACGCGCGGGAACTGGGTGTGGTGGATCATTTCACCACCAGTATCCCCGAGGCTGTAAAGGATGCGGATATCGTGCTTATCAGTGTGCCGATGTGCGCTTATGATGCCATCTTCTCCGAAATAAGCAGCAGCCTTCCACCCCATGGTCTGATCACAGATGCGGGCAGCACCAAACAGTACGCGATAGATGTCGCGCGAAAACAGCTGTTGACCGACCAGCTATCGCGTTTCGTTCCCGCGCATCCGATTGCCGGTACGGAATATTCTGGCGTGGACGCTTCGTTTATCGGGCTTTTCAAGGGCCATCTGTGTGCACTGACGCCTGCGAAGGAGACCCGGCCCGAAGCAATAAAAACAGTTGAAGCCATGTGGCAAGCTGCCGGTAGCGATGTCGTGTGTATGGATGCTGCTGACCATGATGACTTCTTGGCTGGCGTCAGCCACCTCCCGCATATGCTGGCCTTTGCGCTGGTCAATACTGTACGCAAGCAGGGGAATAAAGTGCATGATCCGTTCCGTTTCGCCGCCGGAGGATTTCGTGATTTTACCCGTATTGCCTCATCTTCTCCCGAAATGTGGCGTGATATTGCCCTGTGCAACCGGGCGTTCCTGTTGC
>CAZUWV010000038.1:0-13963 GCA_964624255.1 uncultured Zetaproteobacteria bacterium
GATTGCTGATCATCCACCCAGAGTTTTCCAATTGGCTCTTTTGAGGTCCTTTTTGCTTTGCGAAACCCTGCGTCCTTTGCGGTAAATATCTTTTGGTTTATGCTGGCCTGCATGTTCACACTGAAACGCCCGGCGTGGTTCCCCGAAGCGAATCATCGACCTGTACGGTATATTGTATTGACTACGGCTATCTCGTTTATCTGCCTTTCCCTCATCGTACTGATTTGCCGCGCTTTTTTGCCCGATATTGGTGCATTGGTGCTTGCCACGTCCATGGGGGCGGCGGCTGTACTCATGTTTGCTGCCCCGGCCAGCCCGCTGGCCACAAGCTGGGCCTTTGTTGTGGGGAATCTCGTTTCTGCGGTGATTGGTGTTACCGTGTTCCAATGGGCTGGAGATGTATTTTGGGCCGGACCGCTGGCCGTTGCGGCATCCATCTTCGTCATGCATTTTCTGCGTTGCCAGCATCCACCAGGGGGCGCGACAGCGCTGTTCGCAGTGATCGGTGGTGGTCAGGTGCATCAACTGGGTTACCTGTATGTGCTCGCGCCCATCGGTATCAATGTATTTATTTTTCAGATGTTCGTGTTGGGCCACCGCAAAATACTGGCGCGCATGCAACAAGAATGATGACTTCTTGCGAAGTCATCAGAGCGCCCATGAATGGGCGCGCAAATCAATAGCATGCAACGCACAGGCAGATGGACGGACTTTTTACGAGGAGATCTTTGTTATACTTCGTGCCCTTGATGAGCTTCATGGTCAACCTTTGCTTCCGGTTATGCTGGTCTGAAATGATTCCATGCTAGCCCGAACGATTGCAAGCCGTGTATTACAAGCCGTGCCAACCCTGTTGGGCGTAGCCACGCTGGTTTTTCTGCTGTTGCATCTGGTACCGGGAGATCCCGTGGATGCCTTGCTGGGCGAAACGGCTCTGGCGACGGATCGTGAGGCGCTGCGCCATGCCATGCATCTGGATATGCCGCTGGCAAGCCAGTATATCGATTTCCTGCGTGGCCTGTTCTCCGGCAACTGGGGTCGAAGCCTCATGGATGGTCGCCCTGTCCTTACCCTGATTCTGGAACGGCTTCCGGCGACTGCGGAACTGGCTGGATGCAGCCTCGTCCTGGCCCTGCTGATCGCGCTTCCCCTTGGCTTCCAGGCCGCGAGGCATGCGGGACGGATGCAGGATATGGTCGCTATGGGCTTCTCGCTGGCCGGTGTTTCTATACCGAATTTCTGGCTGGGACCTGTATTGATGCTCATCTTTTCCGTCGGGTTGGGCTGGCTGCCGGTTTCCGGCATGGATGAGCCCGGTAGCATTGTACTGCCCGCGATCACATTGGGTACGGCGCTGGCCGCTGTTCTTTCACGCATGGCCCGTTCCAGTTGGATGGAGGCGATGAACATGGATGCAATCCGTACGGCGCGCGCCATGGGGGTGTCTGAACACAGGCTGTGGTGGCGACATGCGGCACGAATCGCGGCTGTTCCTGTGGTCACCATGTTTGCATTACAGATGGGCGCGGTACTGGGTGGTGCGGTTATTACGGAAACGGTGTTCGACTGGCCAGGGTTGGGGCGCTTGACCATCGAAGCCATTCAACGGCGAGATTATCCGCTGGTGCAGGGATGTGTGCTGCTGATTGCCGTGTTCTATGTGCTGACCAATCTTCTGGCGGATATTCTGGGTATGTGGCTTGATCCGCGCCAGCGGGGGAAAGGGGCCAGATCTTGAATTGCGCATGGGTTACAGCCCAGAACGGGCGGGGCACGATTCCAGCCCCTTTTCCTTTGAGCCTCTTGCAAAACTCTGGGTGGATGAGCGGCAATCTCACTTTGAGCCTATTTTCGGGATGGAATGAGGTTCATGGTGGTTCCATGGACCGAAATCCCAGCCCCGGAACGGGCCAAAGTGGGGAAGCCGATCGCCGCTCATGAGTTTTGCAAGAGGCTCCCTTGTTTCCATGACTGTCCGGGTAGCACTGGTATGCCTGATGATTCCATTGCTGGTGTTGCTGGCTGCGGCATGGCACGGGGCTGACGGACACCAGGTCCACCTGGGTGCCGTATTGGCGGGAATGAGTATGGCGCATCCGCTGGGTTGCGATGCACTGGGTCGGGATGTGCTGGCACGATTGGCGGAAGGATTGCGCTTGTCCATGATGATTGGCGTTGCCGTCGTCGCGTTGGGTGCCATCGCGGGTATCACCATCGGGATCGTATCCGGGTGGGTTGGCGGCTGGGTGGACAGTGTGTTGATGCGCCTGGCAGATATCGTACTCTCCTTCCCCGGGATTTTGCTGGCTATTGCATTGGCGGCCATGCTCGGTCCGGGCGTGGATAAACTGATCATCGCTCTGGTGGCTGTAGGTTGGGTGGGGTTCGCAAGGTTATCCCGCGCCCAGGTGCTGTCCCTCAGGGCTGCACCATTCGTCGAGGCATCGCTTGGCTGTGGTTCGGGGATGATCTATATCGGATGGCGGCATTTGATGCCCAATATTGCCGCACCTTTGCTGGTGGAAGCCAGTTTTGGCCTGGCCGCGGTCATTATCGGTGAGGCGGGTTTATCCTTTCTTGGCGTGGGCGTGCAACCGCCGAATGCTTCGCTCGGTACCATGATTCGTGAGGGCGTGAGCTTGATGCTGGTGTCTCCCCTGCTTGTTATCTGGCCGGGATTGATGCTGTTTCTGATGGTGATGGCGGTGAATTTACTGGGCGATGCTTTGCGCGATTCTCTGGATGTACGGATGCGTTGACCCATGCCGTATAATTCACACATGGAACAATGTATCGGACATATGATTATTGGTCTACGCGGGACCGTGCTGGCCGATGAAGAGCGGCGCTGGTTAACGGAGGTGCCACCGCTGGGTGTCATTCTCTTTGGACGCAATATCGAGAATCCGGGGCAGCTTCGTTCTTTGCTGGATGACGTGCGTTCCTGCGCGGGCAAGAAGATATGGGCCGTGATTGATGAAGAGGGTGGAAGGGTGAATCGTATTCCCTGGCTACCCTTTTCGCATCGTCGTCCCGCCGCTGAATACGGCCAATTGATGCGGTATGCCCCCGATTCAGCGAAACAGGCCGTTTATGCGGATAGCCTCTCCGTTGGTCATGCGCTAACAGCGCTGGGATTCACGCACAGTTGCGCGCCGGTACTGGATATATTCCATCCCCGGGGGCACGGCATTATCGGTGAGAGGGCTTATGCCGCTGATACGGATACGGTTGGACAACTGGGCGAGGCTTGTATGCGCGGACTTTCCGGCGCCGGTATCGAAGCCGTCGGTAAACATTTCCCCGGTCATGGCCGGGCCGATGCTGACTCCCATATTGCGGTACCGGAAGTGGATGCACCACTGGATATATTGCTTGCCGAGGCACAACCGTTTCATCGATTGGTAGAAGGAGGCATCAAACACATGATGACAGCGCATGTGATCTATCGTGCGAGCCTCTTGCAAAACTCTGGGTGGATGAGCGGCAATCCCACTTTGAGTCCATTTTCGGGATGGAATGAGGTGCATGGTGGTTCCATGGACCGAGATTTCAGCACGGAAATGGGCCAAAGTGGGGAAGCCGATCGCCGCTCACGAGTTTCGCAAGAGCCTCGTTTAATAGAACGGCAGGTCGCCACATGGTCTCCATTCTGGCTGAAGGATGTGTTGCGTCGGCAATTCGGCTTCAGCGGACGCATCTGGAGTGATGATCTGTGTATGGCGGGTGCAGGCGGCGATATCCGGAGCGCCGCCAACAAGGCGCTGGATGCCGGATGCGATGTGTTGCTGGTATGCGAACCACGGGGCGTGGTGGATATTTATCATGATCCTTGATCGGTATATCTTTCGTTTATGGCTGGCACCATTTGTCGGAGGGCTTGTGCTGGTAACCGGTGTTTTGTTGCTGGGCCGGGCGCTCAAATTATTGTCCCTGATAACAGCCAGTGGCGCCCCGTGGGGTTTGCTGGGACAACTCATGATTTTTGTCTTGCCTTATTTTGCACTGCTAACCGTACCTGTCGCTTTCTTTCTCTCCATGCAGAGTGTGATCACAAAGCTCCAGCAGGGTAGCGAAATGGATGCTATGCGCGCGGCCGGACTTTCATATTTGCGTATTTTTCGCAGCCTGATCGTTGCGGCTGTTCTGCTCTACCTTGGGCTGGCACTGACATCCATGGTCTGGCTACCCAAAGGGCAACTATCCTTCAACAATGTGCTGAGACAAATATACAGTCTCAAGGGATCGCCCGACTTCACTCCCCGACGTTTCTCCCGCGATGTCAATCAAATTACCTTCTATGTCAATGGAAAAGACGATCAGGGTCGGTATCACGGCGTCATGGTTGAGGATGGTCGTCCTGGAGGACCGGTTTTTTACCTGGCGGAAATGGCGGAGATACTGCCTGCCTCGGGCGGCATCCGCTTGCGCATGTGGAATGGAACCCGCCTGGAGGGAAAAGGGAATAAGCAGCGCGTGCTGACCTTCAAAAATTACGAAGTCGGCCTGCCCCTGGGTAGTCTAAGCACGGTAAAGCTTATGCACTCCGGGGATAGCGTGATTATGATGACGCCATCCGAGCTTTGGCGACGGCTTCAGTCCCACGCTACGCCGGATGCGCTGGCCGAGTGGAACAGGCGCTTGATTCTACCAACTACAGTGCTGGTGTTGTGTCTGTTCGCCCTGCCTCTGTCGCTGGCGCCCAAACGGGCAGGCCGTACCGGATCGTTCCTGTTGGGAATCGGATTGTTGCTCCTGTTGTATAATGTACAACTGGTGTTGCATCGACAGGCAGAACTGGGAACGATTCCGACATGGTCCATGTGGGCGGGGCAAGGGATCTTCTTCATCATGGGCGCCTTGTTATGGCGCAGGGCTGAACAGGGGAGATTGCCTGCGTGGCTGGCATCTGGAGGCGAGGTTTTTTATGTTATTCATCGTGGATTGACGCGCCTTCTGGCGCGTCGCACAGGGCAGGATTAACCGCATCCTTTCGCATCGGGGAAAGCCCGGCACCCAGCAGAAGTGCTGCCAGAACGCCGGAAAAATGCTCTTCCAATCCCGGCCCGGATATACCGTATATGGCCATTGCTATGGGCGGAAGGCTTAATAAACTGGCAGCATCCGTTAACTGCCAATTCTCTTTCCAGCCTGTTCTGGTCCAAACGAGAAACAGCAACATAAGGCAGACAAGACCGAGAGGTCCCCAACGGCTGAAAACCAATAGATACATACTATGAGGGTGGGCAGGCTCAACATTTGACCGGTACTTTAATTCGGGGTATAAATGTTTAACGAGGGCGGCAGTAACGGGATATCCTCCCGTACCAACGCCCATTGGAATATGCAACTTCCAGGCAAGCACCGCAGAGTACCAAAGCGACCACCGCGCTTCAGCATGGGCGAAATCCCCCCGCTCCATAGCCTGAAAACTATTCCAAGTCCATATGATACGCTGCCTGGCCGGGCCGAAGGCCAAAAGGGTAATGATCATCATTAACATACATGAAGCGATTCCCATTTTAACCCATGTCCGGAAATATAGTGCCTTCCACACAACGACACCGAACAATATGGTAACGATGAGATAACCACTCCTTCCTGCCGCCAACAGAATCATAACTGTCGCCCATATGGCCAACAACCACGCACCCCATCGCTTCCATTCTTTGTGTAATAATCCCCAGTGTAAAAGCCATCCGGCCCATATGCCGTAGACAAAACCGAAACCAATATGTCCGATGTGGCCCGTTGAATCCGTGGCAGTGGAACCATCTGCAACGAAATGAATCCAGTGAAACATTTGCCCAAGACAGAACAGCAGGTGACAAGAAAGCCCAATACTGAGGGAGAGTAAAAATATTTCCTTCCTGCGATGGGTATCAAATATTGCAGCCATAGCGGGTACGCATAACCAATACCATTGGTGCGCAATAATATGCACACCCCAATGGCGGTTAACGCTCCAAATCAGACCCAATGGCAGCAACGCAAGATAAACAATCCATGCCAAGCTTAAAGCTCGCTGTTGCTTCCATATATTTTTTGCTCCGGCGATCCATTGGCCATTAAATAAACAAAGGATAAGCCCGGCGGCCAGAGCAATATTAGTCGCCGCTACCGAGAAAGGAAAAACAATGGCTGCAATGCAAAACAAGAAAAAATCCAAAGCCCTTAAATGCTTGAACGCATGCAGTGATGAACGTATCATGAGATATGTTCTCCCAATCTGGCCTGAATTTCTTTCCACACCCACTGCGCTTTCATGCTTTGCAGGCAGATGCTATCGCTATCCGGCTGCTGTCCACAACCTTCAAGCTGGCAAGGGATGCAATTCTGTGTCCCCTGAAGCAGGGAAACATTCAGGCACCGCTGGATGCCGTTTTTTGTGCGGGCTTGCCACGGGGTTTCCCCATCAAAATGATCGGGCCACGGGCCCCAGATGCGTGGATCGGTCGGGCCGAACAGGGCGATGACCAGCGTGCCGGTGCTGGCAGCCAGATGGGTGTTGCCTGTATCCAGACCAACATAAGCAGCGGCATGACGGGAGAGGCAAGCCAGTTGCCGCCAGTTCAATTTGCCCGCGAGGATACAGACTTTATCTTCGGCATATCCTTCTACCAGTTTGCGCGCCTCCTCATTTTCTTGCGGTGAACCGGTGATGGCTACATGCAGGCCCGCATCCAGTATATGTCCGAGCAATTCACGCCAGCATTCTCGATTCCACCATTTGTATGGCCAGCGGGCAAAGGGGTGAAGGTGTATATAAGCCGTATGCGGTCCCCATGGCAAGGCGCCTTGAATAATTTTCGTGTCGCCATCCGACCACTCAATACCGACGTCAGCGTGTGTCTGGACGTTAGCAAGTTGCCCCAATTGCATAGCACGCCAAACCATGTGCTGCTTACCTTCATAAGGGATCCATTGGCTGGAAACGCAGCGTTTCCATGCATATTTCCTTCCTTCCGCCGGGATCATCGCATACAGTTTGCGGGATGCAGCAAGCGCCAGCACCATGGGACGATCTGAAGCTGTCAGGACAAACGCGACGTCATGTTGGCGCCACAGTTGCCTCCCGATACCTAACTGTGTCGACCACGGTGTGGTGGCGCTAATGACATAAACACGATGCGCGAAGGGCTGGGCTTCCAGCAATGCCTCTGTTCCTGCCGCGACTAGCCAGTCCACCGTATAGCCAGCATGGGTCAGAGAACGGGCCAATGGCGTGGCCAACAGCACATCGCCCAGATAACGGCAGACGACAATGAGTGCGCGGATGTCAGCGTCTCCAGTAATAAAGAGCGCAGAAGAGGGCAATACCTAGAAGAAATACAGCGACATTCTTGTGCTCCCGGTGCTTGGAGACCAGCGACCAGGAGAACTCGCCAACAGCCCCTGGGGCTGCTGTCAGTCGTGGGGAAAACAGAGGGACATGCTCCAACCATCGCTGATAATCCTTGCCGAACAGCTTTGCCATGTATTCTGCTTCGTCATGGATGACCGGCCGATAAATTATGGCAAAGGCCGCAAGTGCTAAGATACCCGCCCATAGACTGCCGGACATGACACAAAAACCAATGAGCAATATCAAGTTGGCGACGTACAAAGGATTGCGGGTGTGTGCATAGGGTCCGGCCGTAGCCAGTTCGCGGTTTTTATCAATATAGCCGCTGGCCCATATACGGGAAATCTCGCCGATCACAACAAGTGCACCACCGACAACCAGCAGCATGAGGGTGGGACGGGCCAGCATGATGAGTAGCACAGCTATAGGCGCCGTGGCCAGAATGCGGTGCCTTGTGAACCAGGCTTCTAGCCGACCGTACCATTTCAGGTGAGAACCCTTATCTTTCATGCACGTATCCTACATACGGAATCCGGCTTGTCTGCCTTCATTCTCGCTGATGAGGACAGCAATGTTCCACCAGTTTGGCATAGCGGTAGAATGTGCTTTCAAACGTATTCAGCGCAATGGTAAAACCAGGCCAGCCGTCAAGGAAGCCTCGCTTAAGTAGATAGATACGCAAGAAAGCAGCGATACCGTGCAGCAAGGCGGAAAACATTGAGGCCTGTTTGCCTTGTTGCACAAATTTCTGCATACCAAGCGTCGAGTAACGGTCAATTTTAGTAATCACCTGCGACAAATTGCGGAAGGAATAGTGTAAAATATCGTGCTTTAGATAGCCAACGCGCCCATGAATATCGAAGCCTTCATGTACCATGTCGTTGCGGTAGGTGAGGGCCTCCTTACGGAACAGTTTAGGCTGACAATAATCAGGATACCATCCGCAATGTTTGATCCACCGACCCATGAAAAAATTACGCCGTGGTATAAAATAGGCGTCCAGCGTATTATCGTTCACAATCGTTGCAACAATCTCCCGTTGCAGTTCGGGAGTGATGCGCTCATCAGCATCTAGACTGAGCACCCAGTCATGCGAACACATTTGCACGCAAGCATTGCGCAAATGACCGAAGCCGTTGAAGGCCAGCGTTTCGGTACGGCATCCATACTTACGCACAATATCCATGGTACGATCAGTGCATCCGGTATCAACCACAACCGTTTCTTCTGCCCAAGCCACGCTTTCCACTGCGGCAGCAATTTT
Organism: uncultured Zetaproteobacteria bacterium; assembly: GCA_964624255.1. GTDB lineage: Bacteria > Pseudomonadota > Zetaproteobacteria > Mariprofundales > Mariprofundaceae > JAUZQZ01. The sequence continues at coordinate 8,610 of CAZUWV010000038.1, forward strand.
ATCTTCTTCATTAAGGACCGGAATAAAAACAGAAAGTTTAATCATGCTATGAAATATCCAGGACATTCCTGTATGCAGAGCGAAGCCCTGCCTTAAATGCATCGGGCCTACATGTTGTCGAGTACTGCATAAGATGGCCTCGAACCTCCTTCAAGTATTGGTGATCTCCGTACAATGCCACCGCTTTAGTGAGAATAGATCGTAACGAAGACGCATCACCATTGCGGAAGGTTAAGCCCAAACCACAGGTTTTCACCCTTTTACCCAGCAAATGAAAATCGCTCGCTATAACGGGGGTAAGGCATGCGGAAGCCTGTGCCAAAATACCAGAAGACCCATAGTGGCTAATATAAGGAAGAATGATGAAATCAGAGGCATAAAAACAAAGATTTTTTTCTTCCTCTGTCACATAGCGATTGTACACTTTTGCCGTATGATTCATTGCCATGTTATCCATTCTGGAAACTTCATGGTGGCTATCACTTATTTTTCCAGCGGCTAAAAGAAAAGAATCGCGCTGGCCCGGAAGCTTTTCAAAAGCATCCAGCAGTAAAGACAGCCCCTTCCTTCTGGATGCTGTCCCAAAAAACAAGAAAATACATTGATGTCTTGGTAACCCAAGCTTGTCTCTGGCTTGCTCCTTTGTGTATTCGCAACCTTCCCCCCATGGATCAGGTAAGAAGTGGAACTTTTTTGCATCCAGGCCAATTAATTTTATTAAGTACTCATCCAATAAGAAAATGTGTTTAAACCACCCTGAAACATCTAATCTTTCAAATCCATGTCGTTTAATGGCGTTATTGAGTCCACTCTGAGTACGGTCCAGGGGCCTTGGCCGGATATAGACACCGGATATTTTCCCCTTCAGATTGGGTGGTGGCATAACTCCTGATGCCGCCCTGCGAAAACATTTTGAAGCAATATCATCCAGCGAAGGAAAGAACACTTCATCCGCTGATATTTTATCCAGACAGTGGGCTGCGGCTTTGATTTTACTGCCACCGAGCCACGATCCACGGGTGGTATAGGGAGAAACAAAGCTTACATGATTCAATAGGCCTCGATTATCGGGGAACATGTGCTTGTGCATGTCTGAACGATCGTCCGTCGCCAGGGATATGTCATATCCCATATTGAGAAAAGACTCCGTAATCAATTGGCGCCAGAATGGATGGTGTCCCTCAAGATGGAGGTCAAAAACAAGAATATGACGATTCATTCGTATAGCAATACGGCGGCATGCAATGCCATGTTAAAATTTCCGCAAAGATTTTATACGCGCAGGTGCTATTTCAGCTAATTTTTTTGATAGTAACACTGTGCAGCCAATGGAAGGTTGGTCTTCATCTGCGGATTTCAATACGGGGAAGAAGGAAGCCAATCCATATTTGCGGTGTAGATCCTCTATGCCTATGGCCTCCAATGTCCCATAGCTTCCATAAAGGTATCCATCATCATCTGGCACCTTGAAATCGTCAATCATAATAATATAACTATCCCAGCAGGACGCTATAGTTTCTATTTCTTCTTTCAATGGAACGTCTTTTCCCCAATGCGCATCCAGATAGAAGAAACATCTATCCTGAATAAGATCGCTATCCTTCTTTAGTTTGTGAAGAAACTTTCTGGAGTCCATATTAAAAATATCCACGTTCTTTTTGTCTTTTAGACGCGATTTGGCCAACTCAAATAAATGCGTATTTTTTTCACATGAGCGTATAGGAACATTGGATACGGTTGCCATGTAACCTGTTGTATCTCCAAGATACGTCCCTGTTTCGATAATTTTTGAAAAATTAAAGTTCTTCAGTAGATCACAGAATATACTTTTTCTGCCACCAAGTCCGTTAAACCCCTTTTCTTGAGAGTGATCATACAAAGGTGTATGGACCAACACATGGATTCCGGTCTCAACGTCGCTTAACCTGTTCAGTATATCTCTGAGAAAGTGATCGCGTATTTTGACAATTAATTTATTCAAGCCTGTATTCCCCTTAAACATTCTCTCGTAAAAAGTATGGTGATTTGTCCAAAAGTGAGCCTCTTGCAACGCTCTGGGTGGATGAGCGGCAATCCCGCTGTGAGGCCGTTTTCGGGATGGAATGGGATGCATGATGGTTGCATGGATCGAAATTCCAGCTCGAAAACGGGCCAAAGTGGAGAAGCTGATCGCCGCCCACAAATTCTGCAAGAGGCCCAAGTTATGGGCTTTTATGCCGCACCGGCGGAGCATATTGCTGCAAACGGGCTACGATACGGCCAAACTTGATTCTGGCTGTTATTTTCAGGGGGATATGCCGCGCATCATTGGTCAGCCACACCTTCACTTTCCCCTTACTGGAAAAAATACCCCTGGTTTTCAGCCTGGGTTCGATGACCAGACATTCAACGGTTTTGCCCCAGGGTGCCATCAGTTGATCCGTTTTCAGTACAGCGACCTCCAGCGTATATTGTTTGCGCGAATCAAACAGTGGTACATGGACGATGGTACCAGGTGACAGCTTCATTGTTCTCACGAAAAAAAACGCATCCATGGCATTCAGGTGGCCTGCAGAAACATCGTAAATATCCGTTTGCCCCTTCTGAGTGTACGTCACGATGCCCTTTCGCCACAGGAAACGCACCTGTTTTGTTGAATGATAGCGGCCTTCATTTTGAATAAGGTTAAATTGTGTGCTTTGGATTTTTCCGTTTTGACATACACCTTCGGAGGTGATGCTATCCCGCACCTTGTGGAACATATCGACCATGCGGTTACTCCTTGAGCGAGTGACGATGCGGTAGCCATTCACTCTGTTTTCAACCCGCATATCGGCGGTGCCGGCATTGATGAATTCCCAATCAACGGAAAACAGCATCCGCTCGCCTGCAAAAGGCATACAGCCTTTTTGTATGCCTTTTGCTTGCACCGTTGCTGAACAACACAGGAGAAGCACGACGGCGAAAAAACGCATGTTATTCACCGTTGATTTGCAAGGGCAGGTTTTTTCGTGGTTCACCTCTCATGGATAGCCGCCAGTATATCGTTCGAGCAAATCATATCCATGCAGATAAATTGTTTGCAGTTGCGCGTAAAACAGGGACCACAGGGTGGACTGGATTCCACATGTTGACTGGTGCCGCCGAGTGGAGCCGAACGCCAGGAAGCGGAAGGTCCCCAAAAGCTGACCGTCGTTACGCCCAATGCGGACGCCAGGTGAATGACACCTGTATCGGCACCGACGACAGCCTTTGCCCCGGCTAAAATGCCACAAAGCTGGATCATTTCAAGCCTGCGTTCGGGGATGAATGATGATTTTACGCGCCTTCCGATCTCTTCCGCAGTTTTCTTCTCATCCTTGTTTCCCCAACCGAGGACAGGTGTCAATCCCGCCTCAAGAAGGCCATTGGCCACCTCTTCCCATGTCGTCAACGGTAGTTGTTTGGTTGCCCAACCACCCCCCAGATGCAGCCAGACATAGCGGGCTGGTGCAAGGCGCCATCGGTCAAGGATGGTGTCGGAAGCCCGTTTCATTCCCGGTGTCGGCGGGATGCGTGGTGCGCGATAGGTCATGGGGCATGCGGGAACCTGATCCCGATTATTCAGGAATGGTGTTGCGGCAACGCGGCGGCATTGTTGCACCACATGTTTTTCATCCGGGTGAAAACGAACTGGATGCACGAAATACCGGTTTGCTTTCTCGCGTACATACTCCGGGTCGATACCAAACACATGACGGCTGACAAGCCGTGCAAGTACACCGGACTTGATTAGTCCCTGAAAATCGAGAACGACATCAAACCGTTCATTCCTGAGTGATTGAATGGTTTTCCAGGCCTGCCGCCACCGGCGTGAATCCTTCAGGTTCACCTGATGCACCTTAATTTGTGGCGGAAAAATACCGCTTACAAAGGCATAGCGCGAATCAAGTAACCAATGAACCTCGCTGACTTCGCTACGCTTCAGAACATCATCCAGCGCGGGGAGCGCATGAATAATATCGCCAAAGGCGGACAGCTTGACGATCAGTATTTTCATGAAAAGTTCAGGCCAACATACTCATGCAGGCGTTACGCACATCTTCCGGCGACACATTCGTCATACAGGGCTGTCCTGGAGTCGAGCATTCGCGCTGCAAACAGGGGCTGCAATCCACCGGGTGGTATAGCAGGCGGACGTGGGGGCCGGAGGGTGCGGTGCGGGCCGGGTCGGTTGCGCCGAAGATGGCCACAACGGGCTTTTCGATACCCGCCGCTACATGCATCAGGCCCGAATCGTTACCCAGAAGGATCCGGCTGGCCGCCAGCAGTTGCAGGGCCTGCCTGAGCGTTGTCTCACCGGCCGCATTCCATACTGGACCCGTACAATGGCTTATTATTTGTGCCCCGGTACCGCGCTCGGCGGCTGTACCGATCAGCAGAATATGATAACCCCGTCGCGAAAGCCATTGTGCTACATCGGCCCATGATTCGGCGGGGTAACGTTTGGCACCTCCAAACTGGGCACCTGGCGCGATGGCGACAAGCAGTTTCGTATCCACCCCCTGCCGATGGAGCCTTTTTTCCCCGGCACGAATTTCTTCTTCGGGGCAGCATAGCCTGACCTCCCGTTCTCCGATATGTATATCCATCTGTTCCACGAGATCAAGATAATAATCGCGATGATGCTGCGCCCGAAGACAGATTCGCGGTGCGGGCGCATCCGTGAGCAGAAAGCGCCGCCATTGGCCGCGAAAGCCGATACGACGGTCGCTACCCGCGCGCCATGCCACCCATGCGGCACGGAAGCTGTTGGGAAACATCATCGCTATGTCCGCGTGTTTCGGCATGGCGGACGAATATCGTGCTTCCGGCAAGTTGAGAAACGGAATAAGATCAGCTAGCCATGGCCTGCCCCATAATGAGAGGTGCGCCGGCTTTAGCGCGGCTACAACAGAACGCATGGCTGCTTGCGCCATGATAACATCACCCAGCCAGTTGGGAGCCTGCAGAATAAGGCGCGAACAAGGGATGGGGCCATTCAAGAGCTGACCCCACCCTTTATGCGTGGGTAGCAGACAAAGGCATATTCCCTGCCCGACATCATCCTTCGGTTCGGAAAAGAAAAAGTAGGATCAGGTCTTGTTTGGCGCATTTTCATCCCCCTCCTTGATCAACCTGCTCACGGTAGAATGGTGCGATCCGAAACAAGGGGGCGCCACCCTTTTTCCCCTGGTCATTGTGCTTCGGCCTCATCTGTTCATCAATCCTAGACCCTATTTCCTCTTGAAAAATACTATCCTTATATATGATGTCCTCGTAAAAAGTCCACAAAGATGACTTTAGGGGGGTCAAAAACCTTAAGGTGGACTCTAAAAATCGATTCTGGGGTAAAT
>CAZUWV010000039.1:0-13674 GCA_964624255.1 uncultured Zetaproteobacteria bacterium
CTTTTATTATAACGCTTTGCGCTGTACTTTGTTTACAACGTTGGGACGCTAGTGAGATAAAATAATGATTCGTTTCAATCCTGGATGTTTCATCGAGATGCCCCCGAAAAGTCCGTTTCCGGGTAGTAGGTGCCAGCGGAATATTTCTTGCCGGATATCTTGAATTGCACGGTGATCCAGTGTCTTCCCTGATCATGGCCCAGATTATAAAGCGCCATGTACCACTCTCCCATGTGCATCATGGGTTTCTCTTCAGTGGTTCCGTCAGGGTGGAGAACTTTGGATGTCATGTGAAGGCCGAGGACCGGTTTGTCGTCCTTTTCGACGACCACCATCAGATGGTATTGATCCTTGCTGTAGCGCATGACATGGAAGATGACAGTGTAATCGTCCTGGATACCTTTTTTGGCGATAAAGCCTTGCTCATGATTCATCACCTGCCGCTGTTGAGTTACGGCATGAGCTGCCAGAGCAGGGGATTGTCCCATAAGGATGGCGGCAATTGTAAGCGCAAACATATTTGCATTCATTTTATTCTCCTGAGGCTGATATGGGTCCAAAGAAACGCGAAAACACGGCACTTGTATGCCATCCGGTCATTTCAAGTAGCAGAACGGTGGAAAGTATGCCCAGCCCCATCCAGTGAATATGGCCGCGCATCAGACGCTGCATCGCATCCGTGGCGAACGGATGCGATTAGATCAGAGATGATGTTTCTCTTCAATTGAGTGATGGTTTCATTCATTGGCTTATTCCTTGTGTTTGACATTCGATTCCTCCGGGATGGGTTCGAAGAAGCGAAGCGTCTTCAATATCCCTTGCAGTTTCTTGAAATTCGATTCCGTACCGGTTTTGTCCTTGGCATCACCGGTGGCGTCCAGTCTTTCTGCTAGGATAGCAACGAATTGAATATTTGTCTTGATTCGCGCTAGTTTGTCGGGGGATAGATGGCCAGCGTGCGAGGGCAAGGCAGCCACCAAATCGCGGATGGCGAATGCACGAGGATCTACCTCGGCGAAAGCTCCCGTTCGGATGGCCTTGTCCAACGCTGTGTTTTGCAGGTCTATGGCTTGCCAGATGGCCGTGACGGTGGCCGGGATATGTACCTGAGGCTCCGTTTTTTCCGCAGCCTGTGCCACGGGATGAAATATCAGGTTAATGCTTAGCAGCATACCGATCATTACCGGTATAAAACGGGTGTTCATGATATTATTTCCTCCTTCAGATTAAGTTGCAGGTTATGTTTTTCTTTGCGCCGTTCGCGCCATTGCTCCATGCGGTTGTAAACGGTGGGAATGACAACCATGTTCAGGAACGTGGCGGTAAACAGTCCGCCCAGCACCACCTGCGCCAATGGACGTTCCAGCTCCTTGCCTACGGGCGAGCCCCACAGCAGTGGAATCAGTCCCAGCGCGGCCGAGGCCGCCGTCATCAAGACGGGCACCAGACGATCCAGGGTGCCTTGCACCACCACTTCCTGCAAAGGTTTGCCCTCCCCACGCAACTGGTTGTAGTGGGTGACCAGAATGATGCCGTTACGGGTGGCAATGCCGAACAGCGTGATGAAACCGATCATGGCCGCTACGCTCATGTCGGCGCCGGCCAGAAACAGTGCCACAATTCCGCCGATCATGGCCAGCGGCAGATTGAATAGCACCAGCAGGGCTTCGCGGAAGGTGCCGAAGACTTTATACAGCAGCATCAAAGCGCCGAACAAGGCAAGGGCCCCAAAACCCAACAATATCCGGTTGGCCTGTTGCTGGCTTTCAAATTGACCACCGTATTCGATGGAATAGCCAGCTGGCAGCTTAATCCGGGCAGCGATTCCGGCCTGGGTATCGCGGATGACGCTGGCCAGGTTTCGCCCTTGCACGTTGAAGCCCACGATGATCAGGCGCTGGACATTTTCCCGACTGATTGAGTATGGCTCATCCTGCAAGGTGACATCGGCTATTTCGCGCAACGGCACTTTGGCATTGCCATTCGGATTAAGTGCCGGTGCATCCACCAGCATGTTGCGGATGGCCTCTACGCTGTTGCGTGCCGAATGCTCCAAACGCACATAGAGATCGAACGTACGACGCCCTTCCAGGATGCTGGACAGCGTTTCCCCGTTCAGGGATACCTGGATATCCTGCGCTACATCGCCCACTTTGATGCCATAACGGGCGGCCTTTGCACGGTTTATCCTGATGGTGACCTGCGGCACCCGGATTTGCTGCTCCACGTTGACATCCACCGCACCGGACACGTTGCGCAGCAGTCCCTGCACCTGTTGTCCCAGTTGATACAGGGTGGACAGATTATCGCCAAAAATCTTGACCGCCACCTGGGCGCGAACGCCGGATTGCACCTCGTCCATACGATGGGCGATAAACTGACCGACGTTAAATACCGCACCGGACACATTGGCCAAATCCTGACGTATGTGCTCAAGCAAAACGTCCGGCGGCATTTTGGTATCCTTATCAAAATCCAGACGTACGTCGAATTCGCTGAAGTTCGGCGGTTGTGCGTCTTGATCCAGTTCACTGCGTCCGGCACGCTGGTCGATCGAAACCACCTGGGGATATTTGAGCAAATCCTTGCGCACCAACGTTCCCAAGCGCATGGATTCCTTCAGGGAGGTGCCGGGCAGGGTGGTCATGGCGATGATGTAATTACCCTCGCGAAATTCCGGCAGGAACGAACTGCCGAAGAAGGGAAGCAGTGAAAGCGCCAGTACCAGCGCCAGCACTGCCAGCCCGATGACCCACCAGAATTTTTCCAGAGCCAGATTCAAAATGCGCAGGAAATGACGCTTCAGCCAAAGCACGAAGCGGGTCTCGTGTTCCTCCGTATCGGCCTTTTCTCCGGGTGCTGTGTCGGCAAGTAATTCCCCGCTGTTCAGGGGGTGCAGCACAATACCTTCGTCTTTCTTTTTTTCATCCTTGCGCACCAACAGGAAATAACACAGAACGGGTACCATGGTCACCGCCACCGCCAGTGATGCCGTTACGGAAGCGATGTAAGTCACACCCAACGGGCTGAAAATACGTCCGGCCAGACCTTGCAGGAAGAAGATCGGCAGAAAAATCATAATCACGATCAGTGTCGCGTACACCACCGAGTTGAGTATTTCCTGAACCGAGTCGAACACCACCTCGATGGTGGGCAACGGGCGTATGGCATTGCGGTTCAACCGTAAGCGGCGCACCGCGTTTTCTACCGTGATGATGCCGTTGTCCACGACCTCCCCGATGGCAATGGCCAGACCGCCCAGGGTCATGGCGTTGATGCCGATACCAAAAGCGTGCATCACCAGAATGCCGCCGGCGAAGGAGGCCGGCATGGACAAAAAGGTGATCAGGGAGGCTCGCCAGTTCATCAGGAATATAAACAATACGACAATGACGATGAGCGCCCCTTGCAGCAGCGAGGTGTCGAGGTTGTGGATGGCCGCCTCGATAAAATTCGCCTGACGGAAAACGCGGGTATTAATTTGCACGCCTGATGGCAGATGGGCCTTGATTTCAGCGAGCGCTTTCTCCACTTTTTTCGTGGTGGTGACGGTATCGGCGCCATAAGCCTTGGAGATGGTTCCAATCACGGCATTCTTCATGCCGAAAGCACCATCGCCGCGTTTGATTGCTCCACCAAAGGCCACAGTCGCCACATTGGCAATGGTGATGGGTATGCCGCCGCGGATGACGATCACGGTATGTCTTAGATCATTGAGCGATGTGATGCGTCCGATACCACTGATAATCATTTCCTGTCCTGGCTTCTGTAGAAATGCGCCGGGTACATTGATGTTGGATTTTTTCAGTGCCCGTCGCACTTCATCGACACTGATCTTATAGGCCAGCATACGCTGAGGGTCGAGGCGCACCTGGTATTGCTTGACCTCGCCGCCGATGGCGACCACCGAAGCGATGCCGCCCAGAGACAGGATGCGCGGACGAATTTGCCAGTCCGCCAGGGTGCGCAGTTGTTCGGGCGACAAGGTGTCGCTGGTCAGGGCATACTTGATTAGCCAGCCCACCGCTGAGGTCACCGGCAACATCACTGGCGGCAGGCTGCCTGATGGCAGACGTCCCTTCACGATCTGGATACGTTCGTTGACCAGTTGCCGATCCTGATAGATGTTTGAGCCTGCCTTGAAAATCACGGTAATGGTGGACAGTCCTACGGAGGTCTTGGAGCGTACATGGATGACCCCCGGCGATCCGTTGATGGCGCTTTCCAGAGGATAGGTCACCAGAGCCTCCACAATGGTCGGCGCCAGACCCGGCACCTCGGTCTGGACGACCACTTGCGGCGGCGCAAATTCGGGGAATACGTCCACAGGCATCTGTTTTAATGCAAGCCCGGCGGCAACAAACAAAATCAAGGTGAGGCTAAAGACAATCAGGCGGTTGTGCAGAGACCATGCGATCAGACGATTAAACACGATTTATTCCTCCGCCTTCATCTGGCCACCGCTCAGCCACATGGTGTAAAGTTCGCGGTTGCCCCGGGTCGCCACTTCGTCGCCCGGCACCAGACCGGTGGTGATTTCGGTGTATCGGTCGTCGCTTGTGCCGGTAGTCACTTCCACACGGTGGTATTTGTTGCCCTCGCGCACAAACACGAATTTCTCGCCGTTGGTTTCGATAATGGCGGCGTTGGCTACTGTCAGCGCAACGTTGTTGCGGTGCAGTATCACACTGGCGTGGGCGAACATGTTGGGTTTCATGATCCTTTGAGGGTTGGGTAAGCGGATCCAAACGTCGACCGTGCGGTTTAGCGGGTTTAGCTGCGGACTGATAAACGTTATTTTGCCTGTAAGAACTTGCCGGGGATAACTCAGCAGATGGATGCGGGCTTCCTGTCCCAGCCTGACCTTGCCCAGATCCTCTTCATATACGCGGGCCACGACCATCATTTGTGATCGGTTACTGATATGGAAAAGCACTGTACTGGGTTTCACCGCCTGACCCAGAACAATGTTGCGGGCATCAATCAGCCCACTCATGGGGGCGGTAATGGTCACGCTGGGAGGTGGATTGCCAACCAGACGCGACCGGACCCGAACGAGTGCTTGTCCGGAGCGCACCGTTTCTCCCAGATTGGCAAACAACGCTTTGACCTGACCGCTGATGCGCAGGGTAACGTCAGTCTGGCTGTTGGGGAGGAGTTGTACTTCACCGTTCAGGTTGAGTACCGTTTCTATGGGACGGAAATCGACGGGAGCCAGTTTGAGGGCGATAGCCTTTCGCTGGACATCGTTCAATTGCACCGGACCGCGCGTGCCGCCAGCAATCTCGATCTTCCCCCCGTGCGCGAAAGCCCAGGGCACGGGAAGCAGAAGAGAAATCAACAGGCTGCCGAATGCCAGAAAAATTTTGCTTTCTGATTTTAGTAATGCATACATATCAGTGACCCCTTATGGTTTTATCGGTGTTCGGTTCGGATGGCATGGTTTTTCCAGAATAATCGCCGACTGCGGTGTGCAGCGTCACCAGCGCCTGCTGGTATTGGCCCAGCGTGTTTTGATAGGCAACGTAGAGGCCGCTTTGCTGGCGTTGTGCCTGCACCACAGCGAGTATTGAGGTTTGCCCCATGCTGTAGCCCTGTTGGGCCAGGCGCACATTCCGGTCGCTGAGTTGCAACATGCCGCCTTTATATTGCTGCACTGCCGCCCGCAGACGCGCCGTTTCGGCGAAGGCGCTGCTTACCTCGTTGCTGATGCTGAGTTTCAGTGCTTTGATGTGGGCGTGAGCCTGCACTCCTGTCGCTATCGTTTCGGCGATGCGTCCCTGATTCCTGTTGAGTAGCGGCAGGGGGATAGACAAGCTCAGACCCAGTGTGCGGTCATTCGACTGAGGTGGGGCGCCGTCGATTGCCAGACGATCCTGTTCAAACTTCACGCCGACCCTCCAGTCTTCCCAACGTTGCGCCTTGGCCAGAGCGAGATCGGCCCGTGCACGGTTGGCGCTCAGCAATGCTGCCCGCAGATCGGGACGGAGGGCAAAAGCCAGATCCAGCTCTTTACCCAAGGGAGGCATAAAAAAATTGGACGGCGGCACTTTCTTCAGGGCCAATGGATTCCCGGCGGGCCGCCCCAGGAGTTGGTTCAATTGTGCCCGCTGCAGAGCGCGCTGGTTGAGCAACAGGGCGCGTTCCTGTACCAGACGCTGCAATGCCAATTGCGCCGTATTGACGTCAAGTTCTGGTACTTCAGCTACCCGGAACCGGTCACGGCTTATCTTGACGAGGTTCTTGTCGGCGTTGATCAGGTGATCACGTACCCGGATCTGGTGACTTAGCACGAGCATCTGGTAGAAACGTTTAGCCACTTCGCCTGCCAATTTACGTTCAGCCTGGCTGATTTCGGTCAGGGCCAGAGCGATATCCACCCGAGCTACGTCTTTTTGGCGTGCGATGCGACCTGCTACGGGGAATTGCTGGCTTATACCGATACTGGCGATATATTCCCCTTCGTTTCTGAACACAGAATCGTTACTCCCGCTGAGATTAAGACGGGGGTTTGGCGGCAGTCCCGCTTGTAAGAGCCGGGCGCGAGCGACTTCTACAATATGGCGAGCGGTTTGCAGATCCCTATTACCATGGACGGCGATAGCGATCACTTGCGGCAGCAGCAGACCGACAGCTCCGGCGGTCTGACTGATACCGCTCAACAAAATGATGCCCGCAATAAAAATCGCGGAGCGCCATGCTGTCCGGTTGATTCGGGGTGAGGGTGTGCGTATTTCCACAAAAAATAATTTTCGAACGAAACAGCAGGCAGGGCGATCTTCCATGTTTTCTGCCGGTCTGATCATTTACCGGCATCCTGTGCCTGGTATTCGATTCCACCGAAATGTTTCTTTCCGTCCGATGTCTTGAACAGCACCATGATTTGATGTTTTCCTTTATGCCCCAAATTGTAGCCTGCCATATACCAGTCGCCCATTTTCATCATCATTTTTGATTCGGATTGTCCGTTGGGATGTATGACTTTGGAGTTCACGAGCATATTCGTCAGTGCCTTGCCATTTTCTTCAACTTTGAGCATGAAATGATATGTGCCTCCATGCTGCATGCCTTTCGGCGCTTTCATGACATGGAAGCTGACCTGGTAGCCGTCAATATCTTTCCTGACGAGAAACATGTTATTCATGCGATCTTTCATTTTCTCCATCATCTTCCCATTCATGTGACCCTTGCCCATCTCGTGATTCATACCGTCGTTCATTGCTCCATGCCGCGCACCCATACCTTCATGATCGCCGGATGCAAATGCTGGATTTATTCCCAGGACGGCCGCTACAAGCAGGCCCATCATTATTGTTTTTGTCATGTTTACGCTCCTTTTAGTCTTTATGAATAGTTCAGGTTAGTTTCCGGTATTTTCATTCTCATGATCCGTCTTCTCATGTATGCGGTAGAATCTCCGAACCGGCAGGATGCTGACGATGCCATCGTCCGGCAGGCCGGAATGGGCCGCGCCGATGATGCAACGGGCGATATCCTCCGCCTTCGATTCAGAAGCGAAAATTTCCAAACGGTCATAGCTCGTCATATGATCCCTTTGATAAAAGTTTTCATACTCTCCATGACCTTTGACACGACTGACGCTGATGCCTCCGAGGCCAAGCTTTTCCAGACAGGACTCCACCTGTTCCAGCATTTCGGTACGGATAATGGCGATGACGAGGTTCATTTCCATGGCGCTGCTCCTTTTTTCACGTTTGTGGTTTCGCTGAAGCACGGATGGCGCGTTTTTCCCTGAATTGTAAAATCATGCCGTAAAATACCGGCACCACGACCAGGCAAACCACGAGGGTGGTCAACATGCCGCCGACCATGGGTGCGGCGATGCGCTGCATGACGCTGGACCCCGTGCCCGAACTCCACATGATGGGCAACAGCCCGGCGATGATGGCTGCCGCCGTCATGGCGATGGCGCGTACGCGCTGGGAGGTGCCATTCAACACGGCCTCAAACACTTCCTTTGAGGAGAGCGGGCGCTTCAACTCCGCGCGCTTGCGTTCCATTTCGTGACCAATAAAGGTGAGCACCAGCACGCCGATCTCGGCTGCTACGCCGGCCAACGCGATAAAGCCCACATCCACAGCCACGCTCAGGTTGTAGTCCATCAGGTAGATCAGCCAGGCGCCGCCAGCCAGCGCGAACGGCACCGAGGCCATGACCACCATCGGCTCAATGAGTGTTTTGAAGTTGAAATACAGCAGTAGGAAAATGATCACCAGCACCAGTGGCGCGGCCAGCCGCATGCGTGCATTGGCTTGCTGCATGTATTCATACTGCCCCGACCACATCACCGTGTATCCCGGCGGAATCTTCACCTGTGCGGCGACGGCCTTCTTGGCCTTGGCAACGTAGCCGCCAATATCCGAGGTTTTAATGGATACGTAAATCCAGGTGTCGGACAAGGAATTTTCACTCTTGATTGAGGGTGGTCCACGCCGGATTTTCAGGTCGGCGACCTGGGAAATCGGAATCTGCGCGCCTGTCGGCGTGGGGATCAGCATGCGCCCAAGTGCTTCCGGACTGCTGCGCAGGCCGCGTGCATAGCGCAGGTTGACCGGGTAGCGCTCCAGGCCTTCCACCGTTTCCGTAATATCCATGCCGCCAACGGCGGACTGGATGACGTCCTGCACATCGCCCACGGTCAGGCCGTAGCGCGCCGCCTCCTTGCGCTTGATGTTGAAATCCAGGTAATAGCCCCCCATGGCCCGATCACCCATGGCCTTCTTGGTTTCGGGCAACATATTCAGGACACCCTCGATCTTCTTGCCGAGGCGTTGCAGCACGGCGAGATCCGGGCCGATAATCTTGACGCCGACCGGTGTTTTAATACCGGTAGACAACATGTCGATGCGCGTCTTGATCGGAAATCCCCATGAATTGGCTATGGCGGGGAAATGAATGGCCTTATCCATTTCGCTGACCAGTTCCTTGGTGGTTTTGGATGGGTCCGGCCATTCGTCTCTGGGTTTAACGCGGATGGTGATTTCCGTCATGGCCAGAGAGGCCGGGTCGGTGGATGTTTGCGCCCGCCCATTCTTGCCGAATACGGATTGCACTTCCGGGAAGGTCATCAAAATCTTGTCCATCTGTTGCATGATTGCCTTGCTCGTGGTGATCGAGATGCCGGGCAGGGCCGTGGGCATATAGAGGATATCGCCCTCATCCAGCGGCGGCATGAACTCGCTGCCCAGCTTGCTTAAGGGGTAGACCACGCTCAACAGTACGGCCAGGGCGATGCCCAGGGTGATCCATTTGTATTTCAGGGCATGAGCCAGCGCCGGGCGATGAAGGAATTTGAGGAACCGGTTCACCGGGTTTTTCTCCTCCGGTATAATCCTGCCACGGATAAAATAGCCCATCAGCAGCGGCACCAGCGTGACGGCAAGCACGGCCGCCGCGCCCATGATATAGGTGGCGGTAAAGGCCAGCGGTTTGAACAATCGCCCGGACTGCTCCTGTAGGGTAAATATCACCAGGTAGGATGAGGTGATAATAAGCAGCGAGAAGAACAGGGCGGGGGCCACTTCTTTCGCGGCATCGCTGATGGCCGTCCATCGCTCGGGGATGGTCAACGCCGAGCCCTTCTCCTTTTCGCCGTGTTCAAGGTGTTTGTGCGCATTTTCAATCAGTACAATGGCACCGTCCACCATGGCGCCCAACGTAATGGCGATGCCGCCGAGGCTCATAATATTGGCGGACAAGCCCTGCCATCGCATCAGAATAAAAGCCATCAGCATGCCCATGGGTAAGGTAAAGATGGCGACGAGGGCGGAGCGGGCGTGCAGCAGAAAAACCAGACACACCAGAGCGATAACGACAAACTCCTCCAGCAGCTTTTCCTTGAGATTGGATACCGCCCGCTCAATCAGGGCGCCACGATCATACACTGGAACGATTTTCACGCCTTTTGGCATGATTTTTTGCAATTGGACAATCTTTGCACGTATGGCTTTAATGGTGGTCAGTGCATTTTCACCGAAACGCATGATTACAATGCCGCCGACTGTTTCGCCTTCGCCATCAAAATCCACCGCGCCGCGCCTGATTTGCGGCCCCAGGTGTACATGGGCTACATCCTTCAAGCGGATGGGCGTACCGTTTTTATCCACACCGACCGGGATCTGGTTTAAATCGTCAACGGATTTGATATAGCCCAGGCCACGCACCATAAATTCGGTCTCGCCCATCTCCACCAGGCGTCCGCCGACATCGTTGTTCGAGCGTTGAATGGCGTGCTTCACCTTGGACAGCGGGATGTGGTAGGCGAGCAGCATATTGGGGTCCACTTCCACCTGATACTGTTTGACAAAACCACCCACGGAAGCGACCTCGGATACATTCTTGACCGTCTCCAGGCGATAGCGGAGCACCCAGTCCTGGAGGCTGCGCAGCTCGGCCAGATTGTGTTTCCCGCTTTTATCCACCAGCACGTATTCATAAATCCAGCCGACGCCGGTGGCATCCGGACCCAGCACGGGCTGAACGCCCGCGGGCAGGCTTTTCGCGGCGGAATTGGCGTATTCAAGTACGCGCGAGCGGGCCCAGTACATATCCGTACCTTCATCAAAAATAATGTAAACAAAAGAGAAACCAAAGAAGGAATAACCACGCACCAGCTTGGCATGCGGAACCTGTAGCATGGTGGTGGTGAGTGGATAGGTGACCTGATCCTCTACCACCTGCGGCGCCTGACCCGGGAATTTGGTAAACAAAATGACCTGCACGTCGGAGAGATCCGGGATGGCATCAAGCTTGATGTTTTCCACCGACCAGATGCCAGCCAGGATCAGGAATGCCGTGGCCATGAATACCAGCATGCCGTTCTTCAACGAGCCATCGATAATGCTTCTAATCATTGTTTTCTCCCTTAGCCTGCATTATTCATAAACCGCCGTGGCGAGGGTAAATGCCATGTGCGGAGTAGGCCAACTCCGATAACATCATCCTGTAATCCCATTCACGGGTGTTGCTCCATCAGTTCCTCATCCCGCTTCTCCAGCCGCTTCTCCTGGAATTGCAGAATGACGCCGTAGATCAAGGGTAACACCAGCAGACACAGCAGCGTGGCCGTCAACATGCCGCCGACCATGGGTGCCGCGATACGCTTCATCACCTCCGAGCCGGTTCCGGAACTCCACATGATCGGCAGCAGGCCGGCGATGATGGCCGTGGCGGTCATGGCGATGGGGCGCACCCGTTGCGAGGTCCCGCCAAGCACCGCTTGCATGACTTCCGCGGGCGTTAGTGCGCGCCCCTTGTCGTGGCGTGATTTTCTGACTTCCTGATCGATAAACGTAAGCACCAGTACGCCAATCTCCGCCGATACGCCAGCCAATGCGATAAAGCCTACGGCCACGGCCACGCTCATATTAAAGCCGAGCCAGTACACTAGCCAGAAGCCGCCGATTAGCGCAAACGGAATGGAGAGCATCACCACGACAGGCGCGATGACATTGCCGAAATTCAGGTACAGCAGCAGAAAGATAATAAACAGGGCCAGGGGTACGACGACCCGCAGGCGCGCATTGGCCCGCTCCATGTACTCGAACTGTCCGGACCATGTAAGGGTATAGCCGGACGGCAGCTTCACCTGTTCGCCGATCAGTTTTTTGGCTCTGGCGACATAGCCACCGATGTCGCTGGTTTTGATATCCACATAGATCCATGCATTGGGACGGGCATCTTCCGTTTTGATTGAGGGCGGCCCCCGCCGCGTGGTGATCGTGGCCAACTGGGATAGCGGTATCTGCGCGCCGGTCGGGGTCGGAATAAGCACGCGGCCCAGTTGGCCCGGATTGTCGCGCAGTTCACGCGGGTAACGCAGGTTGACCGGGTAACGTTCCAACCCCTCCACCGTCTGTGTCACATTGATGCCGCCGATGGCGCTCTGGATGACATCTTCTACATCACCGATGGTCAGGCCGTAGCGGGCGATGGCGTCACGGTTGATGTTGAAATCCAGGTAATAGCCGCCCACGGTGCGATCGCCAAAGGCGGAGCGTGTGTCCGGCATGGTTTTCAGCACCAGTTCTATTTTCTTGACGCTGTTTTCCAGCACGGCCAGATCGGGCCCGGATATTTTGATGCCGATGGGCGTCTTGATACCGGTGGACAGCATGTCGATGCGTGTCTTGATCGGGTAGGTCCAGGCATTGGCCACGCCGGGGAAGCGGATGGCCTGATCCATTTCATGCATCAGCGTCTTCGTTGTCTTGTCCGGATTCGGCCATTGATTCCTGGGCTTGAGCTGCACGGTCGTTTCCAGCATGGACAAAGGCGCCGGGTCGGTCGCGGTCTCGGCGCGACCGACCTTACCGAACACCGTTTCCACCTCGGGAAAGGATTTCAGTATCCGGTCCGTCTGCTGCATGAGTTCCTTGGCCTTGGTGATGGAGATGCCAGGAAAGGTCGTGGGCATGTAAAACACGTCGCCCTCATCCAGCGGCGGCATGAATTCACTGCCGATTCTGGATATCGGATAGGCCGTGGCGACCAGTAACAGGACGGCTACGATCAGGCTCTTCCAGCGCCACCGGATGACTCGGTCCAGCGCCGGTCTGTGGATAAAGAGCAGGAACCGGTTCACCGGGTTTTTGTTCTCGGGCGGAATTTTGCCACGGATAAAATAGCCCATCAGAACGGGAACCAGGGTGATGGCCAGGATAGCGGCGCCAGCCATGGAGTAGGTCTTGGTGAACGCCAGTGGCGAAAACAACCGTCCTTCCTGAGCCTGAAGCGTGAATACCGGCAGGAACGACACGGTAATAATGAGCAGTGAGAAAAACAGCGCGGGCCCTACCTCGCGGGACGCCGTGCCCACGGCAAGCCAGCGTTCCCTGGCGTTCAGTTCCCCTCCCTTGTCCCTGACCGCATGTTCCAGATGTTTATGTGCGTTCTCAATCATAACGATGGCGCCGTCAACCATGGCGCCGATGGCGATGGCGATGCCGCCGAGGCTCATGATATTGGCGTTGAGTCCTTGCCAGCGCATAATGATAAAGGCAATAAGGATGCCGATGGGCAGAGACAGAATGGCGACGAGAGCCGAACGCGCATGCAGCAAGAACAGCAGGCAGATCAGTGAGACGACAATGAATTCTTCCAGCAACTTGTCCTTGAGATTATTCACCGCCCGTTCGATCAGTTTGCTGCGGTCATAGACCGGCACGATCTTCACGCCCGCAGGCAAGCCTGCCTTGAGTTCCGCAAGCTTTGCCTGCACACCCTTGATGGTGGACAGGGCGTTCGCCCCGTAACGCATGATAATGACGCCGCCCGCCACCTCGCCCTGGCCGTTGAGGTCGGCGACGCCACGGCGCAGTTCCGGTCCCAGATGGATGTTGGCGATATCCCGCAGCAGGATGGGGGTGCCGTTTTTATCCACACCCACAACGATTTTTCTCAAATCGTTCAGCGATTTGATATAACCCAGGCCGCGTACCATGAATTCGGTCTCACCGCGCTCAATGAGCCTGCCTCCGACATCGTTGTTGCTGCGCTGAATCGCCCGTTTTACCCTGGATAGCGGAATGTGGTAGGCCAGCAGAATATTGGGATCTACCTCCACCTGATACTGCTTGACGTAACCGCCGATGGAAGCCACTTCGGACACACCCGCCACCGTTTGCAGCGGGTAGCGCAGATACCAGTCCTGAA
>CAZUWV010000040.1:0-13557 GCA_964624255.1 uncultured Zetaproteobacteria bacterium
AATGGTCTCAAAGTGGGATTGCCGCTCATCCACCCAGAGTTTTGCAAGAGGCTCGACGGATTGAAAATGTTGTCCTGGAACTTGAACCCAGGGTCCGATATTGACATATGGCGCATGCTGTAACCCTTTGATCCGTATTCAATGTCGGTTCCTGGGTTGAACCCAGCCCTTGATTATCGGACATGATTTAGGTAGAAAGCGCGCCACTTCACACACCGCCTCACACTGATTGTGTCCGGATGTATCCAAGGGCTATGGGCGGTGGAGGATATAACAATCGGAGGTAGACGAAATGTCTCAATTTTCCATGAAACAACTGCTTGAGTCCGGCGTTCACTTTGGTCACCAGACGCGCCGGTGGCATCCAAAAATGGCCCCCTATCTATTCGGTCAGAGAAATGGCATCCATATCATTGATTTACAGAAAACCCTGAAGATGGCCAATGAGGCCTATCAGTTTATGAATGCGCTGGCGGTGGCTGGTGGCCGGGTACTGTTTGTCGGCACCAAGCGTCAGGCGCGTGATGCGATTCGTGAGGAGGCAGGCCGGGCCGGACAGTTTTATGTCAACCATCGCTGGTTGGGCGGCGCCTTGACTAACTTTTCCACCGTGCAGCAATCCGTGCGCAAGATGAAGGATTTACAACGGCAGAAGGAAGAAGGAGTTTTCGAGCTGCTGACCAAGAAAGAAGCATTACAGCTGCAGCGCAAGCTGGAGAAGCTGGAGCGTTCTTTGGGCGGTATCAAGGAAATGCTTAGTCTCCCGGATTGCCTGTTCGTCATAGATATCCGCAAGGAGGCGCTGGCCGTTGCAGAGGCTCGCAAGCTGGGAATTCCGGTTGTTGCGGTGGTGGACTCCAATTGCGATCCGTCCGGAATTGATTATGTCATTCCAGGCAATGACGATGCGATCCGCGCCATTCGCCTTTTTTGTAGCAAAATGGCGGACGGGTTGATCGAGGGTGCTGAAACATGGCGCCTGGAAAATATTGAGGAGGGGAGCGAAGATGTATCCGCTTCAGTCCCGGCAACCGGAGAGAGCAAGGCTGAAGTTGCTGCCTGAACTGAATATGACGAAACGGAGGAAGTGAATGGCCAAAATTACGGCTGCTGATGTTAAAAAACTGCGCGAGATGACGGGCGCGGGTATGATGGACTGTAAGAAAGCATTATCTGAATCGGATGCTGATATGAATGGCGCTGTGGACTTTTTACGTAAAAAAGGATTGGCGGCTGCAGCAAAAAAGGCAGGGCGTGTGGCTGCTGAGGGCGTCGTTTTGGCAACATCTGCCGGGAATTCCGGTGTAATTCTTGAAGTTAATTCAGAAACTGATTTCGTTAGTAAAAACGAGAAATTCAGAGTGTTTGTCGATCATTTAGGGCAAATTATCGCGGATAAAAGCCCGTCCGATGCCAAAGCCTTGAATGCGCTGCACTTTGATGAGGAATATTCGGTTGAGCAAGCACTTTCCCGACTTATTTCAACCCTGGGTGAGAACATGAGTATCCGCCGTTTCGATCGCGTTCATCTGGATCATGGTGTTGTTTCTTCCTATGTGCATGGCGTGGGAAGGATTGGTGTGCTGGTGGGCATCAAAGGCGAGAATGAGCAAGCGCTGAATGATCTCGCACGTGGTATTGCCATGCATGTGGCTGCAGCCAATCCTCAGTATATTCGCCGCGAAGAGGTGCCCTCAGATGCGGTGGATCGCGAGCGGTCCGTGCTGTCTGAACGGGCAGCCGCCTCAGGGAAGCCTGAACACATTATCGACAAAATTGTGAGCGGCCAGTTAAACAAGTTCTACGCTGAAATTTGCTTGCTGGAGCAAGGCTTTATCCTGGATACCGATCAAACCGTTGCTAAAGCCCTGGCTGCCGCGCAGTCTGGTGCCGAAGTGGTATTTATGCGCCGCTTTCAGCTTGGTGAAGGTATCGAGAAAGAAGAAGGCGATTTTGCCGCGGAAGTGGCTGCTCAGATCAATGGCTGATTCGTCCCGCTCCGGGGGCTCACAACACCAGTCAGGGAAAGAGCGCCGTTACAGCAGGGTGTTGCTCAAGCTTTCCGGTGAGGTGTTAATGGGGGAGGGGGGCTATGGTATCGATTCTGAAACAATTTCCCGTCTTGCATGTGAACTGGTCGATGTCCGAAAATATGGCGTACAGCTTGCCGTCGTTATCGGAGGTGGAAACATATTCCGGGGGCTGGCGGGAGCGGCGCAGGGTATGGATCGGGCCAGTGCCGATTATATGGGGATGATGGCGACCGTGATGAATGCAGTAGCCTTGCAGGATGCCATTGAGCGGCAGGGTGAGGCCGTCCGTGTCGTTTCGGCATTGCACGTTAAAGAGGTGGCCGAGCCTTATATCCGCCGCAGATCGATCCGGCATCTGGAGAAAAATCGTATCGTGATTTTTGCCGCAGGTACTGGCAGTCCTTATTTTACGACTGATACTGCGGCCAGTCTTCGCGCCATGGAGATTGGCGCTGATGTTGTCCTGAAGGGTACCAGGGTGGATGGTGTTTATTCTGCGGATCCTGAGCTGGATCGGCATGCAACGCGTTATACGGAGCTGTCATTCACTGATGCCTTGACGAGAAAGCTGGGTGTGATGGACGCGACCGCAATGTCGCTCTGCCGGGATAATGATATGCCGATCATGGTGTTCAACGTTAATGAGCCGGGTAACCTGATGAAGGCAGTCCGTGGCGAGGCGATAGGAACGGTGATAAGGGAGAAACCAGGCCATGCTTGAAGCTGTTGAATCGAGAATGCGAAAATCTATTGCAGTGTTGAAGGATGAGTTATCAAAAATCAGGACGGGGCGGGCCAGTGTATCGCTACTTGATCACGTCGGCGTCCCATATTATGGTAGTAAGATCCCGGTGAATCAGGTGGCTAATCTTTCCGTACCCGAACCACGCATGATCGTTATCTCTCCCTGGGAAAAGCCTATGCTGCAAGTGATTGAAAAGGCTATTCTTGCCTCTAATCTCGGAATCACGCCCAATAGCGACGGAGAAGTCATCCGTATCGTATTGCCGGAATTGACGGAGGACAGGAGAAAAGAGTTTGTACGGCAGGCCAAACAGCTGGGTGAGAAAACCAGAGTGGCAATACGTAACGTGCGCCGCGATGCCAATGAAGATGTAAAAAGGCAGATGAAGGATGAGGGTATGTCCGAAGACGAGGGTAAGCGCATGCAAGAGAAGATTCAGGCACTGACCGACCGTGTCATCGCCGAAACAGATCAGGTACTGGACCGTAAAGAGCAAGATATTCTGACGGTCTAGTCGCTTGCCTTCAACATGCTCAATTCCTCGCCATGTCGCCATCATCATGGATGGTAACGGTCGCTGGGCCAGACAACGGGGCTTGCCACGGCTGGAAGGGCACAGGCAAGGTGCGGTCAGGGCGCGAGAAGTGGTCGAGTGGGCGGCTGAATTCTCTGTACGGCAGGTCTCGCTGTTTGCTTTCTCGACGGAAAACTGGTCCAGACCCAGAATGGAGGTGCGCGGGTTGATGTCCATGCTGGCATCCTTGCTCCCACGCGAGATTCCAGCCATGAACGAGAAGGGTGTGCGGGTGCGTGCGTTGGGGAATATCAGTGCCTTGCCGGAAAAGGCGCAGCGGGCGGTTGAGAGGGCGTGCCGGGAAACCCGGACGAACCATCGAATTGACCTTGTGCTTTGCCTGAACTACGGGGGACGGCAGGAAATACTCGCGGGTATGCGCGCAGCGTATCAGTGGGCGCTGGAGCAACCGGACGCAGAGAAAGCATTGGCGACGCTGAATGCCGGAGAGTTCAGGAAATTCTTGTGGTGTGGTGACCTGTTGCCTGTCGATTTGCTGATTCGTACCGGCGATGAACATCGAATTTCCAATTTTTTCCTGTGGGATGCTGCGTACTCCGAGCTTTATTTCTCCAAACAATACTGGCCTGCATTTACGCATGAGGATTTTAAGGCTGCTCTGGATGATTATGCGCGTCGTGAACGGCGCTTCGGAAAGATTATCGAAAAAATAAATAAATCGGGTTCTGACCGGTCCGAAGTGGCAGGTGTATATAAATGAACCCTGAACTTCTGAAGCGCGTCCTGACTGCGTTGATTCTTGTTCCCCTGACGGTCTGGTGGATATTGCTTGCACCATCGCCATGGTTTAGCTGGATTTTAGGCGCGCTGGCCATCGCGGCATTGCTCGAACTTATCCGTATGCTTGATTTACCCCTGAAATTTTGGTTTGTATTATCCGCCAGCGCCGTTGTTGTGTTGCTTTTGGCGGGCCAGCATCCCGCTGTGGCTATTTTACTGTTGGGTACGGTGTGGATGGTCCTGCTCATGCTGGCGAGCAGAACATCCACTGGTGATGCGCTGCACAATGCGATCAATCGCCTGACTTTAGCTTACTGGATGGCCGTCTGGCTGCTGTTATTTGTGTGGGTGATGTCGTTGTTGCACAAACTCCCGTTTGGAAACCAATTCCTGATGGGTGCATTCGTGGGCGTGTGGGTATCGGATATTGCAGCCTATTTTGCCGGGAAACGCTTTGGCAAGCATGCGCTCTGTCCGGCCATAAGCCCCGGAAAAACGGTGGAGGGCGCGTTGGCTGGTATACTTCTGGGAACATCGGCAGCAGCAGGCATCTGGATTCTATTTACCCGCATCTCTATACACCTTGCCATTGTGCTCGGTGTCGTTTTGGTCCTGACGGGGATTGTAGGAGATTTGGCCGAGTCGGCAATCAAGCGCGCCGCGCATGTGAAAGATAGTGGAAGGATATTGCCGGGGCATGGGGGATTGCTGGATCGTATTGATGCGCTCATACCCGCTGTCTCGCTGGTGGGCCTGCTATGGATCGGTCTGTGAAATATCTGACTATTTTGGGCGCGACGGGCTCCATTGGTGGTAGCGCGGCAGATATCCTGTCGCGCCATACGGATGCGTTTTCCGCTTATGCTCTGGTCGGGCATCGCAACCATCGACGTATGCTTGAATTGGCGCATACCCTTCATCCTCGCTGGGTCGTGATGACGGACACCGATGCTGCGAGACAACTCAAGGGACAATTACCCAGAGGCGTGAAGCTTGAAGCAGGCATGGATGCGGCGATTACCATGGCTACAGAGCCGTCGGTGGATATGGTGCTTGCGGCCATGGTGGGTAGCGTTGGTTTGCCGGCCGCACTGGCTGCCGTCAGGGCAGGGAAGCGAGTGGGGTTGGCGAACAAGGAATGCCTGCTCACGGCGGGCCGCATTTTCATGCGAGCGGCGCGAGAATGCGGCGCCGAGGTGATTCCTGTGGATTCGGAACATGCCGCCGTGCATCAATGCCTGGTGGGGCATGACCATGCATCGGTTTCCCGTATTATTTTGACTGCCTCTGGCGGCCCGTTCCGGGATCGCGACCCGGTAACGATGCATACTATTACGCCCGAAGAGGCGGTGGCGCATCCCAATTGGGATATGGGAGCCAAGATCAGCGTCGATTCGGCGACCATGATGAACAAGGCCTTGGAGCTGATTGAGGCACGCTGGTTGTTTGATATACATCCGGACAAGCTTTCAGCCATCATCCATCCACAAAGTATTGTGCACGGTATGGTGGAATACACGGATGGTTCGGTTGTGGCGCAGCTGGCTGAACCGGATATGCGCGGCCCTATTGCCTATGCCATGCAGGCCTGCCCCCGTTTGTCGTCCGGTATTTCCATGCTGGATTTAACGGCATACGGAAGGCTGGATTTTCAAGCTGTGGACGAAGCGCGTTTTCCGGCCATGCGTTTGATAAAAGGGGTGCTGTCAGGTCATGACTCGTTGGCGATTGTGTTGAATGCTGCCAATGAAATCGCCAACCAGGCTTTCCGGGAAAGACGTATTTCTTTCACCGATATTGTGCGCGTGGTTGAATGGGCACTGGAAAGCAGTGAGGATGTTTCCGTTGACGGCCTGGATGATGTATGGTCCCGTGACCGCGAAGCCAGGTGCCTGGCAGAAACGTTTATCTCGAATCTGTGAATAATCCTGTCTAGACAAATACTGTAGTGGAAAACGGAGGGTAGCTTGATCGAAACCATGCATACGATGGTTGCTTTTGTTGTCGCTATTGCGTTACTGGTAGCCGTGCATGAGTTCGGGCATTTCATCGTGGCTCGTAAACTGGGCATTAAAGTCGAGAAATTTTCTATCGGATTTGGTCCTGCATTGCTGTCCTGGCGTAGCAGAGACAGGGAAGTGCTTTATGTCATCGCGGCTATTCCTCTCGGCGGCTATGTCAAAATGCTGGGTGAGAATCCGGACGAACAGGGGGAAGGGGCCAGAGATGGTTTGTCTGAAGAGGATAAGGCGCGCGCCTTTGATGCCCAGCCCGTATGGAAACGCGCTTGCGTTGCCGTCGCGGGACCAGGCTTTAATTTTCTTTTCGCTGCTGTGGCTTACATGCTGGTGGGCTGGCTGGGCCAGCCTGTGTTGCCACCCATCGTAGGGCATGTGGCACCCGCATCTGTTGCGGAGCAGGCAGGCTTTGTACCCAATGATAAAATCATCGCACTGAATGGCGATCCGGTTCATTCATGGCAAGAAATGGAAAATAAGTTCAAGGGTGCTGTCGGTAAACTACTGGCTATTCGGGTGGAACATGATGGCAATATTAAAGTTTTGCACCTCAAGGTGCCTGTTCCGCAAAAAGACCCGCTACTTTTGAATGTCGCCTCTAAAGTCCTGGGTATCGATCCCGGTATGCATGTGTTGGTGGAAGGAATCATAGCGGACTCGCCAGCGGCGAAAGCGGGGCTGAAGCCAGGGGATGAAGTGTTGCAGGTGCAGAATGAGGCCGTGACCAGTATTGGTGGATTCATTCATCAGATACGGGCGTACGCCGGCCAGTCCATTACCCTGAACGTCAGGCGGGGGCGGGAAACACTTGGTCTCGCGATAACACCTGAAAGCGATAAAAAGGGTCGCGGACGTATCGGTGCCAGAATGATGGCCAGGCCTTCCTATCCTTTGATCGTCTATCGCATGGGGGCCGTTGAGGGGATGGCGTATGGGTTTACGCGCACATGGGAAGTTACCACATTAACTTTCCGGGTGCTTGGCAAGATGTTGACGGCATCGATATCACCCCGCAATTTGGGCGGGCCCATTGCCATTGCCCAGATCGCAGGGAAGGCGGCGGCATTGGGCTTTGTCGCGTTCATTTCATTCCTCGCCCTTATCTCCGTGAATTTAGGTGTGCTCAACCTGCTCCCCGTCCCGGTTCTGGATGGCGGCCATTTGCTTTATTTATCTATTGAGAAGGTGCGCGGCACGCCGCTTTCCCCCAAGATGATGGAACGTACCCAGATGGTCGGCATGGTACTTATCGCCTCGCTTATGGTATTTTCCTTTTACAATGATATCGCAAGGTGGTTCCGGGGTTGAAGGGTGCATCATGGTTTGCCGCTGTGCTATGTATGGCGGGTTTCCTCTACTCAGCATCGCCCTTGCTGGCTAATGATGCGTCGTCGGTGGGACAGGACAAGAGGATTGTATCCATTCATATTGCCGGCAACCATTTTATTTCGACCACGGCCATTATAGACAGGATTCACGCGAGGGTAGGGCAGAAACTTGATGTGCGTCGCATTAGCCGCGATGTCAGGCGCTTGTTCGCTACAGGGGACTTTTCGAATATTCGGGTGACGGGCGTTGTCAGGAATGATGGCAGGCACTTGACGTATCATGTCAAGGAAAACCCCATGATTGCATCCGTGACACTGGATGGCTTGCACGCAGTGAAGGAAAAGGATGTAAAGCTGAGACTGAAGCTGAAACCTGGCCAGATATTCAACGAGTCCGATCTGCACCACGATATACAGGTTATCCGGCGTGGGTATCTGAAGAAAGGCTACTATCAACTCAAAGTCGATGTCATCCGGAAACTGCGCCCGGATGGTCGCGTGGATGTGATATTACAGGTACATGAAGGTAAGGTGACGCGCATCAAGCGTATCCGCTTTATCGGCAATGAGGCCTTTTCGAGCGCTGATTTGGCGAAGACTATCGCATCCCGGCAGTCCGGCCTTATGGCCTGGTTCAAGAACCGCGATGTGTTTAATCGGGATCGTTTACAGGCAGACCGCCAGCTCCTTCTCCGGTATTACATGAATCGGGGATACCTGGATGCCAGAGTAGAATCGACGCTGGTTGCGCTTTCTTCTGACAAACGCTCATTTTATATCACCTTTTCTATTCACGAAGGTGCGCAATATGAAGTCAGTTCCGTCAATCTTCGGGGTGATATTGTCCCGAGCAGGGATGCTCTGATGCATGTGGTACAGCTGAGCAAGGGAAAATTGTATTCGTTGACCAAACTGCGCAAAAGTATTGATGACATGACGACTCTGGTGGGCGATAAGGGCTATGCCTTTGCTACGGTGACGCCATTACTCCACCGCAATGTTAATGAACATACAGTTGATGTCACATTCGATATTGAAAAGGGTCCGGAGGTTTACGTTGAGCGTATTGAAATCAGCGGTAACAATAAAACCGATGATCTTGTAATCCGGCGCGAATTACGGCAGCAGGAGGGCGCGCGGTTTTCCAGCAGTAAGCTGAAATACAGCAAAAGGAGATTGAAGAAATTGTCTCTTTTTAAGGATGTACGCGTATCCATGCCCAGAGGTAGCGCACCGGACAAGGTTAAGATGAAAGTGAAAGTGGAGGAGAAGAAAACCGGATCTTTTACTGTCGGTGCCGGATTTTCTCAATTGCAGAAGGTGTTCGTTCGTACCGCAATCAATGAACGAAACCTTCTGGGCAAGGGTTATGTCGGGAACCTGAGCGGAGAAGTCGGTGTCAAGACCCAGAACTTCACCGGCAGCCTTATGGACCCGTATTTTTTGGGTCAAAATATGAGTGCCAGCCTGAATGTATTTAAACGGCAAACACGCTTGCAGAAACTCACCTCTTTTAAGGAAAATAACTTTGGTGGCGGATTCGGTGTAGGTATTCCCATTAGCAAGTATCTTAGATACGGCGTCAATTATCAGTTTAGCGATACAGATATTTTTGGTCTTAATCCGAACTCATCGTTATTTTTACGGTCTCAGGCCGGTAAGCAGACGACAGGGGAGTTGACGCAAAGCCTGAGCTGGGATACGCGAGACAGCTTTATGGCACCAAGAGAGGGCTACCTGCTTGGTGGCAGCCTGGGTTTGGCTGGTTTGGGGGGTAGCAACAGGTTTATCCAGTCGGCGGTTTATGCCAAAGCTTATTTTCCGATGGGCGACAAATTTACGCTGAATCCATCGTTCAACGTACGATATATCCGCGGCTATTCCGGACGCGGTGTTCCGATTTTCCGCCGTTTCTCGATGGGCGGTATTGGCACCCTTCGCGGATTTCACCGGTTTGGCGTCACCATTCGGGACCCGGCGACGGGTCAGATCATTGGCGGCAATAAAACAGCGAGGGCTTCTGTTAATTTGTTTTTCCCCTTGCCCTATATGCAATCCAGCGGGATACGTGCCTTTACTTTTACGGATGTCGGTTCGATCGCAGCACCTGACCAGAACCTTAAACTTTCCCAGGTGAGGGTATCAGCCGGATTTGGTATTCAATGGCTTTCCCCCGTTGGCCCTGTCGATTTGGTGTGGGGGTTCCCCGTGCGTAAACAACCGGGGGACAGGACCAAGAGTTTTTCGTTTGCCTTAGGTTCGTCGTTTTAAGAATAGAAGAAAACGTATAGTATAAGCCGGATTTATCAGGGATAATCCCGATCGGGGATAAAAGGAGTCATGAATGCGATACCGAATATTAGTGACAGCAATGCTGGTGATGGGTGTGTTCAATAGTGGATTGCTTCACGCCGCCGAATTGAAGGTTGGTTTTGTCGATGTGAAGAGTGCGATTGAAAATACAAAACAGTACCGTGCCGGACAATTGCAACTGGAAGGTATCAAGAAGGCCAGGATGAAGGAACTGAAAGCCATCAAGGACCGTATCGCCAAGATGAACAAGAGCCTGGCCAGCCAGTCCATGGCGATGTCACCGGAGAACTTGTCTAGAAAGCAGCAGGGTGTTAATGATCTGAAGAAGGACTTCAAACGAAAGTTGCAGGATGCCCAGGAATCCATGTCGCTCGAAAGAAATCGAATCCTTTCAGGAATTAACACCAGATTCGGTAAGGAAATTCGTAGCTTTGGTAAGAAGAATGGCTACGATTTTATTTTGACCCGTCCTTCGGCCCTCTATGTGTCGCCCGCGCATGATGTAACAGCTCAAATTACCAAGCGCCTCGACGCCAGCAAATAATCCCGAAAAAGGTCTGCAGAGGGTGCTTCTTCGCGACATTACCGGACTTGTGGATGGTAAGCTGGAGAATAGCGATCCTGATGTGAACATCACCGGCGTGAATACGCTGAAAGAGGCCAGACCAGACCAGGCCTCTTTCTTGGCTAATATGCGTTACAAGATACAAGCTGAAACGTCGCACGCCGGTATCCTTTTTCTTGATGATAAAGTTTTCCCGGGAGTATCCCGCCCGATTATTCGGGTGGTGGACCCCTATCTGGCATTTGCTCTCCTGCAACGACACTTCCACCCCGAAAGACAGGCCGACGGATTAAGACATGAATCAGCCGTGATTGATGTGACGGCCAGCCTCGCGGAGGACGTTGATGTCGGACCTCTGGTGATGATCGGCAAGCGAGTCCGCATTGGGTCGGGTAGCCGTATTGGTGCAGGCTGTGTCGTCGAGGATGGAGCAAGTATGGGTCAGTCATGTACTCTGCATCCCCGCGCTGTGGTTAGCGCATCCTGTGAGCTTGGAAACAATGTTATTTTACAGTCGGGCGCGGTGGTTGGTTCGGATGGTTTTGGCTACGCATGGACGGGGCGTGAGCACCTTAAAATCCCTCAGGTCGGCCGCGTTCTGCTTGAAGATGACGTAGAAGTCGGAGCCAATACCTGTATTGATCGAGGCGCTATTGGTGATACCGTGATTGGTCGGGGCGTTAAGCTGGATAACCTGATCCAGGTCGGACATAATGTAAGAATTGGCGCGTACAGTGTTATAGCTGGTCAGGCTGGCTTCTCAGGTTCTGTAGTGGTGGGTCGGGGTTGCCAGTTCGGAGGCCAGGCGGCGGTGGCCGGACATTTGCATATTGGCGACGGCTGCAAAATTGCCGGCAAAAGTGGTGTTACAGGCAACCTGGAAGCGGGTGGAACCTATGCGGGTTTTCCAGCCGTGCCGCACCGCCTATGGTTGAGGGTGTCTGCCATCATGTTACGTTTGCCGGAGATGTGGGAAAAAATTGGTCGTCATATATCCTGACGGGATCGTAGAAAGTCCGTCTGCGGGCCTCGACGGCGAGGAAGCTTATTATCAGATATTTTCCACACCATCATTTTTTGAAAAAATAGCATATTGAGAGGGTTGAATGCCTGAATTAAATATTGATGCGATTATGAAGTTACTTCCGCACCGTTATCCCTTTTTGCTAGTGGACAAGGTGCTGGACTTTGAGAAAGAAAAGTTCATCCGAGCTATCAAGAATGTGACATATAACGAACCCCAGTTTATGGGGCATTTCCCGGATTATCCAGTGATGCCGGGCGTATTGCTGGTGGAAGGGATGGCTCAGGTCGGTGGGTTGCTGGCATTTCAGTCCATCTCCAAAGAGAGGGAATACCTGGTTTATTTTACCGGTATTGATGGTGTTCGTTTCCGCAAACCGGTGCGTCCGGGAGATCAGGTGGTGTTTGAGCTGACCTTGTTACGCCGCCGTGGTTTGATGTGGAAGTTTCACGGCCAGGCGCTGGTGGACGGTGAGCTGGTTTGCGAAGGCGATTTGATGGCGACCATGATGCCCCGTGATGAGGTGGGCTGATGATTCATCCTACGGCGATTATTGCAAACGGTGCCGAGGTCCATTCGGATGCCTCCATCGGCCCCTATTGCGTGTTGGGGGAGTATGTCCATATCGGTGCTGATACCGAGCTTGTTTCACATGTGGTGATGTCAGGGCATACGGATATTGGAAAAAGGAACCGCTTCTTTCCCTTTTCGAGCATTGGTAATGAGCCGCAGGATCTGAAATATCGCGGCGAAGCATCTCGTGTAGTTATTGGCGACGATAATACCATCCGTGAAAATGTGACTGTTAATACCGGCACGGAAGGTGGCGGCATGGTCACGCGTATTGGCAATAAAAATATATTGATGGCATATGTCCATGTGGCGCATGACTGCCAGATTGGCAATGAGGCCATTCTGGCCAACTGTGCCACCCTGGCCGGCCACATCGAGATTGCGGATGGTGTCATTGTCGGTGGATTGTCCGCCATCCATCAATTTGTGCGCGTCGGTCGTTATGCGATGATCGGGGGCATGTGTGGCATCAATAAGGATGTCCCACCGTTTTGCCTGGTTTCGGGAGGTTACCGTGCTGAACTGACCGGGCTGAATCTTGTAGGTCTGAAGCGACGCGGCTTCTCGCTGCATGATGTCAAGGTTCTAAAACAACTGTACAGGATGTTGTTGCAAAGCAATGAAGCTCTTGCGGACCGGATTGATCAGGCACAAGCTGTCGCAGACGAGAACCCATATGCCATGGAAATGCTTGAATTTGTTGGCAGCGCCCAGCGCGGGCTGGTCGTTCATAAACGCGATGTCGGATAAAGAAGGCGTGCCGATTCCCAGGCTGGGGCTGGTGGCAGGTTATGGTTCCTTCCCCCTGGAGCTTGCGGCCAGTCTCCAGAGCCGGGGCGTGGAGGTGCATACCGTTGCCGCCCGGGAAGAAACATCTCCCGAAATCGAGCGCTATTCAACATCAACCTGTTGGCTACATGTCGGCCAGTTGGGCGGCATGATACGGGCATTCAAGGGTGCCGGAGTGGATGCCATCGTTTTTGCCGGTAAAGTGCGGAAATTGCATCTCTTTCGTAATTTTCGGCCTGATTTTACAGCGATCAAGACACTGGCGAAGATGCCGGATCGTAAGGACGATACGCTGATGAACGCCATTGCCAATGAGCTTATCAAGGCGGGCATCAAGGTGTTGCCGCAAACCGAATTCGCGGGCGAAATGTTGGCGGGGGAAGGTCTCCTGATCGGCCCGAAACCCGCTAAAGCTTCCTTTCAGGATATGGATTTCGGTTACGTTCAGGCGCGAGGGATTGCCGCGCTTGATATTGGTCAGACCATTGTGGTGCAGGATGGCGCCGTACTGGCGGTAGAAGCGATTGAAGGTACCGATGAAGCAATTGCCAGGGGGGGCGCAATGGGCAATGGGAAGGCGGTGGTCGTCAAAGTGGCCAAGCCCGTACAGGATTTGCGTTTTGACGTGCCAGCTATCGGCCCGGATACCCTTGAAATTATGCATACATCAGGATGTAAGGTGCTGGCCATTGAGGCTGGAAAAACGCTCATACTGAGTCGGCGTAAAATGAGAGAAGTTGCGCAACGCCACGGGATATCCGTATTCGGTATGCGCGGCAGCGGCGCCTGATGTTATTTTAGGCCGCTTCCCTGCCATGCAGTAGATTTCCCATAAGTCCGACAGACTCCTAGTA
>CAZUWV010000041.1:0-13377 GCA_964624255.1 uncultured Zetaproteobacteria bacterium
CTGAGCTGGAATTTCGCTCCATGGAACCACCATGTAGCTCATTCCATCCCGAAAATGGACTCAAAGTGGGATTGCCGCTCATCCACCCAGAGTTTTGCAAGAGGCTCCAGATACAGGATAAGAATTTGTAGTGCCATTGGAAGGTGTTGATTCGGCTGCATGCCTTGGGGTATAAAGATTCCTTGAAGTACAATGTTAAAGGTGGGTTAGGAAGATTCGCCCAGACGATATCCCGTTCCCCTGACCGTATGTAACAGCTGCATGTCGAAATCTCTGTCTATCTTTCCACGCAAACGTGATATCTGGGTGTCAATCACATTCGTTTGAGGATCGAAGTGAAAGTCCCACACATGCTCCAGTAACATGGTGCGGGTTACAACCTGATTTGCATGGCGCATCAGATATTCCAGCAAACGAAACTCTCGGGGCTGCAAACGAATCACCTTGCCCGAACGGGCAACCCTGTGTGTAAGCAGGTTCAACTCCAGGTCGGCGAGCTTTAATTCACTTTGAACCTCCGGTGTCCAGTCCCTGCGCACCAGCGCATCAAGGCGGGCCAATAATTCCGAGAAGGCATAAGGCTTGACGAGATAATCATCGCTTCCGGTACGAAGCCCAAGCACCCGATCATCCACGCCTCCCATAGCACTCAACACCAGCACGGGTGTGTTCCTCCCATCGGCACGTAGCATACGGATAATGGAAAGTCCATCCCGCTTGGGCAACATGCGATCCACAATGAGCACATCATAATTCCCACTCAGGGCCATATGGAGTCCATCCTCGCCATCTGCGGCATGATCAACAACGTGACCGCTTTCCGTGAGCCCTGTGACGAGATAGGCAGCGGCCTCGCTGTCATCTTCAATCAACAGCATGCGCATGCTATTCTCCTGCTCCCAGGTTCATTTCGCTTTCTTGATCCGGTCCACGAACTTCAACAGTTGGCTGCTCAACGCTATGGTCTGCGCCGGCCTGCGCTCTTTCTCGATTTCGCCTATTAAGCGACCTCCCTGCATGACAAGCGTCTTGTTGCGAAAATCTTTGATTAAATCCTTGCTGACCCGCTGCCATGTATTGGCCAGGTCGGCACGGCGAACGTTCAATAATTCGGCATTCCTCAGAGGATCTTCCTTACTCAACAACAACAGCTCTCGTCCCAGATAACCCATCCATGCGATATCACGTTTTCTTAGTGTCGAATTTGCAAACCGCATGGTAGAGGCACTTAACTGATTGGCCGCGATGGCTGCTCCAACCCATGCATGATGCCTCAGGTCGATCGCTATAATGCGCAGCCATGAATACGCCATGACCAGCTCGCGTGAGCGACGCTCATTGAATGGAAGTACGCCTATATGTTGATGCAAGCGTGCCAGTCCATGTTGAATGTTCCGATACAGTTTCCGCGTCGCGGGTATATTCCTGGCAAGAGCCGCGCCCACAAGGCCCTCGGCATTACTTTCTATGGAGAGCAGGGTTGAAGGCGTATCTCCCGGAATCTCTGACGCGAATAGCGACAGGGGCGAGAAAGCGGATGCCGCCAACAATACAATAAAATATAGAACCCTCATGACTTGGAAGCCTCCGGGCCAGTCGGCGGTATATAGCTATCCACGGATTACCCATAGGTTATCCATGGCAGAACCCTCCGTCCGGGGCTTTGGGTTGCGAGGGTGGCGAGGCTTCGAGATCATCCACAACCTTGGCGATATCAACCATCAGCATATCAGCCATATCGCGCGAAAAACCTTCACGTATAACGATACGCAATACGGCAATCTCACTGGCATCAGGTGGCATGGTGTACGCGGGCACCTGCCAGCCACGGGTACGCAGGCGCTCGGAAACATCGTATACCGAATACCGTGAAGCATCTTTGAGGCGACAGGCGAATACCGGGATCGTACTGCCGTCGCTCAGCAGTTCGAATGGACCGAGGTTGGCGATGCGCCCGGAGAGATCCATGGCTATATCACGCAAAATAGACATGATGCGGGTGTATCCTTCACGCCCGAGACGCAGAAAGTTGTAATACTGGCCAACGATTTGATTTCCTGGGCGAGAGAAGTTGAGCGTGAAGGTCGGCATATCTCCACCCAGATAGTTGACGTGAAAGATCAGTTCCTCGGGTAAGTGTTGGCGATCGCGCCATATCGCCCAACCGACGCCAGGGTAGACCAGACCGTACTTATGCCCGGATACATTGATGGAAACGATGTTGGGCAAACGAAAATCCCAACGTAGATCCGGGTGAATGAAGGGCGCAACGAAACCGCCGCTGGCCGCATCGACATGCAAGGGTACGGCCAGGCCATGGGTAGCATTGTGCCTGACTACCGCATCATGAATGGCTTCGACTGGCTCAAACTCACCGGTAAAGGTGGTACCAAGGATGGCGACTACGCCAATGGTATTTTCGTCGATACGGGCAATAACCTCTTCAGGCTCAATAACGTAACGCCCCTCGCGCATCGGGATATAACGCGGTTCAACCTCCCAGTAACGGCAAAACTTTTCCCACACCACCTGCACATTGGCGCCAAGAATCAAATTAGGTCGGTCGGTGGGAAGGCCAGCAGCTTTCCCGCGCTTGCGCCAGTTCCACTTCAGCGCCATGCCAGCGAGCATCACCGCCTCGCTGGAGCCGATTGCGGATACACCCACCGCATCCTCATCCTCGGGCGCATTGAACAGGCGCGCCACCATATTGACACATCGCGTCTCAATCTCCGCCGTCTGCGGATATTCATCCTTGTCGATCATATTCTTGTCGAACGTCTCTTTCATAAGTCGTTCAGCTTCGGGCTCCATCCAGGTGGTCACGAAGGTGGCAAGGTTGAGCCGCGCATTACCATCGAGCATCAGTTCATCATGGATCAGACGATACGTCGTCTCGGGTGGCATTTCCTCGTCGGGCAACGTGTACCTGGGTACGGGCTTTGTCATAGCACGCGAGCCATAAGCCGGATTCAGTGCAAATTCAGGACATAGTTTTTTAACCATCGTGATTACTCCGTATTGATGACGGCCCATGCAGGGCGACGCCAGTAGTATAATAACTGCGGTACGAGCAGCATGACCGCAAGCGTGGCAAGCATGGCCAACGCATAGGGAACAGCGTCAACATCCGTGCCGGGTGGCAGGAAGCCAATAAGAAAACAGATCAAGGTAGTAATGAAACCAATGCCCGCGACCACCCACAAGCCCCAGACGCGTCCACCGGGAACGCGATAAGGTCGCACCGTATCTGTATGTGTATAGCGCAAGCGGATCGCGGCGGCAAACAGCGCCAGATACATAACGGCATAAAGAATGACCGCCGCTGACGTAAGCAGCAGAAAAGCACTGTCTACGGAAGGCACGACGAGAAACACCAGAGCCACGCTACTCATCAGGACGGCCTGCACCATCAACAGGTTACGCGGCACGCCGCAACGATTCGTCGTTTGCAGCACGGGTGGCAAATTACCGGCACATCCGGCTGCCCACAAACCCTTAACCGGGCCTACCACCCAGGTACTCACCTGCCCCGCCGCGCCCAGTGCAACCAACAATGCGACAGGTGGCAGTAAATAGCCCAAATGCCAGGTGCTAAGTAATACCCCCAGCGCCTGCACGCTGCCAGAGACCAGGTCCAGTTGACCTCCGGGCACCACGGCTGCCACCGCCAGACCACCAAGTAGCGTCAGCACGAAACCGAGAATGGCGGCAGAGAACACGGCAATGGGGTAATTGCGTTGCACATTGTGCACTTCCCTGGCATGGCTGGCTGAAACCTCGATGCCGACCACACCAAAAATAAAACTCAGAAATAATACGAGGCTTTGCCTGGCACCATGCAACGGCAACCAGTTATCCGCCGTTATCGCCAGGTTCAAATGCAGTGGATGTCCCTGCGCGACATAGGCCAGTGCCAGGCCGACCAGCAAGATCGCAGGCAGCAGAACACCGGCCCCGAGGCACACGCTGGAGATCAGGCCGGAGGCGCGCACGCCGCGTAAATTGAGCAATGTAGCTGTCCAGTACACCACGAGAATCACCATGACGATGAAGATACGGGAACCGGCCAGTGCCGGATTGACCGCGTAAGCCAGGCTTGCCGCCACATAGGAAAGGATTGAGGTGATACCGAACAGGCTCTGTACCCACTGTAGCCATACAGCAGTGAGCCCCCATCGCGTGCCGAAAGCCTCTTCGACCCAATGGAAAATGCCATTTTTCGGCCAGGCAGTGGCAAGTTCCGCCGACACCAGCGCAATGGGAACCAGGAAGGCAAATACCGTGACGATATTAAAAAATACCATTTTCATGCCAGTATCAGCCATCATCGGCATGTTACGCAAGGTTAGAAACAGTGCCGTCGTCATTGACGTCAGTGTCACCACGCCGATGCGAGGAGATGCCTGCTCGTTACGATACAATGCCGACTCACTGGCGGAGTCTACAATGGACCTCATGCTCATATCAGCGTCAGGCACGGCCTCACTCCAGGCCGACGGCACGCGGCACAGCATTCGTTATCCCCGGTACGACGGTGCCACCATCTTGCCTCTTGCAAAACTCGTGAGCGGCGATCACCTCCCTCACTTCCGAGCTGGAATTTCGGTCCATGGAACTACCATGCACCTCATGCCATCCTAAAAATGGACTTAACGCGGGATTGCCGCTCATCGACCCGGAGTTTTGCAAGAGGCTTTAATTCGGGTTAAAAAGAGAAAGGCTGGCGGTATCGAAAAATATCGCCAGCCTCCCTTATGTGCATTCACGGTTTAGTGATTCCTGTTGAACCAACCCTTCACTTCACTCCACCAGGACGTTATATCGCCTTTGGAGTTTTCCATAATGGACTCGACATCCCTTTTGTTTTTATGCGCATCGATTCTCGACGTCAGACTATCGATTTTACTGATGAGCCTGCTTGTCTCCTTGCTATGAATATTACCACTGATCTTTCCGTAGGCCTTCAGGTCCTTTGAGGCTTCTTTCAGTGTCACGTATGCATTCCTATAGTGCTTCTTGGACATTTCGGACCGGGCCAAATACAAATTATCCGCAGCATCAGCCAAGGGCAGCGGCACTGTCACAGACCTGAGTATCACCCCATCAGTCTGAATTGCCGCCAACGCCTTGTCTGCATTCTTCATTTTATTGGCTTTTACATCGGCCCTCGCAATATTGAGCATCCGGCCAGCCAACAACGTATCCAACGTCACCGTCATCCTGTGCGACATGGAGAAATCCTCTTCCGGCCTCGCCGAGGACTTGTGATGGTGATGAAATACTTTATTCCTCTTGGCCTGGATAACGGGCGTAACAACGTCTTCGGTATATGAATTATTGAATACTGTCACGTAGCGTTGGGTAACATCTTCCGAATTTTTATAGCTCACACCGGCTGATTTAATATTTGTCGTGATTTTGTATTTAGGTGCGGCACCCCTGATAATCCGGATCAGCTTGATTCCCTGATTGATATGTCTGAGGGCTTTGCGTTTCTTTTTATCAGCAACGGCGAGCTGGGCCTGTTCGGTATGGTAAAGGACCTGGGCGGCAGCCAGAGAAACAGCCTGATTTTCCTGATTGGTCAGCGTTGAGAGCGCTTTGATATTTGTCGAGCTCGTGATTACAGGCTTCTCTCCCGCTTGCGCATTAATGCCAAAAGCAAAGATCGCGGCGCAAACAGCCACAGAACTAACAATTGATGTCATACGTTTTCTACTCATATTTACACACTCCTTTGGTTTGAATTACAAATATTCATAGAATGAAGAACCCCTTGCAAACCCGCGAGCGACAATCAGCTTGCCCACGTTGGCCCTTAGGGCTTACGCCCACCCTTACGGGCGTCAAAACGGCCTGCGGTCTTTTTGTCCGAGCCGAAATTTCGATCCATGGAACAACCACATACCTTATTTCATCCCGAAAACAAACCCAAAGCGGGATTGCCGCCCATCCACCCGAGATTTTCAAGAGGCTCTGAAGATATCTGCATCCGAAGGCTGAATGCTGAGTAACCGGGGTGAATCCCTCCTTAACCCAAGCTTGCCATTTGGTCATGTTTAAAAATACTGCCGCGCCCCTGCTTACCCTAAAGGATCAGTCGGTGTCGCCGGAAGCGTCACGCATACCGAAGTGCCGTGCCCAAACCGACTTTGGATATGGATGTCGCCACCATGAGCCATAGCAATACTTTTCGCATATGACAAACCCAGACCATTCCCAAGAGCTCCCCGGCTCCGGTCAGAACGATAAAAACGGTCGAAAACATATGGCATATCCCCTTCGGGTATACCCATGCCGCAGTCCGTTACAAAAAGACGAATGGCCCCCTCGCCTCCGCAAATGGAGAGCGTTATGCGCCCCCCTCCAGGTGAAAATTTGATGGCATTGTCCAACAGGTTGGATACCAGCCTTTGCAAGCGTGACTTATCACCCATAAGTGACAGATGAGCAGCTTGCAGCTCAAGGTTCAAATCAATACCCGCATCCTCGACTGCGGGTAAAAAAAGGTCGCGGACTTCGTGCAACAGTACCCCCATATCAACGGGTTTATGTTCCAGACGCATCACACCTGAATCCGTCTGCGCAATCTCCAGCATGGTATTAATCATGGCGGACATGATGTCGCATTCGGCTATGACCTTCGCCAACGTTTCCCTGCTCCCGGGATAATCATCGGCCTTCGCCATGAGGCTCGCTTCAGCCATGCCACGAATACGGGTGATAGGCGTTCGGAGATCATGGGCTACGTTATCGCTCACGTCCCGCATTTCTCCGAGCAAGCTCTGGATTTTGTCCAGCATGAGGTTAAAGGCATCAGCAAGCTGTACCAGCTCCTGACCATGGCCCTCCAAAACAAGACGCTGGTCAAAAGCCCCTTCACCAATATCAATGGCCGTGCGGCGCACCCTATCAACGCCAGCCAGAGCCCGGCTCACCTGCCACCACCCCGTGATGATCCCGGCCAGAATAATCACCATCAGTGCCCAACCAAAGCTCCGACGAATTTTTTCGAGCTGTGCTTCATAATCACGCTCCGACAACCCGACCTGTATCCAGCCATGACCTCGCGTCGGGATCGCGATAAGCCTCGCCAATTCGTTGGTCCGGTGGTTGACCGTAACTTCGAACCACTGCGGACCTACAGCGCTTATATCCGGCCTGGGTAGCGGCTCTACCCATGCCTTCGGAATGGACCGTATAATAACTTTGCCCCTGGCGTTAATAAATCGGGCGTAAAACAGATTATTCCCGTGGGACAGCGTCTCTTGATTGATCTCAGCCCGTAGCGCCTTGATGCCGCCCGTTTGATATATATCCGAAAACTCCCGTGACGTATCCTGAAGGTCTTCGGTCAGGGATCCCAGTAACTGTCTGGACACCGTGATGTACGCAAAACAAAAAACACCCAGCGCCATGCCTCCGAAAATGATGGCATGCCATAGTGTCAATCTGAAGCGGAGCGTTTTAAGCACCTATGGGCGATCCTCCAGGACGTAACCAATGCCGCGGACAGTATGGATAAGCGGGTGACTGAAGGGTTTATCTACTTTCTCCCGAAGACGAGAAATCCGGGCTTCAACTACGTTAGTCTGAGGATCAAAGTTGAAATTCCACACATATGCGATAATCATTGTTTTCGATATAGCGCGACCGGCATTGCGCATCAGGTACTCTAACAAGGCCAGTTCTTTCGGCTGCAGATCCAGTTGGGTGGAACCGCGAACGACCCTCCTCCGACGCAGGTCGAACCGCAGATCGCGAACCTCCAAAACTTCCGGATCGGTCAACCCCGTGGCCCTTCGATGCAAGGCTTTCAACCTCGCCACCAACTCCGAAAAAGCAAAAGGCTTAACCAGGTAATCATCACTACCCGCTCGTAAACCCCGCACCCGATCATCCACGGAATTGCGCGCACTAAGCACCAGAATCGGGGTCGTCACGCCTTTTTCGCGTACGGCATAAATAAGCGACAGCCCATCCCTGACCGGCAACATCAGATCAAACACGAACAGATCATAAGGAACTGAAACGGCGAGACCTAACCCTTGTTCGCCATCCGCCGCATGGTCAACACTCGCCCCCTCCCGCACCAGCCCGCACCGAATAAATTCGGCTTGCTGCTCGTCGTCTTCTACCAACAGTATTCGCATCAAATACATGATCCGGATCAGGCACCTTTACGCATAAGAAACAAGACTATGGACTGGCACGCCCGGCAACTGGCCGCGCCCGTTCAGAAACGCCAGCTCGACAACAAAAAGACAGGCAGCGACCTCCGCACCCAATTGGTGAATCAGATCGACGGTTGCACGCATTGTGCCCCCTGTTGCCAGCAAGTCGTCCACAATAACGACCCTGTGCCCGGCACTCACCGCATCGCGATGAATTTCCAGTCTGTCCATGCCATATTCCAGTTCATAATCCACGCCATGCACATCTGCCGGTAATTTGCCGGGTTTGCGTACGGGAATCAGCCCCAACCCTACCTGCTGGGCCAGTGCCGCACCAAATATGAATCCTCGTGATTCAATACCAACGATGGCATCAATATGGGTCGGCATCTGGCAGGCAATTCCGGAAATGGAAGCTGCGAAGGCATCGCCATCCGCCAGCAGGGGAGTAATATCCTTGAATATTATGCCGGGTTTGGGAAAATCGGGAATATCACGGATATAATCCCGTAGATTGATTGCTGTACTGGACGTCATCATACCTCCTCGAAGTGGACATTATGTTTGTGAATGATGTGACGTAACTTTTGTAGCGCACCTACCTGAATCTGACGAATACGCTCTCGCGTCACTCCCATATGGCGACCAATGGCCTCCAGCGTCCATGAATCATGACGGGAATTCAGACCATAGCGCAAGTAAACCACGTTCTGTTCCTTGTCTGTCAACTGTACCAGCCATGAATGGAGCATATCCGTACGGATGACTTCTTCCAAGTGGTCGCCCGGTTGCTCGGCTCGCTCATCCTCGGTAACGTCATACAGGGTAAAATCTCCATCTTCATGCAATAATTCATCAGCACTTTCCGTATATTGGTGCGCCCCCTGCAAAGCCTGAATACGTTCCGGCGTTTTCCCCAAGCGTTCGGCGATTTCCATGTTTGTCGGCTCCCGTTCCAGCTCCGTACGCAGAACGTTGGCAGTACGCATGACTACATTAAACTCCTTGCCAATGTGTACCGGCAGGCGGATGGTCCGCGCCTGATTCATAATACCGCGTTCCACCGACTGCCTGATCCACCATGTGGCATATGTAGAAAATCGGCATCCATGCGCTTCATCGAACTTTTCAACGGCCCGCATCAAGCCAATATTACCTTCTTCGATCATATCCGAAAGTTGCATGCCACGATTCATATAGCGTCTGGCGATCTTGACGACAAGCCGAAGATTTGCATTAATCATCTTCTTCCGGGCCTCTTCGCTGCCCTTGGCAATAGCCCGAGCGACCTCAACCTCCTGTTCGGCAGTCAGCAAGTCATAGCGTGATATTTCACGCATGTATAGCGTCATGGGATCGACACTATGGCGTTTACTCACCATCACATACTCCTGATAAAGCGCTTACATCGCGGCAATCCATCCGTTGCGATGTCATCTCCGGGGCAAATAGGCCAGAGGGTTTACGGGCGTTGGTCCTCGGCGCACCTCGAAATGTAAATGCGGCCCCGTTGCCCGTCCCGTCTGCCC
This sequence comes from uncultured Zetaproteobacteria bacterium, assembly GCA_964624255.1. GTDB lineage: Bacteria > Pseudomonadota > Zetaproteobacteria > Mariprofundales > Mariprofundaceae > JAUZQZ01. The sequence goes on from CAZUWV010000041.1 coordinate 9,707, forward strand.
GACACGGGCTATGATGCCACCGCGTTTCACACGCTTACCCCGACGCACGAGATTGACCTGGTTATATGCATAGGCCGTAAACATATCACGACTATGACGAATGATAATAAGATTGCCGTACCCTGCGATCCGGTGGCCGGAATACACAACCTCACCGCTAGCAGCGGCCCGCACGAGCGTACCTTCAGGGGCAGAAATATCTATACCGTCATGCGATCTCCCGTGCCTTCTGCCGAATCTGCTGATCACTTTCCCCCGTACCGGCCAGTGCAAATGAACAGAACTGAGGCGCCTGACCCTGGATATTTTTTTGTGCCTCCGCGATTTTGCGACGCGGCGGCGGAATACCTTTTTACTGTTTACACTTTTTCTTCGTTTTTTGGGCAGGGGGATATAGCTTGGGCGCGGCGCGACACCCCTCAGATAAAACTGTTGGCCCGTGTAGATAGTGTAGGGATAATGGATATGGTTGCGTCGGGCCAGTATGCGATAATTTATGCCATACCGTTTGCTGATATTATATAGCGTATCTCCTGGTTGTACCTGATAAACCGATTTTCTCGCACTCACGGACACAGGCGGGAATACGGTCCTGTAGCAGGCAGACAAAACCAGCAGGGAGAGAATACAAAGGAATTTAATCCACATTACTCAGCCGACTTCATTTATATGGTTGGTAGTGACCACAACATCACAAAGCCCACAATCACCAGTATGACCACGGTGACCGTCATGATCTCAAAATGCTTTTCCACCAGTATTCGCAAGCGTTCACCACCCCATTGCAACAAGCCGCCTTCGATAAAAAACCGGGCACCGCGGGAAATAAATGTTGCTGCGATGAATCCGGGGAATGGCAGTCCGAATGTACCGGCAGCGATGGTCACAACCTTGAATGGAACAGGAGAAAACCCTGCGATCAATACCACCCACAGTCCATACTCGCCAAACAGTGCCTGCAGATGGTTGAATTGCCCCATCGCGCCATACACTTCAAGCAAGGGGCGGGCCACACTAACAAATAGCAGCATACCGATAGCATAACCAATACAAGCGCCCATGGCTGAACCCGTCGTGGCCAGCAAGGCCAGGCGCATGCCCAGCTCCGGGCGCCCCAACGCCAGAGCGACCAGAAGGATATCTGGAGGGATGGGAAAGATACTGGCCTCGATAACCGAAATAAAGAACAACGCAAGCTGCGCCTGGGGATGATCCGCCCAAGATAGGGTCCAGTGATAGCATCGTCTAAGCCAGACGGGCCTCAGAATGTTAATTTTCAGCTCGGACATGGGGCAAAGTGGGGAAGCCGATCGTCACTCACGAGTTTTGCAAGAGGCTCAATGGCCGAGTTAAGCGGAACCCCGCCTTAAGCAAAAACGAGGATACCGGAGGAATTTTCTTTTTTATGAGACAAAGGGAGCGGAGTCCTGAAAGGATTCCGCTTGAACAACTTGTTCTCACGCGAAGCGGGAGGGCAAGGCGGACAATGGAGCTGAACTCGGGCATTCTCCCGCTATGCGGGAGAATATGGGTGCGGAATGGAAAGGTCGGATATCAGGCTCCACAGACGAGCGGCACAAAAGCGCACGCATCGAAATATTCTTCAGACCATTGGTCTCCATGTTTGCGGAAACGAACGAGCACATGCTTTCCCCGACACCCTACCGGCATCACCAGCACTCCGCCCTCACGCAACTGATGCAGCCACACCTCCGGCACCTTTCCATTCCCTGCAGCCGCAAGCATGGCGTCAAACGGCGCATATTCTTCCCAACCTTCCGTTCCGTCGCCACATTTTAGCATGACATTGGCATGCCGCGCCAAACGCAAATTACGACGGGCGCGTTCATGCAGCGACGGAATACGCTCAATGCTATAGACCCGTCGACACAGGCGGGACAATACCGCCGTCTGGTAACCACAACCCGTACCGATTTCCAGCACCCGTTCATGTCCTTCGAGGGCCAGCAGTTGGGACATTTTTCCCACCATGTAGGGTTGTGAAATCGTCTGGCCCTCGCCGATCGGCAACGACGAATCCTGATAGGCATGACTGGCAAGTGCAGCATCGACAAAGATATGTCGCGGGACCACAGCCATCGCCTCAAGAACGCGCTGATCCACTATACCGCGTGCAACGAGTTGCTCCGAAATCATGCGTCGGCGCGACCGCTCAAAGCCAAAACCCACGCCATGCCGCTTTATCATTAAACTGGCATGGAACGGATTCTGGCCCGCATTATTCACAATATGCTGCCAGACGCTGGAAACAGGTAAACCATTATTTCCGGCACGTTACAAAAATGGTCGGGACGGCCGGATTTGAACCGGCGACCACCAGTCCCCCAGACTGGTGCGCTACCAGGCTGCGCTACGTCCCGTAATATATCATCAGAGCTGGTCATTCAGCAGTTGGTGAATGGAAGCAAGTTCCTCCCTGATATTGTGTAATGTATCCTGCACCGAATTTTTCTCCACCAATTTATCAACGTCACCGCTGACCAGACGCTTTTTGGCACCTTTGATGGTAAAATTCAGACCATACAGAAGATATTTTATCTGAAAAATCGCATAAATATCTCGTTGACGATAAAAACGCCGATTACCACTTTTTTTGACCGGTTTAATATGACGAAACTCCGTCTCCCAATATCGCAACACATGCGGTTCAACATCACAAAAATCGCTGACTTCCCGGATGGAAAAAAACAGCTTCCCGGGTATCTCGGGAACTGAGATACCCGCATCGCGCAGAGACTGCATCCGGGCGTCCATCAGTCTTTACCGAGCACCTTCTTTTTTAGAAGCTGGCTCGCGTGAAAAGTAACAACCCGGCGGGAAGAAATAGTAAGTTCATCTCCTGTCCTCGGATTACGACCCCGACGAGGGTTTTTTCCGCGCACCTTAAAATGTCCGAAGCCTGAAATTTTAACATCTTCACCCCGCTCCAGCGCTTTGCGAACGTCCTCCAGAACCTCATCGACAATCTGGCCGGACTCCTTTTTGGAAAGACCGACACGCTCGTGTATCGCTTTAGCAATTTCAGCTTTTGTCACTCCCGCACCCTCTCAAAAATCATCTGAATTTCTTGCGAGAATAATTAGAACACTCTGTTATGTCAAAGATTTCAGGACCAAGAGGGTCGGACTTATGGAGATTATAGCGAGCAGGTAGGCACGCGAAGCCAAAATGGCATGATTCTGGAGCGCCGAATTGCAATGATGTAACGAGAAATTATGCTGCCTAGATCCTGCAAGTGATCGTGTATGCAGAGTGTAAGATATTAATTTAGAGTTAATTGCAAAACTCGTGAGCGGCGATCGGCTTCCCCATTTTGGCCCATTTCCGTGCTGAAATTTCGCTCCATGGAACCACCATGCACCTCATTCCATCCCGAAAATAGGCTCAAAGTGAGATTGCCGCTCATCCACCCAGAGTTTTGCAAGAGGCTCTGGATTAACAGCGATTATAGCGCGAAGGTAATCTCCCTTGCTGATAGGAAAACGTCAACCAAGACACAAACCAGAAGAGAATTAAGGGTGAACCATTTACATACGAAATCATCGCAAACCTGGCTGAGAATTCAAGGGTCGCTGTTTCCGTAGCTGCGGAAGAGCTGGGGCCATTGAGTAAGAAGCAACGGCAATTGATTACGATACTTGAGGTTGTTC
>CAZUWV010000042.1:0-13196 GCA_964624255.1 uncultured Zetaproteobacteria bacterium
TTGAATGTCTCTTATTCAAACAGGGCATTTGTCCAATTCCAACTGAAGCAAAACAGGTGTTTGTGCAATATATTTTTTACGGCGGGTCGCGGTCTGACGAATATACATGGGCGCAACGATTGCCATGTAAAATAAATCCATGGCAAAAGATGGGTTACGGGCTCCTTCCTCGGAATACGTTGCAAACAAAGGACCTGCGCAATCATCGCGGCGATTTATGAATAGTTCAGGCAGGTGTTAATCAAAATAATGATCGGCCGCATGCTGCGCGGCATCCATACCTTGCTGTACCTTCTCCAGCGCCTCACCCATTGGTTCATCCGCTGCAATAGGAAGCGGTGCGCCAAACACAAACACAGCCCGTGAAAAGGGTTGGGGAATATAAAATCTGTCCCATGAATCCACCCGCCAGCAGCGGCTGGCGGCATAGCAAACCGGCACGACCGGAAGGCCAGTCTTCATGGCAAGCTGTACAGTGCCCTTCTGTACGACCTCCCGCGGACCTTTGGGACCATCGGGTGTAATCCCCAGGTTGCAGTATTCATCCCTGACCGCGCGAATCATTTTCAACATAGCCCTTTTTCCACCACGGGTCGTAGAGCCACGTACCGTCCGAATACCTAACAGATACATGGCTTCCGCAATAAACCCACCATCCTGATGTTCGGAAATCAGCATATAGCCAAAAAATGTTCGGTGTCCATTTCCAAAAAGTGTTTTTCGGAACGGCTTGGGCATCATGAGCATGCGGGCATGCCAGAAAGTATAAAGATAGCGCTCCGGCATCTCGTTCGAATAAGGGAGACCCGCCCATTGCCAGTGTATCGTATGGGCCAGAAACAGGTAGATGGAACGAATCATCCGTGGCACAAGCCAAGCGACAAAGCGACCTTTCACACGCTCGGACTAGCCATAACAACCTGCTGGGCTTCAAATTGCATGTGATATAGCTCAGCATACATACCACCTTGCTCCAGCAATTCGTCATGCGTCCCCATCTGAACAACCCTGCCATCATCCAGCACAACAATACGGTCAGCATGACGAATGGTGGAGAGGCGATGGGCGATTACAACTACGGTGCGTCCCTTCATCAAGCGGTCGATAGCTTGTTGCACCAGGCGTTCGGACTCCGTATCCAGGCTACTGGTGGCCTCATCCAGAATTAAAACCGGCGCATCCTTGAGCAGTGCGCGTGCCAGGGAAAGACGCTGTCGCTGGCCACCGGAGAGAATCACGCCGCGCTCGCCGATCAGGGTGTCGTATCCCTTCGGCAGTTTCATAATAAAACCGTGCGCATTGGCCGCCTTTGCAACCTCCTCCACCTGCGCCTGCTCAATGTCTTCAAGGCCGTAGGCAATATTGTTCAGTACAGTGTCATTAAACAGAATAATTTCCTGCGTCACCATCGCTATGCATGCTCGCAGGGAGGATTGCGTCAGCTCCCGCACATTAAGACCATCAACCAGCACCGCACCACCGGTCACATCCATAAAGCGAGGCAATAAATTGACCAGCGATGTCTTGCCCGCGCCACTGCGCCCTACCAAAGCCACCACATCACCTGCCCGCACATCAAAGCTAACATCGGACAGCACCTGTTTATCCGTCCCCTCATACTGAAGCGCCACATGGTCAAAACGAATACTTTTGGAAAAACCGGGCAGATCAATGGCATCCGGCGCATCCTCCACCGCTACATGTTCATCCAGCACCTCAAACACCCGTTCGGATGCCGCCAGCCCCTGCTGAATCTCATTATTAGCGCGCGAAAGCCGCTTGACCGGCTCATAGAGCATAATCAGCGCCGCCAGAAAAGATACCAGCGTACCCGCAGTGGTTTCGCCGGAAGCCACGCGCAATCCACCATAAAACAGCACACCGGCGATGCCAAAACCGGCCAGCAGTTCCATGATAGGGAAGGATAGCGCCTGAACGCGAAAGATGCGCATCTGGTGATGGAGGAAATCACCCGTAAGCCGGCGGAATCGCTCACGTTCGTAATCCTCCATTCCGAATGCCTTCACCACACGAATTCCACCCACGGTTTCTTCAACCAGGCTGGTCAACTCCCCCATGGAAACCTGACCATCCGAACTCGCATGCCGCATCTTCTTGCCAAACCGGGCAATGGGATAAATGACCAACGGAAAAACCAACATGGCAATGAGTGCCAGGGTCCAGTCCTGAAAGAATATTACGCCAAGCAGGAATACAATACTCACCGAATCCCGCATCAGGGCCGTGACGGAGGTACTGGCCGCTGCCTGCACCAGTGTTACATCATAGCTGATACGCGCCAACAGCTCACCTGTTTTACGATGCGCAAAAAAACCCAGAGACTGCCTGGTCAGATGATCGTAAACACTATTGCGCAGATCGTAGATTACCTTTTGCCCCACATAGCCCATCAAGTAGGCCTGTCCGTAGTAAGCGCCACCCTTGATGACGTATAAGCCGATAATCAGGAGAGGGATAAGGTAGATCAGGCTTGGATCCTTTCCCGACAATGCCTCATCCAGCGCCGGTTTCAAGGACCATGCCAGCGCCGCAGTGGTCCCGCCCAGTGCCACCATGCAAGCCATGGCGACGCCCACGCGCATACGATAAGGCCGTAAAAATCCCAGTAACCTTAAATACATGGCCTGATCAGGAAACCATCATGATTTCGATGCGCCGGGGATCGAGAGTCGTGCTTTCCGCCTTGGGGATGGCAACCGCCCTTGCTGCCGCAGGAATGCCTTGCTTGCCTGAAATAAGGCCGTGGCCAACTGTTTCTGATGCCTGGGGCTACGCAACAACCGTTCCCGCCTCGGATTAGAGATATAATCCAGTTCCACCAGCACGCTGGGAATTTCCGGCGCTCCCAGCACAACAAATCGGGCATGTTTGGGAACGCTGTATTTGATAGGTCCGATACGCCGGATATGTTTCAGCATCTCGTCCGCCAGCAATTCGGCGCTGTTCAGGCTGTCACGTTTGACAAGATCTGCGAGGATGCGGCTCACGAGAGGATCCCGAACCTCCCCCGGCCGGACGCCGCCAATAGCATCCGAGGCATTCTCCTTCCTGGCCAACATGGCAGCCACATGATCCGATGCACCTTTTTCAGACATCGTATAAACGCTAGCGCCAGAAACGCTCCGCTGCCTAACTGAATCCGCATGAATGCTGATGATTAAATCTGCTTTGGCCTTCCGCGCCAATTGCACGCGCCGCTTCAATGGAACAAAATAATCGCCCTTACGAATCAGGACCGCCCGCATACCCGGTTGCGCATTAATCTCTCGAGCCAGCCTTTTGGCTACGGCCAGAGTCACATTTTTCTCCTTGACACCATGTGGGCCTGTCGCCCCCGGATCTTCGCCACCATGTCCGGCATCCACCGCGATGATAATCCGTTTACGCGCATGCACTCGCACTCGCGCGGTAACCACCACCGGGCGCATTTTCTTCTGGCGCATTAAATCCACGACCAGACGGTAAGGCTTGCCGTGCATGGGTTTGAGCAAAAAAGACCGGGGACGTACCTTTTCTTTCACATCCATCACCAGACGTAGCGTTCCTTCCTTCGATTTTCCGTGACGAATCGCCGCCAGCACTGAACCCTTCCTGACCAACCCATCCAGTCTGGTGTGCAGCGATGTTTGGCGCATATCCACCACGATGCGTTCCGGTGATTTCAGACGGAATACCCGATAGTCCACCGGGCCACTTAAATCCAGGACAAGCCGTGTATGATCCGGCGCTGTCCACAAACGGGCATGCTGAACCGTCAGCGACCCCGCCCAAACCACATGGGCCCACCCCATAAGTCCGAGGAGAAGAACCGCCCGTAGTATCGCGGAATACCTTATGGCAGGCCTCCTCCTTATCACGGTGATAACCCCATTACGCAGCACAGCTATTTTTCAAGCCGCCGGAAGTTTTTTCTGCTCGATCACCAATGCTGCCAGCGATAAACCAACCAAAATCATAAACGGCTCCATGATGCGCACGATAATAAATGTATTGGCTCCAATGGCATGGACCATCAATCCGCCGAAACCACACAACGTACCCAGCGCCATTCCCTTGAGGGCGGGATCGGATAATTCCCTGTAACATGTCCTGAGCAACACCCATATACGGCGCAACAACCATAAAAACAAAAGCAGGCCCACAATTCCAGTTTCATAGAGCACCCGCGGATACTGACCATCCATAAACCTCCCTCCCGTCACACCAACGCCCAGTAGGGGATGTTTAAAAATATCTTTGGTAAAGACCCGGTTCCATGAATGCAAACGCGCGCTGGTGGATGTATCAATGCGCACTCCCCCCACCTTGAGCTGGCCGCTTTGGTGTTCTTGATCAAAGGTATAGGCTACCCGATGAATGATGTCCCCCGGCAATATGAAAGGCAATAAAAAAATGGCAGCAATAGTGAAGCCAATTAAAAATCGCTTGCGTTGGGAAAACAAAATGAACAGACCTATCACCACCATGAGAGCAAGGTAAGATGAACGCGATTGCGTGTATGCCAATGGGGGAAGGATAAGCACCATCAATCCCGCCCAGCGCCAGCGCCTCATTTTATCGACTTCGTTAAGAAATAGCCCCAGGACCACTGCGAACATAAGCACCAGATAGCCACCAAGCGTGTTCGGCTCACCCATCCGCCCCTCGAACGGCGCGGTCACTCGCCCGCCTCCGGGGATTTCCATAATACCAACGATGCTTACCACAAAACAAACGGATAACATCACCATGAGGTAACGTTTGATAACCGCTTCCTCATGCGTCTGGTTAATAATGGCATAAAACAACACAAAGTATTCAAAATATTTCAACACAAAAAAGAAACCATAAATACCCACGCGCCCGGCAGAAAAACCGATAAAGGTCGCCAGCACCGTGGCCAGCCAGTACCAGACAATTGGTTGATTAATCGGCGTACTTCGCACCAGACCCAAACCCTTGCTAACCGCCATACGAAATAGCCAGGTCAGGCTAATGATGGTCAGCAATATATCATCCAGCCGGAGCGTAATACCACGTGAACCGTTAGCTGACGCTGTTCTATCGCCAAGCTGTATCTCTGGAGAGAGCAACGTGGACAGGATAAGCAGATATAGCGCCAGTTCCATACTGGTAAAAGCAACCACCACCAACATCATCCCGCCACATACCATCGCGATCATGCGCCCCGACTCCGGCTCAACCAGATAGACCGGATATAACAGGAGCGCCACGACCACGAACGTAATTAATACCGCAGGAGGGACAGGCACGCGAACCTTCAGGGTACTCATATATTTCCACTCACTCCATACGTTCGTTTTCCTTGCCACACTCTATTCATTCGATACCGTCACTGCCGTGTGGTCAACTCATCTTCATCCCCCCCCCCGACTGGCATCTAGGAGCCTGCACTGCTCACAAATACTACCGCGTCCTTACCTGTTCCTTTGTCCGTATCGAATCCCTCGTCGGCCATCCATATACACGCTCACGGTCTCCTTCCTCAGAATCCATGACAAACAAAGGCCTAACGCAATCACCACGGCGATTTGTGGGTAAAAGGCAGCCCTAGGCCTGCCCCTCTCGCCCTCGCGCCCGTATCCAGTCGCTGCATCTCCGCAACACGCTGGCATGACCTTCGGCACGCTCATCGCGCCCATAATAGCGATCTACTTTACTGCCCTTGCTAAAATCAGGCGAAAACTCGCCGCGAATACCATTCAGAACAACACCAGCAACATTCCCGCCAACGGCATCGACGCTCTTCTTCGCGCGCCTTAATGCACCGCGCGTTACCGTACCCATATGATAGACAAGCAAAACACCATCCACCTCACCTGCCACGACATTTGCATCCGCTGTATGCAATAACGGCGGCATATCGACGATCACCATATCGTATTCTTGCCGCGCCTGCCCAAGCAACTCCGTCATCGCGGGGATAGCAAGCAAATCGGATGAATTCGCTACACTACGGCCACTGGTCAGGATATCCAGCTGGTCCAGACCGGGGGTCATCAGCACGTGATCTACACCAAAATCCCCCAGCATTACATCGGAAATATGTCGCGTGGCCTTTTGCCATGGAAGTTGTCCCAACAGGTAATCGCTCAAACCCGGCTCGCGCCCCAAGCCAAAGAGTTTATGCTGTACCGGGTCACGCATATTCGCATCAATCAGTAATACGCGAGCACCCTGCTGTGCCACAACCATAGCCAGATTGGAGGATACCATGCTTTTTCCTTCCTTGAGGGTTGCGCTGGTAATCACAATCACACGATATTTTCCCAATTGCGAAAACAGAAGATTGGTGCGTATCCCGCGATAGGACTCAGCCACGGCAGATGCCGGTGCAAAATGCGCAACCAGACGCATCTGCCTCTCCAACCCGTCGCCACTACTCGCTAGCCCTTTCGTACCGGAAAATAGTTCTACTGCGTCTTCATGCGCCAGGTGCTGGATGGAACCAATGACCGGCACCTCAAGGGAGGATTCCACTTCCTCCATAGATCCCGCAGAAGTATCCAGGGACTCCAGTACAAGCGAAATAATCAGACCCAGCGCAAGCCCAAGAATAAATCCGGCAACAATTGTCCGACCCGTATGCACCGAATTAATGCGCCGATGCGAAACTAAAGCAGGATGTAGGAGGCTGACTTCCTCCACCTTCTCCGCTGCTCTAATCTGCACTTCCTGATATTTTTTCTCCAACATGCTATACAGATCTGTATTGGTGCTGGCATTGCGCTCCAGGCGGTTTAATTCCAGCACCTGTTCCGGGACTCCACGGAATTTCCGTTCTGCGGCACCGATGCTTTTTTGCAAATCATTCATCCGTTGCCGGGTCATACGCACCTGCTGACCCAATTCACCCACCATACTGGCGAGAATATCCGCAGCCTGTGAATTCAGTTCCTTAATTTCAGGGTGATACTTCGTGAAAACAGTGAGCAGCCTCGTGCGCTTCAGCGCCATTTCCACCAGCCGCTTGTTCAGTAAATCAAAGTACTCACTAACCTTGCCTGAAACCGACACAGCCTTGTGATCCCATCCGCCTCGCTGGATACGTTCCCTCAGTTGAGCCATCGCAAACCGAAGGTCATTTAAATGCCCCGATTGGCGGCGGAATTCCTGTTCAAGATCGGCCACCATCTTGCCCATCACCTTGGAGCTTTCTCCATTTGAAAGGTTATTTTTTTCGCGATAATCCCTCAGTGTCTCTTCGGATTTCCTCAGACGATTACCTATCAGCACCAATTGTTTCTGAATAAATTTCTTGGCGTGTATAACACGCTTGTTCTTCTCCCTGGCATCATACGTACGAAATTCCTCGGCCACGGCCTGGGCCAGGTCGCGGGCAAACCCGGCACTGGACGACTTCGTCTTGATGGTAATGATACTGCTTGACCCCTCCCGCACCGCGCTCACATCTTCCTTGAGATCAAGCACCGTGTTCATATAGGATGGATTGGCGCGTATTTCAGCACTCGTCAGATGCTTTGGAATCAGACCCAGTCGCTTGGCTACCATTTGCACCACGGCATATGATTTCACCAGCGCAAGCTGCGTACTCATATTATCCACGGGACTGAATGAAACATTCTGCAGCAGTAGTCCCGCGATATCAGTGGACTCCGTTATCTTCACCGAAGCACTGGAAGCATACAATGGTGGCGGCTGAACCATCCAGGTAATCAGCCAGCCAAAGATGCTCAAAAAGCAGGCGCAGCCCAGAATGACCCAGCGCCGGCGAAGAATAATCTGCCAGTACTCATCCAGGTTAAGTTCGTAGCCAGCGGCAATGTAAGCTGAATCTGTCATGGTCGGGCACTAAGTAAGGAACTGATTCTACGAATCAGTTGGACCTCGTAAATTGCATTCAATGGTTTGAAGAGCAGCAGATTCAGCGACGGCGAAATATCCTTGAGGTACTGATTCCAATTACCGACAGGGCTACGCGGAATAATGACCACGTCCTTGTCCCTGAGTGCCAGATTCTGTGTCAGGTCACCCTGCTCCAGCAAACGACTGAAATTCACAGCCATAATCAATGGCCTGTCCCGGTCCGCCCGGATCACTCGAATATCAGGATAATAGGGATGATCGCTAAAACCACCACTCTTCGAGATGGCATCCAGCAAATTAATGTTGCCATCATACTCTACAATTCCGGGTTTCTTCACCTGCCCCAACACATAGACGCGCCGCTTGGAATGCTCCGTTGACGGGACAAAAATCGTATCTCCGTTCTCAATGATAGCATTCTCACGCCAGTCCGCCTGTTTAATGGCGCGGTCCAGGTTCAGAATAATGGTCTTGCCATCACGGATCAACTGTACTTTGGTCAAATCCGCATCCCTCATCGGTCCACCCACACGCGATATAAAGTCCACCAACGTCTCTTTCCCCTTAAGAAAGTAGGTCCCCGGCCCCGTCGGCTGACGGGTAAGATCTCGGATCCGGCCAAAAATAGTCGCGGTCTTGCTCCGTGGCTTAAGCACGAGTACGTCCACCCTCGGGTGGCGCACAAACTTCTTCATAGACTGTGTCATGGACGTATCAATCTCACTCGGCGTCATTCCATTCACCGGTACCGCCTCAAAAAATGGCAGGGATACGGTGCCATTGATCTGCACCGTCACCTTGTATGTTGTAGGCAACCCACCCTGCCACATCGTAATAGATAACAAATCTCCGGGACCAACCCTGTATTCCGGAATACCATCAATCGTCTTGAATGTCCTGGTTTCCTTGACATGATACAGGTCACCACGTGACGATGCTTTCACGGAGGGAGGAATGCGTACGGAGCGGAGTGGATAAGCCTCCACCCAGGCAATGCGGTTCTGCCGTAGCACCTCTGGGCCCAGTCCGGGAGGGCGCGGATTCTTGTCTCCCAAGGCTTCAATACTCATCTGCGCGGCTGGAACACCATGTTTGCGTAGTATGGCCGCTACCGATTCCGCGCGCGCTCTGGAAAGCGCCTCGTTGCTGGGAAACACCTCGGTATGGATAGAACGAATATCTGCCTTGCCAAGAATACGAAAATATAAATTCCCGGGTGCCTCACCCAGGCTGGCCAGCCATGCATCCATATCCTGGCTTCTCACCACATCCACATGCGCAGATGCGGTATCAAAGTACGTCGTCAGGGGCTGTCCGATCGGCAAGCCCGGAAAATGCGTGAAGGGCAATGGTGTGGACTTTCTTACCGACCAGACCTCCAGAGCGCCATCAGCACGCAATGCGGCAGTATCCAGCGTCCCCTTATTATACACATCCCCCAAGTCCAGATCGGTATACACACCGCGATTCGGGAGCCACCTCGTCAGCGCATGGAACCCGCCGCTACCCAGAAGCCCTCCATCGGACCATTGCCAGAGCCCGAGTCCCTGACCAACCAGGGAGGCCGCAACCAGTTCGCGCCGTCCGTTCCCGTCCAGATCACCCACGCGTACCTTTCCCCATGTTCCCTTATTCGTGACCCGCTGCTTGTCCCAGCCGCCTTTCTTGTTGGCCAGGAACAGGTCAATCCCCTGCTGATACAACCCGGCGACGATGTCCAGCCGTCCATCACCATTCACATCTGCCACCGTAACGGATTCCGCATCACTTTCAGTGGCTAGAAACTTGGGCTTCCAGCGGACCGAACCGCCACCATCTCCAAGCCAGATTTGCACACCACCCACCTGGTGCCAGAATCCATCCGCCAAACCCTGAGCACCATATCCACCACGGCGGGAGGCGATAATATCAGGATGTCCATCGCCATTGACATCCGCTATGACCACACCCGTATATATACCTTCCACCATCGGTCCTATATAAGGGATCCAGCCACCGTGACCGTTGTTCAGCCAGACAAAAATTCCGCCGTCCCGCTGGCTGTCATCCCTCACGCCAACAATATCGGGCCACCCATCCCCATTGAGGTCTGCGGTTGCGACGGCACGGAAGTCGCCAGTCTTTGTTGGCGAAGATTCCAGGTAATACTTCCCCTTTGTATCAGCCTTCCATATCTGCAGGCCCTTCTGGTCTCCCTGCCCCCCAACGAGCACTTCAAGCTTGCCATCACCATCCATATCAGCCACAGCGAAAGCGCGGGGAGACATATCTGCTCCTGTAACTCCAGGAACGGTCTGCAAGCGCCAATGCCCCTTGCCATCCCCCCACTCAATACGAAAGCCTGAATCAGGTTTGCGCTCACCTATCAGCAGATCCACATTACCGTCCTGGTTGAGGTCGGAGAAATGGGCCGCGAATGATCTCTGCACGCGCGGCGGACCAATATTATGCAGAGACTCGGAATAATTCGGAATAGCTTTGGACGAAACATCCAGTTTCATGGTGGGCTCGGGAACCGTGGTTCGGCAGGCGGCCATACCGAGAAGCACGCATGCGACACATAACGATACCCATTTTCGACCTATAAATTCCCCACCCATAGGTCTAAACGCTCTACAAAAAAAAACTACTTGTCAATACATCATTAAGAATAATTTAATGTTTCCATCAGGTTGCGTTAACTCACTTTCACCACAAAATCGCATGACTCATCAAATATTTTCCCGGAAGACCATAGCGACATTTACTATTCCATGATGGCGCGAATTGCCTTTGCCAGATCTTCGGGACGATAGGGCTTCTGGATAAACCCCGCCAGCCCCTTGCCAGAGAAATGGCTGGTAGCTTCCTGTTCATTGTAACCACTGGACAGAATAACTTTAATATCCCTGTTCACTCGCCGGAGCTCGCGAAAACAACCTTTGCCATCCAGCTTGGGCATGGTCATATCCAGCAAAACCACCACGATTTCCTCCTGGTGTCGACGATAGGTTTCCACACCATCCAGCCCATTTTCCGCTGTAAGGGTCGTAAACCCCATGCTCTCCAGCATCATGGCAGCGGTCTCCCGAATAGTTTCTTCATCATCCACGATTAAGACGGTTCCGGCACCCTGCCATAGCGCCTCGCCGCCCCCCTCTTTCTCGGTAGCTTTGGCTGTATCCATGGATACAGGAAAGAGCACCTTGAATGTGGTTCCTCGCCCCAATTCGCTGTACAACTTCAATGTACCGTGGTGTCCACGTATAATTCCCAGCACCGCGCTCATGCCTAAGCCACGTCCGGTAAACTTGGTGGTAAAGAATGGCTCGAAGATGTGTTGGCGGGTTTCCCGATCCATACCGCAACCTGTATCGGACACTTCAAGGAATACATGGCGGCCTTCGGGAATATCTTCATCCAGGCAGGTGCTTTTCAAATAATTGTAATCCGCAAACATGACCCCGGTAGCAATGGAAATCACGCCGCTCTTTTCACCGATAGCATCCGAAGCATTGATAACCAGATTCATAATTACCTGCTGCATCTGTGCCGCATCCGCCGCTATGGGGGGGAGCTGTTCCGCCAACTGGTATTTGATAACGACGTTTTTGGCGATAGAAACCTCAAGCAGCTTGGTAATATCCTCCACCAGATCGGAGATATCCAGCGCCTTGACCACAAACCGACCCCTGCCGGAGTAGGCCAGCATCTGCTTGCACAATTCAGCTGCTTTTTCGCTGGACATCACAATATTGGCCAGATACTTCGGTATTTCTTCGGGGTGCAGGGCAGCCTGGCGCTCAGCCAACACCGCATTACCAAGGACAGCGGTAAGGATATTATTAAAATCATGCGCAATGCCGCCAGCCAGGACACCGAGTGACTCCAGCCGCTGGGCATGTTCTATTTTCTGCTGTTCTTCCCGATCCTTGCGGATATCACGAGCAATGATGGAATAGCTGGCCGCCGTCCCATCCGCATTTTTTTGTACGCTAAACGTAGCCAGCGTAAGTATCTCGTCCCCACTCCGATACTGGAACAGAAGTTCCGTCTGATAACCCTCATGCTTGAGAAGATGAGGGAAAATAGTGGCACGCATTCGCTCCGCTTCGACGGACGGGTGAAAGTCCGCCACCCGCATACCTCTCACATCAATATCAATGGGTAAATTCACCATTCGGCGCCCGGCTGGATTGACATATATCACATGACCTTCAGCATCCGCCATACCGATGAAGTCCGAGCTGGTTTCGATAATGGATAATAGTCGCTTCGTGTCCGCCTCTGACCGCTTGCGAACGGCAATATCCTGAACAATAAGCTGCACTGCAGGATTGCCCTGATACTCGCATGGCGCGGCCCTCACTTCTGCGTCAAAGTTCGATCCATCCAGACGCGAAAGGATCCCCTCCACCGCCGGAAATGTTTGTGGTACATCGAGGATTCGCCTGATTTGCCCATGAATAACATCAGCACGGCGGTTAGGTACAAGGTTCGCGACTGGAAGATCTACATCTGAAGTTCCCATGCCAAACAGCGTCAATGCAGCAGGGTTGGCGTATACAACCATGCCACCATGAATGACCAGCAGGGCACTGGGCATGGAACCCAGCAGACCTCGATACTTTTCTTTACTTTGTTGCAGGTACGCATGTTCGTCGTTCAGTGCGGCGGTGCGCTGCCTTACGGTTCGGCGCAACAGGAATACCCACAGCCACAGGCCCAGCGCCATGATGAACAGGGTCACGATAGCTGCAATGATCCGGACGGCGTGCTTGTCTATCCAGCTTTTCGGTCGTACGGTCCATTTTGCAATAATTCTGGCGTATTCGCCGGAGTGTTCAAGCCTGGTTAGCCCGCCATTAAGCAGCGCAATAATAGCCGTGTTACCTTTTCTGGCGGTAAAACAGTAGTCCTGTGGCCACAGTGCCACGGCGGCCAGATCAACATGCTTCAGATCATATTTCCTGATGAAATAAAGCCCCGGCTGTTCAGCCGTAAAGAATGCATCCGCTATCCCCGAATTCAGCGCCAGAAATCCCTGTGCCTTGCTCTTCACTATAAGACGGTCGAACCCGTGCCGTCCGGCCAGTCTTTCGTCGGCAATGTCGTCTTCCAACAGGGCTACAGTATGCCCGTCAATAGAGTCGAGACCATGGATTTTCGCCTCGTTACTGTTACGAAACAACGCTTGCATGATGATGGTAACCGGGTGAGAGAACTCGTATTCTCCAATACGCTTCGGTGTGCGGATCATGTCGATCAGATCCACCCTGCCATCGTTCATGTCTTTCACCGCATCTGGCCATGCCATGGTAACTTCTCAATAAGTTGAGGTAATGCTTAAATTTCAGCCACAGGGAACC
>CAZUWV010000043.1:0-12467 GCA_964624255.1 uncultured Zetaproteobacteria bacterium
CTTGCATATGACCACCGGATGACTCGCTGTGGCACGATTTGTGGGTAAAGGGCAGAGCTAGCGCACATCCGTGCGTTTTTTTTGCAAACATTGTTTTATTGTGCGAACCTTTCACCTGTGGTGATTTCGCGCGAAGTTATTAAAACGTTCATGAATGGGCGCGGCAAGCAGGAGGCTACATGATTTCCGGGTTTCAGCATCCTGATTTGCAGGTATGCGTATTGGCGGCGGGCAAGGGTAAACGGATGCGGTCAAACAAGCCCAAAGTGCTGCATAAGGTGCTGGGGCGAGCCATGATCGATTATGTTTTGCATACGGTCGAATCATTGCGTCCCAAGGGGATCGCAGTGGTAACCGGCCATGCGTCGGACATGGTTCAGGCGCATGTGGGCCAGCCGGGGAACCTCGAATGGGTGATCCAGGACAAGCAGTTGGGTACCGGTCACGCGGTCAGGCAATGTGAGAAGGTGATCTCCGGCGTGCGCGATGTATTGATCGTGTGCGGTGATACGCCATTGCTGCGTAGCGAGACGCTGGCGAAGCTGGTGAGTGAACACCGGGATCGGGACGCTGCCGTGACCGTGTTGACAGCAGAGATGGATGAGCCATCGGGATATGGACGGATTGTACGCGATGCGGAGAAGCAGGTATCCGGGGTCGCGGAAGAAAAGGATGCTACCGATGCCCAGAGGTTGATCCGCGAAGTGAGCAGCGGCATATATTGTGTCCGTTACGACGTGTTGTTTGATTTATTGCATAAACTCGGGAATCGCAATGCACAGGGAGAGTATTATTTGCCCGACATTGTACCCCTGGCTTTGCGAGATGGTCGCTCGGTGGGTACGGTACGCATGCAGGATGCCGCCGAGATGATGGGGGTTAATGATCGGGCGCAACTCTCCATGGTAGAAGATATATTGCAGGCAACCATTATCCATGACTGGCAATTGCGCGGCGTAACTATTGAAAAGCCGGAAACGGTGCGTATTGAGGCGACGGTCAGTATAGGTTCGGATACCGTCATTCAGGTCGGATGCTATCTGATAGGTTCGACGCATGTTGGCGATGAGTGCCGGGTGGGACCTTATGCCGTGTTGGTGGATGCATGGCTTGATGATCGGGTGGAGATATTTGCCTTCAGCCATATTCATGATGCCAATGTGGCTATGCGCGCAAAAATCGGGCCATTCGCACGCCTGCGCCCCGGCGCGCAACTGGACGAGGATGTCCATGTGGGTAATTTTGTTGAAATCAAGAATTCCATTGTGAATCGGGGAAGCAAGGTCAACCATTTGAGTTATATCGGCGATACCGAGATGGGCGCGGATTGTAATATTGGTGCGGGTACCATCACCTGCAATTATGATGGGGCAAATAAACATAAAACGAAGATCGGCGATCGTGTGTTCATTGGTTCAGCTACCAAACTTGTTGCCCCGGTGGAAGTTGGGTCCGATGCAACGGTGGGGGCGGGAAGTATTATCACAAAGAAAGTTGGGCCCGGCGGCCTCACCCTTTCCGGGCGGACGGGCCAGCATTACATCCCCCATTGGCAGCGACCACGCAAGAAGCCCCGATAATGTGCGGCATCATCGGGTCGGTGACCCGTGGGCAGGTACAGGATCGTCTTATGAACGGTCTTGCCCACATGGAGTACCGTGGCTACGACAGCGCGGGTATCTGTATATGCGGCGCCGATGGTCTTGAATGTAGAAAAGAATCGGGAAAGCTGACGCACCTGCAACAGAGCCTGGCCGGGCGCGCCCTGCCGGGCTGCATTGGGGTCGGTCATACCCGCTGGGCGACACATGGTGCGCCGACAAGGGAAAATGCCCACCCGCATCTTGGCAATGGCGTCGCGGTGGTGCATAACGGGATCATTGAAAATTACGGAGCACTGCGTGAGAGCTTGGCACGTGGAGGTACCAGGTTTCAGTCACAGACGGACAGCGAGGTGATCCCTTGGCTGCTTTCCTCCTATTTACAGGAGAAGAAAGTGACGCTGAAGGCATGGAAGGCCACGACAGGTCAACTGGAAGGTGCCTATGCCATCGTTGCTATTGCAGAGCATGATGAAGAAAACCTGTGGTTTGCGCGTCGCGGTAGCCCTTTGTTGCTGGGGCGGAGCGGGGATGCAGTATTCGTGGCTTCCGATGCGCTGGCCTTGTCCGGTATGGCGGAGGAAGTGATATATCTGGAGGAGGGGGATATCGGATGTATTTCTCTGAGTGGTTTCCAGATATGGGATATGCAAGGAAAAGAATCTCGTAGAGCCTGGCGAGAAATACCCGCGACAGCGAGTTCCGTCGGAAAGGACGGATTTTCCCATTACATGGAGAAAGAGATTTACGAGCAACCGCGCGTACTGGCGGATATTCTGCAAGCTTATGTCGAGAATCATCAAATTGTCTTTCCCGATGCTTCCTGGCTGGATACGACAACGTTGCCATCCCGTATTGTGATGGTTGCCTGCGGAACCTCCTATCATGCGGCGCTGACGGCACGCTACTGGCTGGAGCGCTTTCTTCAAATATCTGTTGAGGTGGATGTTGCCAGCGAGTATCGCTATCGCAATCCTGTTATTGGTCCGGATACATGGTTGATTACCCTGTCTCAGTCGGGAGAGACTGCGGATACGCTGGAGGCCCTGCGCCTGTTCAAATCCCATACACCGGATAACCCTGCGCTGGCTTTATGCAATGTTCCATTTGCCTCGTTGGAAAGGGAGTCCGATGGCGTCATTCACCTGTTGGCGGGGGCGGAGGTCGGGGTCGCATCCACCAAGGCTTACACCGCGCAACTGGCTGTTCTGGCCCTGTTTGCGATTAAGTTGGCGCATGATTGTGGCGCGATGACGGATGATGCTTTTGATGGCCACCTTGCCGCTATGCGGGATGCGGTCAGCGGTATGAATGTATTGCTTCAGCAGTCGCGACAGGTGCTGGAACTGGCCCGGTTGTTTGAATCCGCCCACGGCGCACTGTTTCTCGGTCGCGGTCCCTGTTACCCGCTGGCGCTGGAAGGTGCCCTAAAACTGAAGGAAATATCGTATTTACATGCGGAAGGATATGCGGCGGGTGAGATGAAACATGGACCTATTGCACTGATTGATGCATATCTTCCCGTCGTTGTGCTGGCACCCCGGCAGTATCATTTGCAGAAGGTGTTGTCCAACCTGCGGGAGGTGCAGGCGCGTGGGGCCAAGGTGATTCTCCTGACGGATTTGCCTCGGGAAGATTGGCCGGGTGACGTGGATGCGGTCATTGGCTTGCCGGAAGGTGACTATTTCACGACGCCGCTCTATGCCGCGATTCCCCTGCAACTGCTGGCTTACGCTGTGGCATGCGCCAAAGGCACGGATGTTGATCAGCCGCGTAACCTGGCCAAGTCCGTGACCGTCGAATGAAGGCCCTGGTAAACGGGAAGACAAAGGTGTTTGGGATCATTGGCGATCCGGTATCGCATTCATTATCACCATTGTTCCAAGACTATTTTTTCGACCAGTCGGGGGTTGATGCCCTTTATGCGCCATTCCGTGTCAAGGAGAGCGATGTAGCCAGAGTATTGGAGGGTTTGTGGGCTGCGGGTGTCGAAGGCCTTAATGTCACAGTTCCCCATAAAGAGGCGGTGCTAGGGCAGGTCGATGCCGATGCCGATGCGCTGTGTATTGGTGCTGTAAATACGATCCGGCGATATACTTCCGGCTGGCAGGGAATCAACACTGATTGGCGGGGATTCCGTGATGTGTTGCGCGGCATGGACATGGATGTCGGCGGAACCGAAGTCCTCCTGTTCGGTGCAGGCGGGACTGCGCGAGCGGTATTACATGCCCTGGCACGGGGACGGGTTGGGAAAATTAGTATATGTAATCGAGGAGAAGGCCGACTGCGTGCCTTTATCAGGCATGCTCGCGAAACCTACCCGGAGTTGGGGGTTGCCGCAGTGCCATGGGGGCAGGTGGCTGTCGCCGAGGTATGTGATCGGGTTGCGCTGATGGTCAATACGACCAGCATCGGCCTGGGAGGAAAGGATGAGTCCTTTCCGTTCCATCTGTCAGGGGATGGTGTAGCACTGGATGCGGTTTATGCGCAGTGTGGTCATACTGCGTTTGCATGCGCGGCGAGAAAAGGCGGGTGCGAGGCCATGGACGGGCTGCCCATGCTGCTGGCGCAGGGCGCGGCAGCTTTTTATTACTGGCATGGTATTGAGCCTGCGCGCATGGCTGCTTTGCGCTGGCTGGAGGTCAGGCTTGGCAGGAAACCCGTCAATCTTCCCGGATGGGAGGAGGATGTATGAAGTCCACACGGTTGGCCGACATTCTGTTGCGCCAGAAGCGAATAACCCATGAGCAACTGGATCATGTTATTGGCGCGATAAGTACCAATGGAGGCACGTTGGTATCACAATTGATTAGTCAAAATTTATTTTCCGAAGAAGGGATTACCGACTTTATCGCCAAGAGTCTTTGGTCGCCCTATTGTCGACCTGGGAACGATTCACGTGCCTAAAGATCTGACCAGGATTCCCAGAGATGTCCTGCGTAAAAATATGGCTTTGCCGATCAAACGGGTGGGCAATATGCTTACGCTTGCTGTCGTTGATCCCTATGATGTCAACGTTCTGGATGAGATTGGTTTCATCAGTGGTTGTCAGATTGATGTGGTGATTGTTTCTGAAACGCAGTTGCTGCAATGTTTGGATGGAGGAGGGGGTGCCGAAAAGTATCTGGATGATTTAATGTCGGAGATGGGCGCCAGTGATATGGAAGTGGTGGATACCACCGAAATGGAGATTGATGCACATACACTGGAAACGGAGACGAAGGCCGCGCCGGTCGTCAAACTGGTGAATCTCATTTTACTGGATGCAATTAAACGAAGAGCATCGGATATTCATATCGAGCCGTACGAGCGGGTATTGCGCGTGCGTTATCGTGTTGATGGAATGCTATATGAAACCATGCGGCTGCCGATGAAAATGCGCGACGCGATTGTGTCCCGCGTCAAGATTTTATCACGGCTGGATATTTCAGAACGGCGCTTGCCGCAGGATGGACGTATAAAATTGTGTTTATCCAGAGCGAAGACGGTGGATTTTCGTGTTTCCGTATTGCCCACCCTGTTTGGGGAGAAAGTTGTGCTGCGCTTGCTGGACCCTTCGAGCCTGCAGCTGGATATGGGCAAGTTGGGCTATGGCGGACAGTCGCTGCGCTGGTTCAAGGGCGCGATTCACCAACCTTATGGCATGGTACTGGTAACCGGTCCGACAGGGTCAGGCAAGACAGTGAGCCTGTATTCGGCGGTGTCGGAACTGAATCAGCCGGATGTGAATATATCTACGGCCGAGGATCCGGTAGAGTTCAATTTCATGGGTATCAACCAGGTGAATGTTAATCCGGACATTGGTCTTGATTTTCCTGGCGTCTTGCGTTCTTTTTTGCGACAGGACCCGGATATTATCCTGATTGGCGAAATTCGTGATCAGGAAACAGCCTCTATTGGCGTCAAGGCGGCGCTAACCGGCCATCTGGTGCTGGCTACCCTGCATACCAATGATGCGCCATCGACCATGAATCGTCTTGTGAATATGGGTATAGAAAGATTTCTTGTAGGGTCTGCGGTTAATCTGGTTTCGGCGCAACGTCTGGCCAGGCGCACCTGCACAGAATGCGCGGAGTCCGCCGAGATTCCGCATGCAGTGCTGATGGATGCTGGTGTTCCCGAAAGCGAGGTCGAACATTTTCACCCAAGACAGGGAAAAGGATGTGTCGCATGTAATGGCACGGGTTATAAGGGTCGCGTTGGTATTTACCAGGTAATGCCGGTATTTCCCGAGATACGGGAGGCTGTGTTTGCAGGCGAAAATGCGGATAGAATTAACGAGATTGCGGTTGCGCAGGGGATGAAGACGTTACGTACAGCAGCCTTGTCCAAGGTGAAAGAGGGTGTCGTTTCCCTTGAGGAATGCTTAAGGGTCACGGTAGCGGACTAGTGCCTACTTATCGCTGGCATGGAAAGACCCGAAGGGGCCAGGAACATTCCGGTGAAATGGAGGTAGCCAACCGCGATGTCGCAATAGCCGCTTTGCGGCGGCAAGGTATGGTCAGGATCAAGGTTAGAAGAAAGCCGATTGAGATCGTCATTTTCCCTGAAAGGGTGACGGAAAAAGAAATAACGATATTTTTTCGCCAGCTTTCGACCATGATCAATGCGGGCCTCCCCCTGGTTCAGTGTTTTGAACTGGCTGAGCGCGGCGTGGAAAACAAGGCGCTGGTACGGTTGTTGACAGATGTGCGCAAAGGGCTGGAAAGCGGTGCACCTCTGGGGGAAACCATGCGCGGGTTTCCCAAATACTTCGATCGACTGACCTGTTCACTGATCGAGGCTGGTGAGCAGGGGGGTATACTGGATACTATTCTGCTCAGGATCTGCATCTATAAAGAAAAGGCGCTATCGCTTAAATCCAAGATTAAATCGGCGCTGGTCTATCCGTTGGCCATTATTACGGTCGCGTTCATCGTTATGGCGATTTTAATGATTTTCGTGATCCCCGTGTTTGCCGGTATGTTTGCGAGTTTCGGTGCGGAACTTCCTGTCCCGACACGAATCACCCTGGCAATCTCCAACGCTTTCGTAGCATATTGGTATGTGGTGGCGGGGGCTCCCGTTGCTCTGGTGTTTATTATCCGTTATCTCTATAAAACGCCAAGAGGACGCTATCAGATGGATAAAGCATTACTGCATTTCCCCATTATCGGTAACGTTCTGCGCAAGGGAGCCGTTGCCCGGTTTTGCCGAACGTTCTCAACGCTGGCTGCAGCCGGAGTGCCCATTCTGGACGCTATGAATACCGTAGCAGAAACGGCAGATAACGCGATTATCGAAGAAGCAGTACTTACAGCCAGGGAATCCATTAGTCAGGGACAGCCGCTGGCCATCCCGTTGGAGAAGAGCGGTGTTTTCCCAGTCATGGTGACGCAAATGATCGGCATCGGTGAGGAGACGGGAAATCTGGAGGATATGTTGGCCAAGATTGCCGATTTCTATGAGGAAGAAGTGGATACCGCAGTGGATAATATGACCGCATTGATGGAACCCCTTATTATGGCTTTCCTGGGTGTTGTGATTGGCGGGCTGGTCATCTCCATGTATTTACCCATCTTTGATATGGCTTCGGTGATTTAATGTCCTGTCCCATAGGGCACTAATGGTCCTATGAGACAGGACATTCGTCATCCGCCAGGCTTAAAAACGGAAATAAATAACGGAACCGGTCACCAGATAAAGAAGTTGCTTGCTGCCAGATGTATTATTGCAGTGCTGCTGCTGTCCATTTTGGCCTTCTTTTATTTTTATCCTTTACCCAAAGTGCGAGGTGAGATGCTGCTCGCCGCGGCACTGTTGCAAACGCTATTGCTGTTGGTGCAATGGTGGATAACGTATACCCATGTTCCCCACCGTGTCCAGGTCGGCTTCCAGATTCTGGGTGATATGTTATTGGTGTCGATCCTGATATTCGCTACGGGCGGACTGGATAGCCCATTCGCTCTGCTGTTTGGTCTGCTCATTATTGCGACCGGAACTCAGACGGAAGTTATGCTGGCACTTACAGTGGCCCTTGCCGCTAGCGGCTGCTATCTGGGCAGCATCTACATGGCTGCGTGGTATGATCAGCATACAATTTCCATTAATGGATCGTTGACCGCCCTGATGCAGGTCTCCGCCTTTTTGCTCGTTGGCGGTGTCATGGGTTATATCGCACGTCGCCAGCAGCGTCTGGTCACGGAGGGATCGCGCGTAGTTCGTCTGCATCGCAAGCTGAGGGTGCTGCATGACCAGGTGATGGAAACCATGCACGACGGAATTCTTATCCTGGATGGGGCCTGCTATATATCGGATTGTAACAGGGCTGCATGTTCCATGTTAGCCGAAGGTGCCGATATTCGAGGGGAACTTTTATCCCGGACCATACATGTACCTGCGCGATTACAAGGGTTTCTTGAGAAAGGTCGCGGACGTATTTGCAAATGCGAATACGAAAAGAAGGGACGTATATTATTCATCATGGCTATGCGAATGCCGGAGGGAGACGATGAGGCCAGGTGGTTATTGTCCATGGTGGATATTACGGATATTCGTCACCTTGAACGGAAACTGGCGGCGCAGGAGAGGCTGGCGGCCATGGGACGCATGGCCGCGATGTTGGCGCATGAAATTCGTAACCCTCTGCAAAGTATAGGGCAGGCTATTGACATACTGACAGACGGACGGATTCATCAGCGCCGGGAAGTAAGCCATATCATGCGGGAGGAGGTGCAGCGTCTTGAACACCTGGTGTCGGACATGCTGGATTATGCACAACCCCTGCACCCCAGGCTTGGGCGCGTCGTCGTATCGGATATTATCCGCGCTGCGATCAGGCAGGTGGATGCACGGGGAGAGACGGGTATCCATTTGGATTGTGCGGATGGTGAGATTGATGCTGATGCCGATCATTTGCGGCTGATACTCGACAATCTGCTACGCAACGCGGTACATGCAAGTCCTGCCGAAGGCAGTATTTACATTTATTTCGATATGGTGGGCCGTGGGCAATGGAAGCTTGAAGTGATTGATGCCGGTGGAGGTGTGCCTGAAGCCATGAGGGAGCATTTATTTGAACCCTTCGTTAGCGGTAAATCGGATGGTACAGGATTGGGTCTGGCTACGGCGTGGCAGGTATGTCAGTCCAATGGCTGGAAGATTGTAGTGGATAATATGGAGAAAAAGGGTGAGGGAAAAGGTGCCATATTCACGGTGAGCGGGGCGGTTCGCACATGGGACGATGGTAGTGAGGGAGAGGATATTGGCTAGCGTATTATTGGTTGAGGACGACAGGAATGCTCGTCGGCTCATGGTGCTTGCATTACAACAAAGGGGTCACGATGTCACCGCTTGTGCGGGCCCCGATGAGGCCATGACGGCGTTGATGCGAGAGTGCTTCGATGTCGTGTTGACGGACCTGCGCATGGAAGGCAGGGATGCGGGTCTGGATGTGGTAAAAATGAGCGTGTGTGAACAGCCGGAGGCTCGCGTATTGCTTGTGACTGCTTATGCCAGCGCTGAAACAGCGGTGGAAGCGTTGAAGCAGGGGGCATTTGATTATTTAACCAAACCAGTCTCCGGCGAGGATCTCGCTCAGGCCGTAGAATCAGCTCTGACGGATATCGAAGAAAACAGGAGGCCGGGGGCGGAAGACAGAGACAAGAGAAAAGGAGACAGAAGGCGGAGGGCGAGGGGCGGAAAGCAAGGAATGAAGGATAGAAGGCGGAGGACAGAAGACAGAAGGCAGAAAATGGAAAACGAGGATCTGATTGGCCAATCCATTGCCATGCGGCGTGTCCGGGAACGGCTTTTGCGCGTGGCCAGAAGAGATTTTACTGTGCTCATCTCCGGTGAGTCCGGTACGGGGAAAGAAATCGCTGCCCGTTTCGTCCACGCGCATTCCGGCAGAAGCTCCGGTCCTTTCGTGCCGGTGCATTGTGGCGCGATCCCTTTTGACCTTTTTGAATCCGAATTGTTTGGTCATGTACGCGGGGCATTTACAGGCGCTGAGGGCGATCGTGCGGGTCTGATGGAGTCCGCGAATAGCGGCACCTTGTTTCTTGATGAAATCGGGGATATGCCTCCGGCCATTCAGGTTAAACTGTTGCGCGTGCTTCAGGATCACCGGGTACGGCGTGTTGGTGCGGAGGAAGAGCGAAAGATTGATGTGCGCATTGTTGCCGCGAGTAACCGCGATCTGGAGGCGGAGGTCAAGTGCGGGAATTTTCGTCAGGATTTATTTTATCGTCTGAATGTGGTGCCTGTGTATATGCCACCCCTGCGGCAGCGCCGGGAGGATATCCCTCTACTCGTGGCGCATCTGCTGACGCGCTGGTCTCAGGGAGATAAACCGCTCCATTTGGCACCGGATGCCATGAAAAAGCTGGTTAGTTTCCCTTTGCCTGGCAATGTGCGCGAGCTGGAAAATCTCTTGCAGCGAATGATTGCCCTTGCGGATGGTTCCTTCCTCCCTGCATCCATTCTGGATGAATTGAGCATGGAGGAAACTCCGGAGAAAGAGCTCTCCCTGCGGCAGTTACAGGAAGACGATGTGAACCTGGATGATGCACTGGAAGGTGCGGAACGCCGCCTGGTACGGCAGGCGCTGGATGATAGCCACGGTAATATTACCAGGGCGGCGGGGCTGCTCGGTATCAGTTTTCGCTCATTGCGTTATCGCTTGCGCAAGCTGGGGATCAAAATATCTTGATTTTCATGCCACTGCTTGTGGGCGCGTGCGTATTGTTGGGGTTGATCTTTGGCAGTTTTGCCAATGTGCTGGTATATCGTCTGCCAAGGGGCGAATCCATCGTCATGCCCGGTAGTCACTGCCCGTCCTGCGGTCACACGATTGCATGGTTTGAGAATATTCCGCTAATCTCCTGGTTGTTGCTTAAGGGGCATTGCCACCACTGTGGGGCGGCTATTTCCGTACGCTATCCACTGCTGGAATTGTGCATGGGGCTGACGTGGGGATATATGGCATGGCATTTTGGTGGAGGCCTGGAGCTGGTGATGGCTTTGATTCTCAGTGCGATGCTATGGGTGTTGACGTGGATTGACCTGGAGACAGGTTTGCTTCCCGATGCGATCACCTTGCCGGGCATAGGTACAGGCATCGTGTTTAGCTTGGCCACAGGGCATTTGATGGATGGCGCGATGGGTGCCGTAGCAGGTTACGGCGTATTCTGGGTGATTGCTAAAATATTTTTTCTTTTGACCGGTCGAGAGGGTATGGGCTACGGCGATTTCAAATTGTTAGCCATGTTGGGCGCTTTTCTGGGTTGGCAGGCGCTTCCTTTTGTAATCTTTCTTTCATCGCTATGTGGCGCGGTTGTCGGGAGTTTGTATTTGTTGTTGGCGCGTAAACATGCGGATACACAAATCCCGTTTGGCCCCTATCTCGCCGCATCGGCAATGGTCTTTCTGTTGTGGGGCCCCGGTTTACTCAGCTGGTATCTTCGGATATGGACAGGGTAGCGCGCGTCGGCCTGACCGGAGGTATAGGCAGCGGAAAATCAACCGTGGCACACATATTTTCGGAATTTGGGGTTCCGATCCTCAATCTGGATGATGTCGGAAGGAGTCTCGCGTCACAAGCAGAGTACCTCGTGGTGCTGGTCAAAACATTCGGTGCCGGGATATTACGCGCCGATGGGATGCTGGACCGCCGCAAGCTGGGTAATATCTGCTTCTCCGGTGCTGAAAAAATAAAAGCTCTGAACCGGATCATGCATCCGCCTATCTGGAAAGAGGCAGAAGCATGGCTTGCTCGCCAACATGGATGTTATGCATTGATTGAGGCATCCGTACTGATTGAATCAGGTAGTGTCTCACGCATGGATGATGTACTGGTAGTCTTGGCCGACGAACGTCTCCGTCGTGAACGCGTGTTTGCTGGCAGAGGGATGGATGCCAGGCATTTCGATGCCGTTATCCAGCAGCAATGTGATGACTCTGTGCGACACGACATCGCAGATTATATGATTAAAAACGACGCTGGTCAGCCAGATCTGCGCGCAAGAATAAAAACGCTTCATCATCAGTTGACGAAGAAATATTCCTGATCGTATTGAGGGAGGTTG
Source organism: uncultured Zetaproteobacteria bacterium (assembly GCA_964624255.1). Lineage (GTDB taxonomy): Bacteria > Pseudomonadota > Zetaproteobacteria > Mariprofundales > Mariprofundaceae > JAUZQZ01. The sequence goes on from CAZUWV010000043.1 coordinate 11,669, forward strand.
ACAATTTTATATGCCAAGTGTAGCAAGCCCGGATAGCCGTTAGTTAGCGATTCTTTTTCCGTAACCTATCGAGCCCCTTACAAAACTCGTGAGCGGCGGTCGGCTTCCCCACGTTAGACCATTTCCAAGCTGGAATTTCGATTCATGGAACCGCCATGTATCTCATTTCATCTAAAAAATGGGCTCGATGCGGGACTGTCGCTTATCCACCCAGAGTTTTGTGATTGGCTCTATCGTTGCATTTTTTAATACCCATTAATTCTCATCTCCTGGAGCGAAAATATCGTGTCATCCAATGTTTTAGATGCAAGTCCGCAAGCCGTTAATACGGAAAATAAAGTAACAGCACGGAAAAAACCTCCGGTTCGTGGGCGGCGATGGAAACCGGATGTGGATACCGAAGGCGAAAAGCCTGTCGCGCAAGAAGTATCGGATACCTCTGCGAGTAACCAGGATATGGATGAAGGGCGTTCACCGCGTCATGGCGGACACAGTGGAAACAATCCCCGGCGCAAAAACGGTGAAAACCGTGGGGCTCGGCGCAGAACCGAACATGCCGAGGAGCCGTTATCGGAGGAAGCTAAAGGTGTCCAGATGAATCTGCGTGAGGTTTCGCAGATGGTACCACAGGCATTGCTCGACCTGGCTGAATCCCTTGGTGTTGAAAATACGGCGGGCATGCGCAAGGCAGAACAGGTTTTCGCCATCCTCAAGGCCCATGCCCAGCAGAGCGGGACGATTTACAGCGAGGGTGTACTCGAAATCCTTCCTGACGGTTTCGGTTTTTTGCGTTCACAGG
>CAZUWV010000044.1:0-12331 GCA_964624255.1 uncultured Zetaproteobacteria bacterium
ACAGCTGCGTGTGAGAGATGTGCAGCTTAAACTCGGTATGTTTCTGTCTTGACATCAAAATTCGTATTAGCCCGCAGATGAAACGGAAAGTTCATTTATATTATGTGCCGAATCTATAGTGATTTATTGTAATAGCCTCCTTTTCCATGTCCCCCCCCGTATGCAAAGGGGACATTACTACTTTGCTTTGGACTGACACAGCAACTTTTAGACTTGACCCATCCTTTGCGTACCTCTATACTACTAAAATCGATAAAGTCATTTCTTCACCCCAAGTTTTAGTGGAAAAATGAGCATATATTGATAGGTGAAATCATCCTAATTATGGATACGGAGAACGATATTATGAACGCCAGACCACAACAGAAGGTTGGGGTGATATTTAAATCGTACGAACCACTAGCCTTAATGCAAAAATACGCCAGGCAGGCCGAGTTATCTAATATGACAGGTGGCTTCTGGATTGCTGAGGCCTATCACTGGTTCCGTCAGTATGAGCTTGAATCCCGTGGCTGTTTTGCTACTTTGGCGGCAGTAGCGATGGCGACTAAAAACATACCCATCGGCCTTGGTATTACCTCACCTTATGTTCGACATCCCACAGTCCTTGCATCCGAGGCGTCAGCCATTGATGAGCTTACTGGTGGACGCTTCATCATGGGCCTCGGCGCGGGGATGGTGGGAGTTAAGTACCTTGAATATGATATTGGTGAAATGAGGCCAGTACCGGTTCACCATGAAGCGATGGATATAATGCGTCGTGTCTTTACTGGAGATGCCTTTGAATACAAAGGAAAGTTCTTTGAATCCAGGATGCCAGGGTACGAGCGTGCAAAGGCCGGTCTGCGTACTGAGATACCGATCTATATTGGCGCAACAGGCCCGTATATGCAGCGGTTGGCTGGTAAAGAGAGTGATGGAATGTTACTAGCAGGACTGACCTCTCCTGCCTTTGTAAAATATGCTCGAAACAATATGATGAAAAGTGCGGAAAAGGCAGGTCGTAGCCTACCCCCTGATTTCCCCGTCGGTGGTGTCATCCTTTGTTCCTGTTCCCGGGATGGCGACAAGGCAAGAAACGCGGCGCGATCGTATACAGGAACCTATATTGTTAACAAAATAAAGAATATAAAGAATGATGTAATTCTTGCAGGTTCAGGGCTACCGGATGAAGCTTGGAAACCGTTCAGGGCGGCAATCGAGGAAGGGACTGATGATAACGTCACACATCTGGTTACTGACGAGATGATGCGTAAATTTACCGTTATTGCGGGGAACTCTCAAGATTGTTTAGAGATTGTACAGGAGTTGATAGATGCCGGACTGAATTTACCGCTTTTAGAGGTTGTCGGTAACACCGAGGAGGACTGCCTTGAAACTATCCGTTTGATGGGCAAGGAAGTGGTACCCAATCTTAAGCCGGCTATTGTCGCATAAGGTGTTGGATTATGAAATTAGCAACCTTCAGGATCAAGCATACGGGTTTAACGACTATTGGTGGCTATGTCCGTAGTAGTTACGTTGATCTTGTCACACTAGCCGATGGCTCTCTACCGGATAATATGATAGAGCTACTCAAAGCTGGAGATGAGATGATGACAATGGCTAGAACTCTGCTGGATGAGGCTGACTCTAGATTAGCTGATAAGCCAGCAACTGAATTACTTACCTTGGGTGGGAAAAGGTATGTCTATACCGAGGATGAGGTGGAGCAATTATCACCCGTTCCTTTGCCAGGAAAGATTGTGCATACCTCATGTAACTTTGTCTCACATCTCGCAGAATTAACCACCTGGAAGGATCCAGAATGGGCCTCGCACGATTGGGAAAACTTTCATTTTGAGCACCCGACAGGTTTCCTCGAGGCACCTTCATCCGTGGTCGGTAATGGTGCTACCGTAGAGATTCCAATTTTTACAAAGGAACTTGACTACGAAATCGAGATTGCCATCATCATTGGCAAGGAAGCCTATCGTGTTCCTAGTGATAATGCCTTTGATTATGTCGCAGGCTATACCATCTTTAATGATCTCTCTGCACGCGACATCCAGGCCCGGGAACATTCCAACCATGTTATTCTAATGGGGAAGAGCTTCAAGGGGTCTTGCCCACTTGGTCCATTTCTAGTCACAACGGATGAATTGTCGAATCCACACGACCTTAAAATGAAATTGACTGTTAACGGTGAGTTGCGACAAGATGCAAATACCTCCCAAATGTATTACAAAACCAAAGAACTAGTCTCTTGGTGGTCGCATATGGGTTTATATCCAGGTGATGTACTGACCAGTGGTAGCCCCCCTGGCGTAATCGCCGGTATGAAGGAACCTGTATGGCTGCAGCCAAGTGACAGAATCGATGCAACTATTGCTGAGCTTGGAACACTCACCACATACATTGGGTAAGAGGGTCATAAATCCTGTGATCAAGGCGGTCCATAAGGCATATACTAAGAGGAGGGTATTGATTAGCCGACATGGTTTAATCAAGAAAGAACGGGGATCTGAGTGAAAATAAGTGCATTAATGCCAGTTAGCCAATAGGCACTTTATAGGTTTGAACTAGTTGTATAGCAAACTTCTTTAATTTTTAAATAGGAGAAGGAGCATGAAAGTAAGCAAGATAGTAGTTATGATCGTATCCGCAGCAATAATCCTGATGGCCTCGATAACCATGGCTTGGGCGATGCAAGTGCCGACTTCGAAAAGCAACGTAAATCAGCAGGTCAAGAAACTGAAAAAAAGGTTGGACACGCAGCAGCAGAAGTTGAACAAGTTGATGTCAAAAATTGGTCAATTGGCACCGCATACAAACAAACTCCATGTTGGAGGTGGCGTGATTATTCAGTATCGGAACACGAATTTCGCCGACTTTGACCCAAGAGAGGGGAGCAAGGGTGGGGACTTTGTATTCAATAGCCTGTTTCTACAGGCTACAGACCAGTATAAGGGCGTATATTTACACACCGAATACTGGTTCACTAACCAGGGTAGTATGCTGAATCATACGAGGCTAGGGTACAATTTTACGCGAAACTGGAATATGGAGGTCGGCCTACTCCGACGACCATTTGGCATCCTCCCCTTTGCCTATCATGGGTTCTGGTATGACCTTGCATACTACACGGGTTGGGACGACAGCCAAGAATTAGGGGTGGGCGCTCATTACCACAAGGGACCTTGGGATCTACGCTTTGCTTTCATGAAGAACAGCTATAACCCCGGATCGGCCAACCGGATGGGCGCTAATTTAACCACTGGCGCCGGCGCACCGGTACCGATTGCGGGAGCTATCGGAGGTTCAAGTCTGCAGCAGAATGAAATGAACAATGAAGGTGATTTACGCATCGCGTATAACTTTAGCCACGGGAAATTATTTCATGTAAATATAGGTGCTTCCGGTTCTTACGGAAAGATATACAATAATATCACTGCCAGAAATGGTAGCCGTATTGCGTTGGCAACGTTCATAAATGGCAGTTATGGGCTATGGGGTGCGCACCTGGAGGCGATCAATTATCGCAATAATCCGGTTAACCCCTCGGGCCTCAGCGATGACACGGTGCAGATGTCTTATTTTGGACTGAAGTACCTAATACCCGCCAAGGGCACTATTTATATCGTCGGAGTGTCTCGGACGCTGCTGCTCGGATGGGGACCGTTCAGTGCTGTGACGCTGTTCGATGATTACAGCCTACTATCGCGCAGGCATTATGGTAACTACGATCTGGGACCTTATAAGAATGTAGGCAATTCTACGCAAAACACTCTAGGTGCCATGTGGCATGCAGGGCGGTTGCAAATCTGGACCGGGCTGATCATGGGAAAGAATGCGTCCTTCTCGTTTATGGGGCCAGACAATAATGCGTGGCATAGGCGTTTCAACATAAGCATAGGATATTTTTTCTGATTGTAGGATGACCAAATGTCGATGAGTCTGGAACTAGAACTTGAGCGCGCATCTGGTTATGTCGCAATGGCATGGGAGAAGATGGTGGCTAAGCAAAAAGTTGCTTTGAATGAGAAGATTGAGGACTACGCCTTGGTAACGGTTCCGGAGGAGCAACGCAGGAATGGGTGGGTGCTGTCGTGGATGACGATGGGAATCACGACCATCCTGGTGCAGCAACTCATCGGCAGCTACTAAAAAGAGAGGTGGTCCCAATTTCTTGGGCAGTTTGGCAGCGAAATCAGGTGGAATCCGAGTTCATGGTTCATGCTGCCAAAGCCAAAGATTGAGTGCCCGCATGGGCCTCCTCGGGGTGTACCCGGGGAGGCCCATGCGGGCACTCGTGATTATAGTACGCGATCCAGCGCCCGATCCCTTTCGTGGCCGCGCGCGGGTGTTCGAAGGCGTTGAGATAAACGCATTCGTACTTGAGCGAGTGCCACAACCACTCGATGAACCCATTGCCCATCCAGCGACCCTTGCCGTCCATTGAGAGGGACGGATGCCGGTGGCGGTGAGCATGTGCGATCCACTCCGTGCTCCTGAACTGCGCACCCTGGCCGGTATTAAATATCCCGGGGCCGGCGGTGGGGGGCGAGCGCCTCGCCCGGCGCATCGAGACAAAAGGCGGTATCGAGCGTATTGGACAGCCGCCAGGCCAGCACCTTGCGCCTCTCCTCGGGGATCGCGTTGTTGGGTCGCCGCCTGCGGTGTCGTGACCCCAGACCTGGGGCACCTTGGCTCCGGTAGCGCTGCACCAGGCGCTTGATCTGACGCATGCTCCGCCCCAACTGTCATGCCGCCATGCCCTGGCCTAACCGCTGCTCCACTACCGCCCGGATCATCCTCAGCCGATCCACCTCTTTGCGACTCATCGTAATGGGCTCATCCACCATAAGTTCCCCGGTAAGAAAAAGGGGACATTACTGCTTTGGACTGACACTAACATTTGGGCCTTGCGTAAGAGGGCTGGCTTGATATACCATTAAATAACTGTCTGGTTGCCAAAAAGAAGCTGGCAACAAACACCGGAATTTCGGAAGGGATATAATACCTAGGAAATAGATCGAAGAGGCGCGAGGAGATTCTAGTGAGCCGTCAAATCCAGATTACTCAAAACTCCCTGAAACCGGGGCGTTGGGTAAGATCCACCTGCAAGATGTGTCTGCATTCCTGCACCAACCTCATCCATGTGACTGAAGACGGGATAGTCAACAAAATCGAAGGTGACCCGACCAACCCTTCGAACATGGGCAAGCTGTGCCCTAAGGGCAATGCGGCCATTCTGCGCCACTACGATCCCCAGCGCTTCAAACAGCCGTTGCGGCGTACCAATCCCGAGAAGGGTCCCGGAATCGATCCTAAGTGGGAGCCGATAAGTTGGGACGAGGCACTGGACATCTGCGGCCGGGAAATCGGCAAGTCATTGAAAGAGGATCCACGCAAGATTTTGCCTTCGCTTGAAGATTTCCAAAAATTTAATATTTGGACCTGGCCTCTCTCCTTCGGAAACTTCAATTGTTTCCAATCCGCCGGCACCATGTGCGGCGGAGCCTATCATCCGGCTAACGGCTACATTCATGCGGCGTTCGCGTCGATCAACGACGTTGACCACTGCGATTATTGGATAAACTGCGGTACCGGCGATGGTTTCTCCTCCCACCTGCATGGCGCCGCCGCCTCCTACCACATGGCCAACGCCCGGGTGGACCGGAACATGAAAGTGGTGACCGTGGAACCCCGCTTGTCAACCTCCGCAGCAAAATCTGAGGAATGGGTGCCCATCAGACCAGCCACTGATCGCCAGTTTGCCCTGAGTCTGTGTCATGTGATAGTCGAAGAAGGGCTGTGCGATTATGTCTTCTTAAAGAAGGACACCAACGCCCCGTATCTGGTGGGGGAGGACGGCTATTTCCTACGTAATGCAGATGGTGATATCTGGGTCTGGGACGCCACCGACAATCAGGCCAAATTGTGGAACGATAAGACTATCGGCGATTTCGCGCTTGAAGGTGAGTATGAAGTTGGTGGCAGGAAATGTAAACCTGCCTTTCAGAAATTCAGAGACATCCTGGATCGCTGCAGCCCCGAGGAGATGGAAAAAATCACCACGGTGCCGGCAGAAGATACTCGGCGCATTGCCCGGGAATTTGCCCAGGCGGCCCAGATCGGCGCCACGATTGAGATTGATGGCCGCATCTTACCGTTGCGTCCCGCGGCCTTCAACTACTACCGCGGCGCCCAGGGCCGCAAGAAGGGTATGCAGGCTAACCACAGTTTCAAGATGGTGAATTTCATGGTGGGTAATATCGACACCCCCGGCGGTCACCTCGGCGTGAACCTGGATGAACATATGATTGATTGGGTTCGCTGTAAGCCGGGTGATTGCGGCCAGATGCTGGGTGAACCCCACCAGCTGGGCCCGGTGCCGCCCTTGAGCTATCCGTCCAACGAATACCATCTGTTCAGTTATTTTCCGGTCGGTGTCAACCCGCCTCACCTGAACCTGGTGGTTGCGGATGATCCGGATAAGTTCGGCATGGAATACAAGCCGGATGTGATGGTGATCTGCCACTCCAACCCACTGTGGGCCATGCAGGGTCCGCGGAAGAAGTGGATCGACTTTATGAAGTCCATGCGCTTTATCGTCGTCTCGGACATTATCCCAACCGAGACAACGGATTTCGCCGACGTCATTTTGCCCAGTCACGACGTGTTAGAGTCTTGGAACATGACCATGATCGAGCCGCCCTTTACCGAGGGTCAGTGCCTGCGCCAGCCAGCGGTGGAGCCACTGTACGATACCAAAAGCGAGGAGGATATCTTCTATGAACTTTCGAAGCGTCTCGGGCTGGTGGAGTCGTGGAATGGCGTCATCAACATGGTTTTAGGCTTCGACCAGAAGCCCGAACTGATGCTGCAGGGAGATAAAATCTACACTGACAAGGAAATTGCCGAACTCAAAGGCAAGCTCTGGAACGGCAAGGATCTCGACTGGTATATCGAACATGGTCATTCCTCGACCAAGCGCCAGTCTAGGAAGGCTTACCGCCCCTGGGATGGTCTGCGCTTGAATTTCTACATCGAGGATTTGCTCAAGGTACGCGACGAGCTCAAGGCCGCGATGGTGGAGAAGGGCGTGCCCTTCGTTGATGAGTGGTGTTGGGATGACTATCAACCCCTGCCGACGCCGGATCTGGATCCTATCCATTTAGAGCCGCCGGAGTACGATCTGTACGGTTTCTTTTTCAAGGACAGCCAGATTAACTTCGGCGAGAGCCTGAGCAATCCCTGGATCAAGGATATCGTTTACCGTGATCCGGTGCATACTTCTATCCTGTTGAATTCCAAAACGATGGAGAGCAAGGGGCTTGTGAGCGGCGACATCATCAAACTTGAGTCCCCCCATGGCGGACCGATTTTCGGTCGTGTGTCCGGTGTGGAGACCATGCACCCGGATGCGATCGGGGTTTCCAACTCGCTGTCACGCATGCGCAGCGAGAACAAGGCCGTGCGCCGCGGCGGTGGGCATTTCAACGACATGCTGCCTTACAATCTGCTCAACACGGATGCAGTCACCGGTCAACCGGAAGGCGCATGCCGGGTGAAGTTAACCAGGCTGAATGACTGGCCGGAGTTCCTCAAGAAGGGCAATGAAAGCGACACGGTGTACGACGTAGTCGACCACATCGCCAAAGGCAAGGGGATACACTGATATGGCACGCATGGGAATGGTTTTTGACCTGAAGCGCTGCATTGGCTGCAACGCCTGTGTGGTCGCCTGTAAACAGGAAAACAGCTTGCCGGACGGTGTATTTTTTACACGCACACTGAGCGAGGAATACGGAGTATACCCGTCTGTGAAGCGGGTCTATATCCCCACTCTCTGTAATCAATGTGAGGATCCGCCCTGCCAAAAAGTCTGCCCCACCGGTGCGACTTATACGCGGGACGACGGCATCGTTATGGTAGATGATAATCTGTGCATCGGCTGCGGCTCCTGTGCCGTGGCTTGCCCTTATGATGCCCGTAGCCAGGTGTCCAAGGATGCGCTTGAGAAGGGACTCTATGGCACAGGCGAACTCACGCCCTTCGAGGAGGATGGCTACAAGCGTTTCACTCCGGGCACCTTTATCAAATGCGACTTCTGCAGTCAGCGGGTGGACGCCGGTCTGGATCCGGCCTGCGTAGTGACCTGCCCCACCGATGCGCGCATTTTCGGTGATCTGGACGACCCCGACAGCAAGCCCAGCCGCCTGATCCGTGAGCGCAATGGCAGGGTGCCTTTGGCGGATAAGAACACCAAACCCAAGGTCTACTATATCGATTGAGCACCGATTGTAACAAACACTTAACGGAGCGTGATTTAAAATGTCCTCCAATCAGACAACGTTTTCCGGTGACAGCTTCAAGTTGGGATACCGGTTTCAAGGCTACTGGAATTTTCACATGGCCACCGCATTTTTCTTCGATGAGCTGGGGGCGGGGACATTTCTGGTCTCCATGTACTTTGGCTTCGTGCCTGGGATGGTGCTCGGCCTGATCTGCGTCGGAGTCGGCAAGCCCTATTTTCACCTGAGCCACATGGGCGTACCCATAAGGTCCTGGCGGGCCATTCTGCGTCCGGATCGTTCTTGGGTCAGCCGCGGTTTGATCGGTATCGCCGTGTTTGTGTCCTTCGGAGTACTGGTGGTGCTGGACGTCCTGTATGGCTGGAGCGGAGGCGGTATACTCGGAAAGCTGGTGCAATTAGTGGCGATCGCTGCTGCCTTGTTGGTGATGTCCTACCAGGGTTTTGCCATGTCCCATTCTTCGGCCATAGCACTTTGGAATTCCGGCTTGATACCGGTTTCCAGTATTGTGTACGCATTGACCAGCGGTGCCGCTGTGACCTTGGCCCTAAGCCTGTTTTTCAATGGAATCGATCCGGTACTGCTTAGCAAAGTGCTAATCGTCCTTGTTGCTGCGACGTTGATGGTGCTGCTCAGCTTGTTGCACGCGGCCTATCATGGCACAGTGGGGGCGCGGCAATCTCTGGAGCTGTTGATCAGAGGCCGTTTCGCCAAGCCATTCCTTTTATTGGTCTTCGGCGTCGGGGTAGTGCTACCGATTCTGGTTCTGTGGTTCGGCGGCGCCTCCACCGTAAGCGGTCTGGTTGCAGCGGTTGGCGTAGTAGCCGGATTTTATACTTTTCGGCTCCTGATCTTTAAGGCAGGCGTCTATGAACCGCAAATAAGCTTGCTGCACAATCTCAAAAACAGTTACTAAGGGGGGTATTGATTAGCTGACATCGGAAATCGAAAAGAACGGAGATTCAAGTTAAAATAGGCAAACATTAGTGTCGGTTAATCAAAATGTATTCTTTAGTAAGTCAAAAGGAACACGTTTCATGAGACCGGGCATACGTCTAGTTCAAAGCCACCAACATCATGGCTCCGGGCAGCCGGTGGAGGAGGTACAGTGCCGAGTAATACAGGAAGACGCACTGACCATCGACGTAAAGAACGTCGGCACTTACACTCTGATGTGGACTCCTACAGATCAGGTGAAAGCGGGCAGGTACGTGGATGGAGACGGACTCATCAACGGCAGGGGCTCAGGAGCGCTGGCGCTGGCCACAGGCTTCGTATTCACCGAAGGTATTATTCAGGGGATGGAAGACATCCGTACCATGGCACTCTACGATAAGATTCCAGGTGTGGTACGCATGCAACTAAAGTCTCCAGAGGCCGTCGTAACCCGCCGGCGCAATGTGGTCATGACCAGTTCCTGCGGTCTTTGCGGCAGTCGAGAAGTGGTGAAGAACAATACATTATGCTTGAACAAGGTGCCGGACCGGATGAGGCTCGATGCCCAGGGTTTCTCCCAACTCATGAAAGAGATGCTTTCGCATCAGGCTATTTTCTCCGAGACCGGCGGCGCCCATGCAGCTGCCATCTTCTCCGCCGACGGACGGATCCATGCCATGGCTGAGGACCTTGGCCGGCACAATGCTCTGGATAAGGCTATCGGCGCTACTCTGCTGTCCGGTGGTGGATTCGAATGCAAAGGCGCGCTGCTCTCGAGCCGGCTTAGCCTGGAGATGGTTACCAAGGCAGTACGTGCTGGGTTGGAAATCGTTGCGGCAGTGAGCGCTCCCACGTCGTTGGCGATAGAAGTGGCGGAGCGCTTTGGCGTTACATTATGTGGATTCGTGCGCGGCCAGCGGGCGACCGTGTTTACCCACTTTCACCGCATCGACCAGGTGGATTGACCTGGGGACCGGACCCATCCGATGCTCCGCTTCTTCGCTGGCAGTCAATCGCTCCACCTTCACGTGCAAGACGCTTTCAGGCATGCTTATTATTACGCTTGCACCGAAGTACTATGCCCGAGAGCGTGCGTAAAAGACACCAGATTTTAGAGAATAGCATGACAGAATCACTTCCCATGATCACCATCATCGGGGCAACTGGAAACCTTGGTTCCGGGATCGCCTATAAACTGGCCAGGGCCGGCTATTCCGTGATAATCGGTTCGCGTTCCGCGGAGAAGGCGGAGAAGGCCGCTGTCGTACTGACGGAGCGGGCTGGCCGTCCCGTCAAAGGAATGGAGAACGGTGCTGCCGCGGTGGCGGGTGATATCGTCATACTGACCGTGCCTTTTGCTAGCCACCGAATCATGTTGGAGGCGGTCAGGGATGGCGTGCGGGGAAAGATATTCGTTGACGCCACAGTGCCCCTGGTGCCGCCCAGGGTGGCACGGGTGCAGTTGCCGGCGGACGGGCCGGTAGCTAAACAGGCACAGGAATTTCTCGGTGAGAGCGTGCGCGTGGTTTCTGCGTTCCAGAACATCGCTGCCGCCCACCTGCAGGATGACGAGCAGCACGCCGTCGACTGTGATGTGCTGGTCAGCGGCAACGATCCCAAGGCGCGCGAAGTTGTGGTGCAGTTGGCCGGAGCCATGGGCATGCGCGCCTGGCACGCCGGGGCTATCGATAACTCCTCTGTGGCTGAGGCTCTAACCTCGGTGTTGATTTTCCTCAACAAGCGCTACAAAATCGACGGTGCAGGTTTTCGTATCACAGGCGTTCCCGGCTCCGCCGAGGGCGCCTGAAAGAGGTGGGTAGATGCAATAAAGATGCTGGCCGGCGGCGCAAATTATTCGAACATATGACCATGTGGCCTGGCCTGAATTCAACTTGTAAGTGCAACACCTAAGGGATTGAAGTGAGCGAGGTAAAGTGGACCCTAATGTCAAGACAGAAACATACCGAGTTTAAGCTCTACATCCCATCTCACACGCAGCTGTGCGGCGCTGCTCCGATGTTGCCATAGTTTCTGGTTTTTTATTGTCTCAAACCGCTAGTGCAAAACTATGCACTTTAGTGCAAGGCTTTAGCTCTATCATTTTACAAACGGTCGCGTAGCGACACATTGCAGTTTTAACGGGAGAACGACTTTCAGTCGTTCGTAAATAACCTATGGACTTTCAGTCCACGATCATTGCGCCTCCGCCCTGGGCGCTCACATAAACCCGATCCGGGGTGCGGTTGGCGAGGGATTGGTGTGGACGCTCGCCGTTGTAGAACCCGAAGTACTGCGTCAGGCCCAGTGTCAGTTCACCCATGGCGGCATATCCCCGCAGGTAGATGTCTTCATACTTGAGACTGCGCCAGAGCCGCTCGACGAAGATGTTGTCCAGCGCCCGGGCCGTGGAGTTATAACCGAATCTGGTGTATGAGGGGTTGAAAGGAAGCGGCGTATCTGGTTGACTTGTTGTTGCAAGACAAACAACCAACCTGAGGAGATACGCCACTATGAGTAAGAGTAACGTAATTGAACTAGCCGGTCGAGAGGCGGACAGTGATGTGTTGAGTGAGCTGCTGCGGGGTGGGGCGCGGCGATTGATTCACCAGGCGGTGGAGGCGGAATTGCAGGAGCTGCTGGGTGCGCATGCCGAGCGGCGGCTGGGGGATGGCCGGGCGGTGGTGGTACGCAACGGCTATCTGCCGGAGCGCGAGTTACAGACGGGGTTGGGGCCGGTAACGGTTCGGATTCCGAAGGTTAGAGCCAGGACCGGCGAGGCGGTGAGTTTTCATTCAGCACTGGTGCCGCCCTATGTGCGCAAGACCCGATCGCTGGAGGCAGCGCTGCCGTGGTTGTACCTGAAGGGGGTCTCCAGTGGCGAGATGAGCGAGGCCCTGAAGGTGTTGGTGGGTCCGCAGGCCACGGGGCTGTCGGCGAGTACGGTATCGCGTCTGAAGCAGCTCTGGGGGCAAGAGTACCGGAGTTGGTGCGAAGCAGCTCTGGATAGGAACCGGTGGGTCTATGTGTGGGCCGATGGCGTCTACAGCGGCCTGCGGGGTGAGCAGGAGAAATTGTGTGCCCTGGTGGTGATCGGC
>CAZUWV010000045.1:0-12055 GCA_964624255.1 uncultured Zetaproteobacteria bacterium
TGAACTCTTTTGGCGAAACCTAACACTGAACGTACGCGTTTGCCGGATGAACCCTGTTTTTTGGCTTAAGCTGACAAAGATGGGATAAGTCCGACAGGATTCTGGCATGGCTATCCCATGGATATATAATATCACGTAGTCGTAAAACATCTTTTCGCTTCTGGTTGCCGCTGGCGTCTGGCTGGGGCATTATGCGCTTTCTCGGGAGCCTGCCGGGCTTATGGGGAATCTACTGCGCGTCAAGGAAGCGGCCCAAAATAGCATGATTTATCGTTGCATAGTTACCGCTATGGGCCTCAAGGCCATGCTATTTTAGCCTCGCTTCCCCACCTGCCCGCTACGATCTCCATAAGTCCGGCAGGGTCTTGGAATGGTCGCGTTAAATGAGGCGTCCAGGCTAAAGTCTGACACAGGGGAGTCCATGTCCGTCAAGCAGAGAAATACTGACCAGCCCGGTCATGGTATCGTCCAGGAAGGCCGTGAATACAGCGCCGAGACCCTGCATTCCATGCACGATTCAATGCTGTTTATAAGGCGTTTCGAGGAAAAAGCGGGGCAACTGTATGGGCTGAAAAAGATAGGTGGCTTCTGCCACCTGTGTAACGGGCAGGAGGCGGTGTGTGTTGGCGCACAGCGCGCGGCTGAGGCTTCTGATTATTTTCTAACCGGTTATCGTGATCACGGCCATGTTTTGGCGCGTGGTGCAGATCCGGCTGCAGTTATGGCCGAATTGCTGGGTCGGGCTGGTGGTATCGTCAAGGGCAAAGGCGGCTCCATGCATATGTTCGATAGCGCGAATAACTTTGCCGGTGGCAATGGCATTGTTGGTGAACAGGTACCGGTGGGTCTCGGGTTCGGTTTCTCATCGTGGTACCGAAGGGACAAGCGCGTCACCCTGTGTTTCCTTGGCGATGGTGCCATGAACCAGGGTGCGGTCTATGAATCGTTCAATATGGCATCGCTGTGGGGCTTACCCGTTGTTTTCGTGGTGGAAAATAACCAGTACGCCATGGGTACGGCGCTGGGCCGTGCTTCGGCGGAAACACATTTGTTCAAACGCGGTATCAGTTTCAAGGTTCCGGGCATGCAACTGGACGGTATGGATGTTCTCGAAGTAGAACGTAAGATGAGCGAAGCCATTGCTCACGCTCGCACAGGCAACGGGCCCATTATAGTAGAGGCCATTACCTACCGCTACCGAGGGCATTCGATGTCTGACCCGGCCACCTACCGTACGCGTGCGGAGGTGGATGAATGGCGTACTGGCCGCGACCCGATTGCGCGTTTACAAGCTCAGATGGTCGAAGCAGGACTTGCCAGCGAGGAGTCCTTCAAGGAGAAAGACAAGGTTATCAAGAAGAAAATCAATGCCATCGCCAAGGCCGTGGAAACACAACCACAACCCGATGCCTCGCAATTGTGGACCGATGTGTATGCCGACCCGATTGAAGGCGCATACCCCTATCCGGGCAAGGTGGGTTGACCATGAGTAAAATTACCTATCGCGAAGCATTGAATCAGGCGATGTGCGAGGAAATGGAGCGCGATGAATCCGTATTTCTGATGGGTGAAGAAGTCGCTGAATATAATGGCGCCTACAAGGTTAGTCAGGGTATGCTGGATAAATTCGGCCCTCGACGCGTGATCGACACACCCATCACCGAGCTGGGTTTTACAGGTCTCGGCGTGGGCGCCGCGATGGCAGGGCTTCGGCCCATCATTGAGTTTATGACGTGGAATTTTGCGATTCTGGCGCTGGATCAGATCGTTAACGCAGCGGCTAAAATGAATTACATGTCGGCTGGCCAGTATGGCGTACCCATGGTTTTGCGCGGTGCAGGCGGGGCGGCGGCGCGCGTGGGCGCGCAGCATTCCCAGAGTCTGGAGAACTGGATGGTCAATGTGCCGGGATTGAAAGTGGTGATGCCGTCCAACCCAGTCGATGCCAAGGGGCTTCTCAAGTCCGCAATCCGCGATAACGATCCCGTTATTTTTATGGAAAATGAAATCAATTATGGCGATATCGATAATGTTCCGGATGAAGAGTATCTCATTCCGCTGGGTAAGGCCGACATCAAGCGTCAGGGTGATGATGTATCCCTTATCGCTCATTCGCGTATGACGGGCTATGCGCTGATCGCCGCCGAAGAACTGGCCAAACAGGGTATCAACGCCGAAGTCGTCGACCCGCGTACCATCAAACCGCTGGATGAAAACACCATTCTTGCTTCGGTGGCTAAAACGAACAGGGCGGTTGTCATTGAGGAAGGCTGGCGTTTTGCCGGTATCGGTGCGGAAATTTCTGCCCGCATCATGGAGAAAAGATTTGATGATCTGGATGCGCCTGTGGTACGCGTCACAGGCAAAGATGTACCCATGCCTTACGCCGCCAACCTGGAGACTTTGGCGCTGCCCAGTGTGGCTGAGATTGTCGAAGCCGCGCGTGTGGTCTGCAATCGCGCATGAGAAAGGATTCCTCTTACCATACAGAGTTTTGCAAGAGGATCCAGAGAGGCACGAAGGGGAATTCGTATGGCCCATCTTCATCCTTTTGTGCTTAACATTAAATGAGGTGAAGCATGCCGATTGATGTATTCATGACCCAACTCTCGCCCACGATGACTGAGGGCAAGGTTGTCCGCTGGCTGAAAAAGAAAGGGGATGAGCTGGTTTCCGGCGAGGTGATGGTTGAAATTGAAACGGACAAGGCGACCATGGAAATGGAAGTCGTGGACGAAGGTATTTTACACAAAATTTTGCAGGTAGAGGGGGCGGTGGTACCTGTTGGTACGCCGATTGCAATCATCGCCGAAGACGGCGAGGACGTACCCGGCGACTACATGCCGGAATCCGACGAAGTATCTACCACGGAGCAGGTCCAGCCTGCGCCTGAAATTCACACCACTGCAGCTCGGCCTGCGGTTGAGGCCGTCGTCCAAACCAGCCGTGTCAAGGTCAGCCCGCTGGCGCGGCGTCTAGCCAAACAGCAGGGGCTGAATCTGGCAGCGATAGCGGGTACCGGCCCAAATGGACGTATCATCAAGGCCGATATTGAGAAAGCTGTTCACCAGGGTATCAACCTCGGTGCAAGCACGAATACGATAACAGCACTCCCGGCTCGGCCGTTGCCACAAGGGCCGTTACCTTATCATGAGGATGAATTTGAGCGCATTGAAAATTCAATGATGCGCAAGGCTATTGCCCGGCGTCTTGTTGAATCCAAACAACAGGTTCCGCATTTCTACCTGACCATTGATGTAGCCATGGACAGGTTAATGGACCTGCGCGCGCAATTAAATGATGCAGCCGATGGTGCGTTCAGACTTTCCGTGAACGATTTCATCATCAAGGCCGTAGCCAAGGCACTGGTGGATGTGCCGACGGCCAATGCCAGCTGGACCGATACGCACACGTTGCAACATAAACATGCACATATCTCGGTCGCGGTCGCCATTGAGGGCGGTCTGATTACGCCGGTTATTCGTTTTTCCGAGCAAAAGGGTGTGGTCGAAATTTCCAGTGAAGTGAAGGCACTGGCGGCGCGCGCCCGGGCAGGTGAATTAAAACCGGAGGAGTACAGCGGTGGCACGTTCTCGATCTCAAACCTGGGTATGTATGGCATTCAGCAGTTTGCCGCCATCGTCAACCCGCCTGAAGGCGCGATCCTGGCCGTAGGCGCAACAGGGGAGCGCGCCATCGTGGAAGATAATGAGGTGCAAGTGAAGAAAGTAATGACCCTGACGTTATCCTGCGACCATCGCGTGGTCGATGGCACCGTGGGTGCTGAATTCCTCGCTGCGCTGAAGAAACACCTGGAAACACCCGCAAGCGTTCTTGTTTGATTAACCTTTCGCCATAGAGACACAAATACGGAGAGGGGCTCCACATATCTGCGTCTTTGTATCTCTGTGGCCAACCTTTAATGAGGTGAAGCATGCCGATTGATGTATTTATGACCCAACTCTCGCCCACGATGACCGAGGGCAAGATTATTCGCTGGCTGAAAAAAGAAGGTGATGAACTGGCGTCCGGCGAGGTGATGGCCGAAATCGAAACGGACAAGGCAACCATGGAGATGGAGGTCGTGGATGAGGGCGTTCTGCACAGAATTTTACAAGCAGAAGGCTCGGTGGTGCCGGTTGGTTCACCCATTGCCGTGATTGGCGAGGAGGATGAGAAAGTGCCGGAGGATTATATGCCGGAGGGTCTAGACGAAGATTCTTTGACCGATAGTGCGGCCAACGCAGCAGCTCCTGCGGCGATCGGTACACCCGGACAGGTTCTTGAAACGCTGACTGCTGTCCAGCGTAGTACTACCGAAGAAGAAGGTGACAGGTCCGAACTGCAACTCAAGCCAGCCGGAGTGTTCAATGCCGAAGGTGAATACGACGTCGTGGTCATTGGTGCGGGTCCGGGGGGTTATGTGGCGGCGATCCGCGCTGCCCAGCTGGGCCTGACGACGGCATGTATCGAATCTACGCATCTGGGTGGTATCTGCCTGAACTGGGGCTGTATTCCGACCAAAGCGTTGTTGCGCACAGCCGAGTTGATTAACGTGATTCAGCACAGCGGCGATGAATTGGGTTTGGGCATCAGCAAGGCAAAGCCTGATCTGAAAAAGGCGGTGGCGCGTTCGCGTAAGGTTTCCTCCAGGTTAAATAGCGGTATCGGTTTTCTGTTCAAAAAAAATAATATTGAGCATATTGATGGATATGCATCCTTTGAAGCCGGTAACAGACTGATGGTCAAAGATAGTGATGGCAACAGCAAACAGGTTACCGCCAAACATGTGATTATCGCCACCGGCGCGCGAGCGAGAGCTTTCCCCGGCATGGATGTTGATCATGAAATTATCATCACCTACAAACAAGCATTGGCTCCAGTATCGTTGCCGAAAGAGTTGGTGGTTATTGGATCCGGTGCCATCGGTATGGAGTTCGCGTATTTTTACAACGCGATGGGTTCAAATGTCACGATCATTGAAGCCGCGTCGCAGATCTTGCCGCTGGAGGATGCCGAAATTGCCAGGGTGGTAGACCGTGCGTTCAAAAAGGATGGCATCAGGATCGTTACCGATGCGATGGTATCCTCAGCCAAGAACGTGGATGGGAAAGCCGTGGTTGCATATATGGTGAAAGACAAAGAGCAAACGATCACAGGTGATATTTGCCTGGTGGCCGTAGGTGTTGTTGGCAACACCGATAGTATCGGCGCTGAAAATACATCCATGAAAATTGGGCGGAATATCATTAATGTGGATCATTATTACCGCACCGATCATCCTGGCATATATGCCGTCGGAGATGTGATCGGTGCGCCAGCTCTGGCGCATGTGGCCAGCCATGAGGGTATTGTCTGCGTGGAGGCTATTGCAGGTAAAGCACCGCATGCGGTGGATTATGGCAATGTTCCTGGTTGTACCTACTGTCAGCCGCAAGTGGGATCTTGTGGAAAAACAGAGAAACAATGTAAAGATGAAGGTATTGAAGTAAAGATTGGCCGCATGTCCTACGCCACCAACGGCAAGGCGCTGGGGCTGGCTGAGACCGAAGGTATGGTTAAAACTATCTTTGATGCGGCAACGGGCGAACTTCTGGGCGCCCATATTGTTGGTGCAGAAGCCACTGAACTTATTGTATCCCTGCAACTGGCACGCACGCTTGAGACAACGGAAGAGGAGTTGATTCACCATATGTTCCCGCATCCGACGCTATCTGAAATGATCCACGAGTCGGTACTGGATTCGGAAGGTCGGGCAATCCATATTTGATCGGCCCGGGGTCTGACGAGCATGTGGGGGAGCGAGGTCAAAATAGCATAATGACGAGCCTCTTGTGAGAGGCTCGTGATACACATGGTGGTCACTATAGAGCCTCTTGCAAAAGTCTGAGTGGCAAAAGTCTGAGTGGGGAAGCAGATCGCCGCTCACGAGTTTTGCAAGAGGCTCTATAAGCATGCCTTGCTTGTGTTCGCTCACCTTGATGGGGGAAAAGTGTGGTTAATCCGGGACAATTCAACACAGAATTCGGCATAAGCGGGCAGGTAAAATTTGCCACGGGTAGGGGGGGTATGCCCGTGGTACGGATTAGCAACGAGCGGGGTGAAGCATCCATCGCGTTGCAGGGCGCGCATGTGCTTGGGTTTCGGGCCAGAGGCGAAGTGCCGTTGATTTGGATGTCCGAGGGGGCGATATACGCACCAGCCAAATCACTGCGCGGCGGAGTGCCTGTTTGTTGGCCATGGTTTGGTTCGCATGCCACTGATTCCAACCTGCCGAGGCACGGGCTCGCGCGCACCGCAGGTTGGAAGCCGATCTCATCCGAGACATTGCCCGATGGCAGGACCAGGGTCGGCCTTGAATTAACCGAAGCCAGTAAAATAAGGGAGATGTGCTCGCATCCATTATGCGTACAACTGCATGTGACTGTCGGTAGCGACCTCTTTATTGAGATAGAGACAGCGAATCCCGGCCATTCAACGTTTGTACTGGGGGAGGCGTTACATGCCTATTTCTTGGTCGACGATGTGCGATCGGCACATATCGAAGGCCTGGATGGCTGCGAATATATAGACAAAATGGATGGTGATTCCCGGAAAATCCAGATTGGACCGGTTACCATACACGAAGAAACCGACCGAATTTATCTTGGTACTGGCAACCGTACTGAAATCGTTGACCCAAACATGGGCCGGAAGATCATTATTCGGAGTGGAGGTAGCACTTCCACTGTTGTCTGGAATCCGTGGTTTGAATCGGCGGAGAAGATGGACGATTTTAGTCCAGACGGTTATTTGAAGATGTTGTGTGTGGAAACGGCCAATGCAGCGGATGATGTGGTGCAACTTGCGGCAGGTGCAACGCACCGCATGGTAGCGAGCTATTCGAGCGAACCGCTGTAGAATAGTCGAGGGTTTACCTCAAACGCCTCCCCACCCGCAGTGTGATCGCCGGATAGTTCCATAGCCGCACTCACTTGTTGACAACCGCAGGTCGCCACGCAGGCTGAGGTCCTGAGAAAATTAAAACTCCACCCTGACTTTTCTAGTCTAGGCGTCTGTCGGACTTATGGGGGTCGTAGCTGCGCATACGACCGACCGACGAAGGATTCGTTGCGGACAAAGGATCCAGCAAGGGCGCGGCAGCATTTATGCTGGTGCGCCCGAAACAGAAGATTATCAAGGGTACGTTATTTTGGAGATTGACCATGTCCATCTGTAAATCGAAAATTACTCGTGCGTTAATCAGCGTGTCCGATAAGCGTGGCGTAAACGAATTCGCCCGGTCACTTGCTGAGGGAGGTACCGAAATTCTGTCTACGGGTGGTACGGCAAAAGTGTTGCGCGAGTCCGGTATCCCCGTTCTCGATGTTTCGGATTACACCGGTTTCCCGGAAATGATGGATGGCCGCGTCAAGACGCTGAACCCGAAGGTGTACGGAGGTATCCTGGCGCGCCGCGATAACGAGAGTGATTTGGCCTCCATGGCGAAGTACGGCATTGGGCCGGTCGATCTGGTCTGTGTGAACCTCTACCCCTTCCGCGAGACTGTTGCCAAAGAAGGTTGCACCATCGACGATGCGATCGAAAATATCGACATTGGCGGACCGTGCATGATCCGTGCAGCAGCCAAAAACCACCGTTTCGTGACGGTAATCGTTGACCCTGAAGATTATACAATGGTTCTTGAATTCATTCGTAACGATACGCTGGATGAAGACAAACGCAGGGCGCTGGCAGTCAAGGCGTTTGCTCGCACTGCCGCTTATGACGGTGCCATCACCAATTATTTCTCGGCGCTCAACCCCGATGGCGGCAAACGAAAATTTCCTGATATTCTTAGTCTCCAGTTTATCAAGACTGCTCATACACTGCGTTACGGTGAAAACCCACATCAGACTGGCGCTTTCTATGCCGACCCCGAGGACGAGGGTATATCGCTGGCCGATTGTCAGGTGCTACAGGGCAAAGCTGTTTCCTACAATAATATCAGCGATTCGGATGCCGCCTTCGCGCTGGTACGCGATTTCGAGGACGACGCTGTTGTCATCGTCAAGCATGCCAACCCGTGCGGTGTTGCAAGCGGGCGGAATCAGGCCGAAACGTATAAGCGGGCGCGGGCTGCTGATTCCGTATCGGCCTTTGGTGGCATTGCTGCTTTTAACCGCGAACTGACTGGGGCGACCGCAAAGCTGATTGCTGAGACCTTTATGGAGGTAGTCATTGCCCCCGCCTTTTCCGATGATGCCCGCACTACGCTGGCCGAGCGGAAAAACCTGCGCTTGATACTTGCACCTTCTGTCGGAGCAGTAAGTGGAGGCCTTGAATTCAAGCGAGTCAATGGTGGCCTGCTGGTACAGGAGCGAGATACGCATATTCTGAGCCGTGATGCCTGCAAGGTCGTCACCAAACGTACGCCAACGGAAAAAGAATGGGACGATCTGCTCTTCGCCTGGACTGTGGCCAAGCATGTAAAATCGAATGCGATTGTTTTTGCCAGGGATGGCACGACACTGGGCATCGGTGCGGGCCAGATGAACAGGGTCAATTCGACAAGAATCGCCGCCCATCATGGTGGTCAAGATATCAGGGGATCGGCTGTCGCTTCCGATGCCTTTTTCCCGTTTCGCGACGGTGTGGACGCATTGGTCGAGGCTGGCGCGACAGTTGTTATCCAGCCGGGTGGCTCGATTCGTGATGAGGAAGTCATTGCTGCTGCTGATGAAGGGGACATCGCCATGGTCTTCACGGGAATTCGCCACTTCCGGCATTGACAGGCTGGCTACGATAGCCACGTTTCGCAGACGCTTTTCTCTGCTGCGAAACCTGTTTGCCCAGGGGCGTTCCTGACCCGATTGGGAGCCGCTATTCGATAATAACCACGGTCTTGCCATATCCCTGCCGTTGCAGTGACAGGATGGTTTTTTCAATAGTCCGTAGCTCGGAAAAAGGCCCGATACGTACTCTATAAAGAGTTTGCATGGCATGCTTGAAGGCTTGAACCCGAATCGACGGATATTGTGCCGATAATGATGAACTGAGTTTTATGGCATTACCGTATTGGGTAAACGCGCCGATCTGAACGTACAGACCGGCAGTTGATGGACGTACTCGTTTGACAGGGGCGTGTTTATTCGCGGATGGCGAGGAAGGTATGTGTTCGGGAAACGCTTGTGCGAAATGGAGAGAAGTATCGGAGAAGGTTGTATCCAGGGCTTGCACACGCACGCGGGTGGTACCCTGCCTGGCATAACCGAGGGCATTTGCGGCGGCCCGGGAGAGGTCGATCAATCGCCCTTTGGCAAAGGGGCCACGATCGTTTACACGTACCACAATCGACCGACCATTTTCCAGGTTGGTAACGCGTACAAGAGAGGGTAAGGGTAGTGTTTTGTGTGCGGCAGACAAGGCGCGCATGTCATAGCGCTCGCCGTTAGCGGTAGTTTTACCGTGAAAATCGCGCCCATACCATGAAGCGATGCCGGTTTCATCATAGCCCCTGGCCGTAGACAAGGGATAATAGGTATGACCACCTACTCGGTAAGGCCTTCCCGTTTTGTAATAGCCACCGCTACCACTTGCAAGTGACGCATGTCCTCCCGGGGGCAGGGATGTTGATGAGGAAGTGCGCATGCCAAGAAACGGTGAGTCACTGAGGCGGGTCGTGCTACAGGATGCCAGCAGCATGAGACAGATCAGGCAAAAATGGAGCGGGTAAAAGGGAGATGGTTTTCCTTCCTCCCGTGGAAAAAGTCGGGCGGTTTTTTTATTATCGGTCATTCGCCTGGTTTGCAGCGTTCACACCCCATCATACCTGCCAGCTCGGTAATGGCCATGGCGTAATTGTACGAGCGGTTCCAGCGCGTAATGACATAGAAGTTATAGTGGATCAATGCCGTCCGCCGCCCTGTTTTTGTATCCATTTCAATCAGGGTGACGCGGTCGCTGTTTTTCCAGGCGGGGGGTAAGGCAGGTAAATCCTTGCGTATTTCCCCGAGCTTCTTCCAGTCCCGCATGCCGGACTTTCTGAGGTGCTCCAGTGCGGCTGTTTGAGGAAGGTGCGGCATCCATCGTGCGACGGGGCCGCTTGCATCCCAACCGTGCAGGTGAAAATAATTACCGACGCTGTTGATAATGTCCGCAGCGGAATTCCATACATCACGTTTGCCATCGCCATTGGCATCAACCGCGTAGGCGCGGTAGGAAGAAGGGATAAACTGGGTTGTTCCAAACGCACCGGCGTATGATCCCATGACTTTATCCGGCTGTAGATGCTCCTCTTTGCACAAAAGGATGAAATTTCCCAGTTGTTTACGGAAGAATGCCGCGCGTTTCGGATAACCCGTTGAAAGTGTATATAGCGCATCAAGCACCCTATCCCGTCCTCGATTCCTTCCGTAACGGGTTTCCATGCCAAGAACAGCGGCGATAATTTCCGCTTGTACACCATATCGTTTCATGGCTTGCGCAAAAATGACCGAGTGTTTGGAGATGTACATACGACCCATACTGGAAAGCCTGCTGTTCACGAACAGCGGGCGGTATCGTGCATAAGTTTTTGCTTCGTAGGGAAGCCGCATGCGTTCGATGATGCTGGGCGAGAATTTTGCTTCGTTCAGGATCGGGCCAGTGACCGCCTCGGGCAGGTTGAATTCGGCCTTGAGCTGTACAGCCAGCTCCGCTTTTGAAATTTTCGGGGTGATGGGCGAAGGGGAAGAAACCATGGACATGCCTATTCGTGGAAAAGCCAACACAGCCGCGCCAAGCAGGCCTCCTTGCAATAGGAGCCGTCGTTTCATATCCGTTTCAGGCGGGTCTCCGAATGGGGTATTTTCAGATACGGTTACATGCGCAGTCTTGCGGTGGAAATATTTCACAAGAGAGCCTCTTGCAAAACTCTGGGTGGATGAGCGACAATCCCACTTTGAGTCCATTTTCGGAATGAAATGAGGTGCATGGTGGTTCCATGGACCGAAACTCCAGCGCAGAAATGGGCCAAAGTGGGGAAGTCGACCGCCGCTCGCGGGTTTTGCAAGGGGCTCAAGAGGCTCAGAATACAAATTTTCGCTTCTCCGGCAGGCCTTCCATGCTTTGCAACAGGGTTTCGATTAAAGCATCGCTGTGCCATCCGCCGGACGGCGCAGGTTTCATGGAGATTAGCTCAACCACCGGATTTGTGCCTGTGAACGCAATAAGTTGCCCGTTTTCTTTTAGACTTTCACTGAAATACCCGGGGATGGCTTCCAGCGAAGCCCCCAGAACAATGACATCGAACTTACCGACATTCCGCAGAGTGTTTTCTTCCATACCATTGGCGCAGGTTACGGTGGCGTTAGTGATACCATGTGTATCCAGGTTTTTCTTTGCCAGAGCGGCTAGGGGTGCATGCAGTTCAAAGGCGATGACCTCATTAGCATGCATGGCCAGTAACGTGGTGAGAAAACCTGTGCCGGCACCGATTTCCAGCACCCGCTCATCGCCATGCAAATTCAGTGTTTGCATGATATATCCCTCCTGCAGAGGACTTAGCATTTCCTGTCCGCAGGGTAGTGGAACACGCCCTTCCATATAGGCCAGACTTTTTATGTCATCAGGAAGAAAATCCTCGCGAGGTATGGTCTCAAAGGTGTCCAGCAGAATCGAATCAAGGATTTTACAGCAGCGTATTTGGCTTTCCACCATATTATGACGAGCGGTTTCAAAATCGATCACGGTCATATGCTAACTTCCCCTTGATGAATTGGCGCGTACCCCAGACTGGTCCCTAGGCTGCTATAGAGCGGCATCGTTGACAAGTTAACGGGTTGTACGTTTCTGATTCAAGTGTTTCGGGACTACAGGAAGGGATATGGCGTCGGGAGCCTGTCTGAAGTGGTCCGGCAATTGTGGACACTTCGCAAAGGGTGAATTATTCTCTGAGAGAAGAGCAGCAAATGGAACAAGCACTGAGACGAAAATACAGGGCCTCTTGAAAACTCTGGGTGGATGAGCGGCAATCTCACTTTGAGCCCATTTTCGGGATGGAATGAGGTGCATGGTGGTTCCATGGAGCGAAATT
>CAZUWV010000046.1:0-12032 GCA_964624255.1 uncultured Zetaproteobacteria bacterium
CACAGGAGGTTACTTGGAAGTGACTGCTTTATCCCGCCGCGTAGCGGCTTCGTTCGCAAGTCGTTTAAGCGGAATTCTTTCAGGACTTCGCCCCCTTTGTCTCACAAAAAGAGGATGCCTCCGGCATCCTCTTTTTGGTTAAAGACCCCCGGCTCTGCCGGGGGATATTTACTGAATGCTGAGGATCGAGTGGTCTGAAAATCGGTAAATTTACCATAAAAGGGGTAAACGGTGCGCTTGCATCTGCGCCTCTTCATTATCAGCATGCCCGCCACTCAACGACAAGGAGGTTTTTATATGAGCCGGAAACAGGTCAAGGCTGAATCCATGACGCCGGAAGAACGTAAGTCTGCCATGTCGCTGGCTGGTATATTCGGCCTGCGCATGCTCGGTTTATTCCTCATTTTACCAGTATTCTCACCCTATGCGCACAATTTAGCAGGAGCTAAAGAGCATCCGATGTTGGTGGGTATTGCGCTGGGTGCATACGGCTTGACCCAGGCCTTGTTGCAGATTCCATTCGGTATGCTGTCCGACAGAATCGGGCGAAAACCGGTGATCGCTGCGGGCATGCTGCTGTTTGCCATAGGCAGTGTCATTGCCGCCTCTTCTGATTCCATTACTGGTGTATTGCTGGGCAGGGTCATTCAGGGTTCAGGCGCGGTTGCCGCTGCCATTATCGCGTTGGTGGCTGACCTTACGCGTGAGGAACACCGTACCAAGGCCATGGCCATGATTGGCATGACGATTGGCGTATCCTTTATGGTTTCCATGGTGGCCGGGCCTATCCTCGGAGACCTTATGGGTGTATCCGGTATTTTCTGGCTGACGGCGGCGCTGTCGCTTGCCAGTATTTTATTCTTGTATCTCGTGGTTCCCGAGCCGAAACGTCAGGTACATCACCGCGATGCGGAGATGACAGCCGGTATGCTGGGGAAGGTCTTGGCTAACGGTGAGTTACTGCGGCTGGATTTTGGTGTGTTCGTGTTGCATGCCGCATTGACGGCGATGTTTGTGGTGTTGCCGATGGTATTGATGGATCCTTCGAATCCTTTGCTGGCGGGTGCGGCGCAATGGAAGCTGTACTTGCCGGTCATGGCTGGATCTTTCGTGCTGATGATACCGATGGTGATTGTCGCGGAGGCCAAACGAAAGATGAAACAGGTGTTCGTGTCATCCATCGCTTTGCTTGCTATCGCCCAGATAGGGATGGCACTGTGGGGGGCGTCGTTGGGGGCCATTGCGGCATCGTTGTTCGTGTTCTTCGTTGGGTTTAATGCGCTGGAAGCTACGTTACCGTCAATTATTTCCAAGATTGCACCTGCATCGGCCAAGGGGACAGCGATGGGAGTATATAACACTTGCGAATTCTTTGGTGCATTCGTCGGCGGTGTACTTGGTGGTTTTCTGTATGTCCCGGCCCAGCACAACGAAGCTCAGGCCTTTTTTGTTATTGCGGGGCTGCTCGTATTGTGGTTCCTGGCGGCACTGACCATGGCTCCGCCCCGTCATGTGGCGACGCGCATGTTACATGTCGATGTTGCCGATGAGGGGGCCGCGAATCTGCTACGGAAGCGCCTTTTGGCAGTTGATGGCGTGGCTGAAGTCGAGGTGTTTGCGGATGAGCAGGTTGCATATTGCAAGGTCGATAACAAGGTGTTGGATGATGATGTGTTGCAGACGGCGGTCCGTGCGGGCTGAATTTCTACCTTCCTCCCTCTATTTATTGAAAAATAAATAGAGGGAGGAAGGTTATCCTGTTCATACTGGCGTTGTTTTTTTATCCTCGTATCCGTCGCTACGGTCGGGTGGTGACTATCTCATGACGCTAAAGCTGGCAACAGGTATTCCCCTGCCGCTGGGCGTACATCGGGGACGTGCCGGAGTTAATTTCGCCATCTTCAGTCGTCACGCTACCCATATTAGTTTGCTGCTGTTCGACAACCCGCAGGATGAGACCCCGGCTCGAGTCATCGTCCTCGATCCACGGCGCAACCGTACGGGAGATGTCTGGCATGTATGCGTGGATGATCCTGGCCATGATATGCTGTACGCTTGGCAGGCGGACGGCCCTTATGTACCGGAACACGGGCTTCGTTTTGACAAACATAAAATCCTTCTCGACCCTTATGCCGTAGCTCTTACCGGTACCGGTTGTCAGGACTTCGCCCGTGTATGTGCTCCCATGGTCATGGCAAATACAGTCGATGCCGGAACCAGGATCAAGTGCCTGTTACCGGGCGGCGAATTCGACTGGAAGGATGACCGACCACCCGCTCATCCATGGCGCGAAACGATCATTTACGAAACCCATGTGCGTGGCCTTACCATGCACCCTTCATCCGGCGTTCACCATCCAGGCACATTTTCCGGCGTGGTGGAGAAAATCCCCTATTTGCAGTCGCTGGGTGTGACCGCCATTGAATTGTTACCGGTGCAGGAGTTTCACGCGGACGAATTGACGCGGCGGAACCCGCTCACCAACGCGCGCCTACGTAACTACTGGGGGTACAGCACAGTAGCTTTCTTCGCCCCCAAAGAAGACTACGGCAGCCATTCTCATGTGGGCTGCCAGATCAACGAATTCAAGATCATGGTACGAGAATTGCATCAGGTTGGTATCGAAGTGATCCTTGATGTCGTCTTCAATCATACGGCGGAGGGCAACCACCTCGGACCAACGCTCAACTTTCGCGGCCTGGATAATCCCGTTTATTACCTGCTGGAGGACGACCGGCGTTTCTACAAAAACTATTCCGGCACCGGCAACACCCTGAACTGTAACCACCCGGTTGTGCGCGATTATATCCTGGATTGCCTGCGCTACTGGGTCATTGAAATGCACGTGGACGGCTTCCGCTTCGATCTGGCTTCTGTTCTGGGCCGCGACGAGCGTGGCGACCTGTTATCCAATCCACCACTATTGGAGCGTATCGCCGAAGATCCGATCCTGAGCGGTGTCAAGCTTATCGCTGAGGCCTGGGATGCGGGCGGTGCCTATCAGGTGGGCAGCTTTCCCGGTATGCGTTGGTCGGAGTGGAATGGCCGCTATCGGGATGACGTGCGCCGTTTCTGGCGCGGCGATGCAGGTATGACCGGTATCCTGGCCAGCCGCCTGTGCGGTAGCGCCGACATCTATCGACACAGTGGCAAATCACCACTGAACAGTATTAATTATATAAGCTGTCACGATGGCTTCACCCTGAATGATCTGGTGAGTTATGCGCAGAAACACAACGAAGCCAATGGCGAAGATAATGCCGACGGAACCAGCGATAATTATAGCGCCAACTACGGTGCCGAAGGCTGTACCGACGACCCGGTGGTGCAAGTGATACGCCTGCGTCAGATCAAAAATATGCTGGCAACGCTGTTCCTTTCGCGCGGCGTACCTATGCTGCTCGGTGGCGATGAGTTTCGTCGTAGTCAGGGTGGCAATAACAACGCTTATTGTCAGGACAACGAGACGAGTTGGTACGACTGGGATTTGTCGCGGCGTCATGCAGAGTTGCATCATTTTGTACGCGCCCTGGTTGACCTCCGGCGGCACTTTCCTGTGTTACGGGAAGAGCGTTTCTATTCGGCGGAAGAAATCCGCTGGTTCGGTCCTGATCTGGCACCTCCCGACTGGGATGGGCCGCGTGGTCTCCTCGGCTGTGTGATCCATGCAGGTAAGGGTGCAAGCGAAGCTCTCTGCCTGCTGTTCAATGCCACCGCCGAAACCGTGGATTTCCATCTGCCCGATCCTCTCCCTCAGAGGCATCACTGGTCTATACTGCTGGACACCTCGCAACCCATACCGGAAAAAGGCGACGTTCTTCGTGTCGGGGGTCAACAGGTAGAACCTGCCTGTTGGCGTATGCAAATGCGGTCGCTGGCCGTATTGTCCTGTCCTGTATTATTCATGGGCCGTACAGGTTAAAATACGTCACATTCAACCGGAAGGAGTAAGCCATGCTGAAAGAGTTTATCCGTAAGGAGCGAATCGCCTACTTTTCGATGGAGATCGCGCTGCAAAACGACATCCCCACCTATAGCGGTGGCCTCGGCGTTCTGGCTGGCGACGTCCTCCGTTCAACCGCCGATCTGGAAATGCCCATGGTGGCCGTCACTCTTGTCAGCCGTCTGGGCTATTTCCGCCAGACGATTGATGATGAAGGCCGGCAAAGTGAAAGCCCCGACCCCTGGGATCCGGCGCAATATGCCCATTCCCTGCCCGCAAAAGTGACCGTATCTATTGAGGGCCGCAATGTGTGGGTAAGCGGTTGGCTTTATATTTTGAAAGGTCATATGGGCGGGACGCAGCCGGTACTCCTGCTCGATACCGACCTTGATGAAAATAGCGATGAGGATCGTCGGATCACCGATCGTCTTTACGGCGGTGATGCCGCTTATCGCCTTAAACAGGAGATTGTCCTCGGTATCGGGGGTGTGGACTTGCTGAACGCCCTCGGTTTCAACGTGCGCCAGTATCACTTGAACGAAGGGCACTCCGCTCTCCTTACCCTTGAACTTCTGCGCCGCTATGCCTACCCGCTGGATGACTTGCGGCCGGGAGAAACCCCGTATGACGTACCCAGGGTGCGTGAAATGTGTAATTTTACCACCCATACGCCGGTCGAAGCCGGGCAGGATAAATTTCCGCGTGACCTCGTGCATCGCGTCATGGGTGAAATAATCGACTCCGACACCCTGAAACTGCTGACGGGCGGTGACAGTCTCAATATGACCAGGCTGGCACTGAATTTAAGTGATTATGTGAATGGGGTGGCCAAACGACATGCCGAGGTCTCGCGCAAGATGTTTCCCGGCTACCGCGTGCGTGCCATCACCAACGGCGTTCACGCCTATACCTGGGCATCGCCGCCTTTTCGCAAGCTCTACGATGAACACCTTCCCGGCTGGTGTCACGAACCGGAACAATTATTGCGTGTTGACTGTTGCATCAATGGTGAGGGCGTCTGGCAAGCCCATACCGAGGCCAAGCAGAGCTTGATCGGCAAGGTCCGCGCACTCGCCGGTATCGAGCTTAAACCGGAACTTCCCATCCTCGGCTTTGCCCGGCGCATGACTGCCTACAAACGTGCAGATTTGCTGTTTACCGACATTGCACGCCTGAAGGCCATCGCCGAAAAACACCCGTTTCAGATCGTACTTTCCGGAAAGGCTCACCCCATGGATGAGGCAGGCCATCGCCTGATTGAGGAGCTGCATCATCATATGCGCGATCTTTCGGGTATCATCCCCATGGCCTATATTCCGAATTATGATATGAATATCGCGCTATCCATGGTTGCGGGCGTGGACGTGTGGTTGAATACCCCGCTCAAACCCATGGAGGCCTCTGGCACCAGCGGTATGAAAGCCGCCTTCAACGGTGTGCCCAATCTGTCCGTGCTTGATGGTTGGTGGATCGAGGGCTGTATTGAGGGGGTGACGGGCTGGGCCATCGGTGAGTATGGAAAAGCGGACAACGATGACGATGCATTCTCGCTCTATGAGAAGCTGGAAAAAGTCGTGCTGCCGCTTTATTACGGAGATCGGGCTGGCTGGATCGCTGTGATGAAGGGTGCCATCAGTAAAAACGCCTCGATATTCAATAGTCACCACATGATGCGCCGTTATGCCGCCGACGCTTATGTGCGATAAGGAAGAGTCTCTTGCAAGCGAGTATGAATAAACCCGTGATTCAGCTTCCACCATTAGCGCAAGGCGACCCATGCGTGGTTATTATCTTCGGTGCTGGTGGCGACCTTACCCGGCGCAAGCTTGTGCCAGCGCTATTTCATCTGGCCTGCAAAGGGTACCTTTGCGAAACATTCAGGGTTCTTGGCGTGGACCGTGAAACGAAGGATGTTGAAGCGTTTCGCGCGGACATGCGTACTGCGGCGGATGTGTCGCGGGAAATATCCAGCTTCAGTGATCGCGAATGGGATGCATTTGCGACGCGTCTGGATTACATGGCTGGCGATTTTTCCGACTCGAATACCTACGAACGCCTGGCTAACCGACTCGGTAAGGTTTCCGCCCCAGTGGGTGTCAACCGGCTCTTCTATCTCGCCACGCCACCTTCTGTTGCACCCACGATTATCGATGGTCTCTCGGAGAGTGGACTGAGCCGCGAGGGAAGGGGGTGGTCCCGCATCATCCTCGAAAAGCCGTTTGGTCGCGACCTCACCTCGGCCCGCGCACTTAACCATACTGTAGCGCAGGCCTTCGATGAACGACAGGTCTACCGTATCGATCATTATCTGGGGAAGGAAACGGTGCAGAATATCCTCTTCTTCCGTTTCGGTAACACGTTATTCGAGCCCGTGTGGAATCGCAGCCACGTCGACTATGTTGAAATCACCGCTGCTGAACCCCTGGGCGTCGGCCATCGTGCCGGTTATTATGAAGAGGCTGGCGCGTTGCGCGACATGGTGGCCAACCATCTCATGCAGCTATTGGCCCTGACCGCGATGGAGCCACCGGTCGCTTTTGATGCGGACTCGATAAGGGATAAAAAGGCCGATGTCTGGCGTTCGATCCGGGTCATGAATCCTGATGATGTGGCAACGCATACGGTGCGCGCCCAATATGCACCTGGGACCATTGAAGGAAAATCTGTACCCGGGTATAGAGATGAGCAAGGTGTAGCCTCCGGGTCAATGACTGAAACATATACAGCACTAACGTTCTTCATTGATAGCTGGCGCTGGGCGGGGGTGCCATTCTATCTACGCACGGGCAAGCGGCTGGCTGACCAGGTCACGGAAATTGCCGTGCATTTGCGCCGCCCTCCACTTAGTATCTTTCCGGGAGAGGATGATCTGGAACCGAATGTCATTATCCTCCGGCTTCAACCTAACGAGGGGATTAGCGTGGCCTTCGGGGCCAAACAACCAGGTATAAGAAAGGCCGGTCCGGTGCAGATGGACTTCCGTCACCAGTCAGTATTTGGTCGTTACCCGCCCTCTGCCTACGCCACCCTTCTTCTGGACGCCATGCGTGGTGATGCCACCCTGTTTACCAGGCGGGATGGTGTGGAGGCACAATGGCGTGTCATTACACCCATTGAGGAAGCCTGGGCAGCGGATGAGGCTCCGCTTCCCACTTATGTTGCCGGCAGCGATGGTCCTGTCGAGGCAGATTCCTTACTGGCGGAAAATGGTCATAAGTGGCGCTCGGTCGCCGAATCTGCAGCCTGGAATGCCCATGACAAGGGATAGAAAAGGTTACCGATCCGTTTGTGGTGACGATAGCCGGTTTCCGCTCACATATCTTGCGATCGCTTCCAGGGAGAAAATATAATGGATATTGATCCGGTTTGCGGCATGGAAGTTAAAGAGGGTTCGCCTCACAGTGCAGAGTATGACGGGCATATCTGGCATTTTTGCAGCGCTCATTGTGTGGAAAAATTCAAGTCCGAGCTGGAGCAGTTCACCATTGATCCGGTATGTGGTATGCATGTTAAACCCGAATCCTCCTACCGCACCAGACATGCTGAAAAAAGCTACCGTTTTTGTAGTAAAAAGTGTTTGGACAAGTTTTCGGCGGACCCGATGGCGTACACGAAGAAGGGGCAGGTTTGCGAGCACCACCACGCCGCTGAAGTCAATCATTCGGCTGATGGTCCCGAGGGCATGTACTTTTGCCCGATGTGCCCTGGTCAGGAGCAGAAGGGTCCCGGCATCTGTAAGCAATGCGGCATGGCGCTGGAAGCGATGGCAACACCTCGACTTGCCCAAAAAACCGAATACGTCTGCCCCATGCATCCAGATGTTGTCAGCGATGTGCCAGGTAATTGCCCAAAGTGCGGCATGGCGCTGGAGCCGCGCACGATAACCGGCGAAGAAAAAAATCCGGAACTCATTGATATGACAAGACGTTTCCGGATCAGTACGGCGCTGGCCACACCTCTCTTCCTGCTGGCCATGGTCGCCGATCTTGCTCCCGGCTGGCTACCGGGAGGCTTTTCCATGCACGCGGTGCAATGGACTGAATTTGTATTGGCAACGCCGGTGGTGCTGTGGGGTGGCTGGCCGTTCTTCGAGCGCTTTGTCCTGTCCATCAAGACCTGGAACCTGAATATGTTTACGCTGGTTGGTCTTGGTGTGGGCGTCTCCTGGATTTACAGCGTGGTTGCGCTGCTGCTACCGGAAATATTTCCACCACTGATGCGGATGCAAAGTGGCCTCGTCGATGTCTATTTTGAGGCCTCGGCAGTCATTACTACACTGGTGTTGCTCGGTCAGGTGTTAGAGCTGCGCGCCCGGTCCCGTACCAATGAAGCGATTAAACTGCTGCTGGGCATGGCACCGAAAACAGCGCGGCGCGTCCATGTGGATGGCTCTGAGGCCGATGTACCGATGGAAGACGTACAGCCAGATGATATTCTGCGCATCCGTCCCGGCGAAAAAGTGCCGGTGGACGGAGTCGTGACCGGAGGCGAGGGCTACGTCGATGAGTCCATGGTGACCGGCGAGCCCGTTCCGGTAGAAAAATTCGCCGGGGAAAAATTGATTGGTGCCACGGTCAACGGCAATGGCTCGCTATTGATGCGGGCCGAGAAGGTGGGGGCGGACACGCTGTTGTCGCGAATCGTGAACATGGTCGCCGAAGCCCAGCGTTCGCGGGCGCCAATCCAGAAGATGGCCGACACCGTCGCCGGCTATTTCGTACCGGCTGTAGTCGGTGCCGCTCTACTCGCCTTCGCCGTATGGTTCTTTATCGGGCCAGAGCCGAGATTGGCGCATGCCATCATCAATGCGGTGGCGGTGTTGATTGTTGCCTGCCCTTGCGCCCTGGGGCTGGCTACACCGATTTCCATTATGGTGGGAACCGGCCGCGGTGCTACCGCTGGCGTACTGATCAGGAATGCCGAAGCGCTGGAGATTATGGAAAAGGTGGATATGGTCGTAGTGGACAAGACCGGCACCGTGACCGAAGGCAAGCCGGCCTTGACCACTGTTCGGGCAACAGGGGACCTGGCTGAAAACGAGCTGTTACGCCTGGCCGCCAGCATCGAACGGGCCAGTGAGCATCCCCTGGCCGAGGCCATTGTGCATGGGGCAACGGCGCGGGATCTGAAGTTGCAACGGGTTGAGGGTTTTTCTGCAGTAACGGGCAAGGGTGTTCGCGCTACAGTGGGAGGGCGCGCCGTCCTGCTGGGTAACGCAAAACTGATGCAGGATAGCGACATTGAAATAGGCGTTTCCGATGCTGAAGTAGAGGAGCATCAACGCGGTGGTGAAACAGTCATGTATGTTGCCGTGGACGGACAACTTGCGGGCCTGCTGGGGGTCTCCGATCCTATCAAGGTATCTACTCCCGATGCCATCAAGGCATTGCATGGAGAGGGTATCGAAGTGATGATGCTAACCGGAGACAACCACAATACTGCGGCCGCCGTAGCCGCGAAACTGGGTATTGACCGCTTCGAAGCGGATGTTTTGCCGGATGGAAAAGCGGCCGTTATCAAACAGCTACAGAATGAGGGTAAAATCGTGGCCATGGCAGGCGATGGTATCAACGATGCGCCGGCCCTGGCCCAGGCGCACATCGGCATTGCCATGGGCACCGGCACGGACGCGGCGATGGAGTCGGCGGGAGTAACCTTGGTCAAGGGTGATCTGACCGGTATCGTGCGCGCTCGTCGCCTCTCTCGCGCCACGATGAGAAACATTCGTCAGAATCTGTTCTTCGCCTTTATCTACAACTCTGCCGGAGTACCGATTGCTGCCGGAGTACTGTATCCCGCATTCGGGCTCCTGCTGTCGCCAGTGATTGCCGCAGCGGCGATGAGTTTCAGTTCGGTATCTGTCATTACCAACGCACTCAGGCTGCGTAAGGTCGAATTGTGATGGAGAGCGAGGATCTGGCCTTGAATCCGTCTCGTGCTATCCTGTTCAGGAAAAAAAGGTAGGTCATGCGCGGTTCGAAATCCTGTTATCGGGTGAAAAATATATTTCTGTCTCTACTGGTCCTATTGCTGGTTTCGTGTGGAAGCACCGCCATCCGGGTTGTTGGTAAGGGAGATATGTTTCCCATGATTAAGTTGCATGGTCTCTCAGGAAACATTGTCTATAGCCGCGAACTATTCAAAGGTAAGATCGTTGTCTTTAATGTCTGGGCAAGCTGGTGCCCTCCCTGCCGCAAGGAAATGCCGGATTTGATAAAGTTGAGCCGGATATTGCCAAAGAGCCAGTTTCTGGTGGTCGGCTTGTCCGTGGATAAAAACATCGACGATGTCAGAATCTTTGTCCATGATCATAAGTTGCCCTTCCCCATATTTCTGGATCAGGGAGGCATAACCATTGCCGCACCAAAACTGGGTATATCCAAATATCCGGAAACATTGGTCATGAACCGTAAAGGAAAAATCATTACCAAGGTGATCGGACCTTACCCATGGGCCGAAGCGGATACGGTCAGGGCGTTGAAATATATTGCCAGACACGGCGATCTCCCCAGAGAATAGGCATGCGGTCCCGCCTGGCATGGAAGATCGGAGGCTGGCTCGCACTGGTTTTCGCGCTGGTTACATACGTTGGGTGGCATATGACCCGGGACTTCAATACGTTGCATCAGAAGGCTCTGCTGGTCGAAGCTGTCAATCACGAAAGCCATCATCTGCACGAACTGGAAATGGAGCTGATGCATACGGTGATTCCGGTCCGCTCATTCCTCATCAATGGTGACTGGCACCAACAAAAAATATTTGAAGCCAACCGTGAGGCGATGGCGATGGCCCTTCAGCGGGAATATGCTGGGCAGCCTGTCGGCTTGCAGCTTGCCAGAACGCTGGCGAGTATTACATCAAGGGCCAGGAGGGTTTTCTCTTTACCGTTTTCTTCCGGCAACCTTGAGGGTCCGATCCTGATGCGTGAGATTGATGACATCGTGGGCAAGGCATCGAAACACTTGTCTGCAAGGCACCATGAACTGGATCGAAGTGTGAATGCGGCTATGCGCACGGCGTCCATCATGCGCATAGACATGCGGAATGATTTCATGTTTTCTATTCTCGGTCTGTTTTTATTGCTTGCAGGATTAACCACTTACCTTTATCTGCACATGGTCCACCCGCTTGTACACCTGCGCCGCGAATTAAAAAAAATCAGTAACGGAAACTTCAATATTCATTGCCCTGAACTTCCCATGGATGAGCTGGGAGAGCTGGCGCTCGCCTGCAATCTGATGGGCGAAGCTCTCCTGGAGCGAGACATCAAATTGAACCATGCCCGCAATATGGCCGCCCACCATGAAAAAATGCGGGCGCTGGGGCTGATGGCCGCAGGTATCGCTCACGAGGTAGGTAATCCGCTGGCCGGCGCATCGGTTTCTCTCGAAACAGCCTTGCGTAAGCTGGGTCGAGGCCAAAGTGAGGATGCTGCTGAGCGTGTACGGATAGCCATGAGTGAGCTATCGCGCACGGAAATAATCATCCACGACATTCTTGATTATGGGAGAGCGGGGGCTGAATCTGACCTGACGCACGTCAACATCGAAACAGTGGCTCAAAGCGCAGTGATGTTGGCGCGCATGTCCCCACGCCAGAAACGAATAAAACTTGAAACCATATTCAGGGCATCTCCGGTGCAAGCGATAGCCAATGCATCCATGCTGCGCCAGGTGCTGGTTAATTTATTGCTGAATGCTATGGATGCCTGCGAGGAGGATGGTTGCGTGGAATTGATGACTGAAAATCTGGATGGCGGCATCGCGCTGGGTGTACGCGATAATGGTTCCGGTATTCTTCCGGAGCTTCAGGAGGAAATTTTCAGACCCATGTTCACCACCAGGCAAACGGGCTCGGGAAGCGGGATCGGACTTGCCATCAGCCGCGAACTAATGGAACGCATGCATGGTCGCCTTGAGCTGGCATACAGCAACCAAGGTGGTAGCTGTTTTCGGGCATGGTTACCATCGTCGGGTGTGGTGTGAGTATGCTTGTTGTCGAGGGGCGTGAACCACATACAGGTACGGATGATGCGCCTCAATATTATTTCTTTTGGTACATCCCGATCATCTCCGTTCGTGCCAACACA
>CAZUWV010000047.1:0-11924 GCA_964624255.1 uncultured Zetaproteobacteria bacterium
TAACCTGTTGATTTAACCTGCTGCCTAATGAGCCTCTTGCAAAACCCGCGAGCGGCGGTCGGCTTTCCCACGTTGGCCTATTTCCGCGCTGGAGTTTCGCTCCATGGAATCACCATGCACCTCATTTTATCCCGAAAATTGGCTCAACGCGGGATTGCCGCTCATCCACCCGGAGTTTTGCAAGAGGCTCTAATCTCAGCTATTAACCTACGGGTGTTTTTGCCGATAGATAAGAAGGCTTGAATGAATTACCAATCCGATTTCGAGGAGAAGTGCTATGACAGGATATAAACTCTATCGCGGGCTACAGGTGGAAAGTGCCAGCTCATTGGGTCTATTGTTGCTAACCTATGAGGCGTTGGTGCAATCGCTGGCGAGGGCCATGCTGGCTACGGAGTCCGGGAACGTCGAGGTCCGGGCAGAGCAAACTGCGCGCGCCATGGAGGCGCTGCTGGATTTGATTTCGAGTCTGGACCATGAGAAAGGCGGGGAAATATCCAGTGATCTGTCCAGCCTGTACATCTACATGTACCGGCGCATGACGGAAGCACAGAATGAAGATTCCGTGGCCGCCCTGAATGAAGTGAGTCATCTGGCGCAAACCCTGCACGAAGGTTGGCAGGGACTGGCTCAAAAACAGCAAAATACCCAGAGGCAGGAGAATAGAGTGCAAGCCGTAGCCTCGTCTTCTCTGGCGGTGGCCGCATAACGCTACGGGAATCTTTCTTTCACAGGAGTCTGCATGATTTGTGGGTAAAGGGCAGGGCAAGGCACGCGAGTGTGGGGCAGGGCGCCAGGCACCTTGGCTGAGTTACTGTTCAAGCTGCGACATGTGCCACCGGACGAGGCCGACGAGGTGCGCGACCTGCTGCGCGACCACGGCATTGATTTCTATGAAACCGGAGCTGGTAACTGGGGTATCTCACTGCCTGCAATCTGGCTGCGTGGCAAGACACAATTGAAAGAGGCCAGATCACTGATAGGTACCTATCAGCAACAACGCCGGAAAAATGCAAGGCAGACATACGAACAACTACGACAGCGGGGAGAGCAGCGCACTGTGCTGGACAAAGTGAGGGAAGCCCCGTTACTTGCCATCACCTACCTGGGGGCAGTACTCCTGATTCTCTATCTCTCCATGATGCCATTTCTGGGTATGTTCAAATAGAGAGCCTTGCCATATCCGTGCGCGGTGAAGAATTCGTTGTGGGTAAAGGAACGCGCAAGAGGCTCAAGAGGATGCCGTCGTATCATAAAGAGTCCGGGCCGGCATCTTTAACGGGCCGCATATTATGCGGCAGGCTCGCGGCTGCCGAAATGTCCGCCCACGAAAGTACGCCCGCGACGGCGTCCGGCGTATGGCCCGTGGCGCCATGATTCATGACCAGTGTGATGCGACAATGCTCGCTACATAATTGGGCGAAGACATCGGCAACCATCATGTTTTCGCTGACCCGGCTGTAGCACGGCTCGGCGAACTGCTGTAGCGGCGGATCGGCATCACCACCCTGCGGTATGCCCGCCAGGGTTGCCGATGAAATAACAGCGCAGACCTTTCCCTGGTCAACCAGCACAACATGGGGGAGGGTCGTGGTCGTACTCCGCTTGAGCAGGTCGGAAACCTTCGCATCGGCACCCAGTATCACATACGGCGACCGCACGACATCCAGCACCTCGTGCGTCAAATATAAATTGCTTTGCAATGAAGTCGGGACGTGATGCCCGCGTCGGACAAGCTTGAGGGTATAAATATTCTCGGCCAGTAGATAGCGCCGAACTGCATAAGCCAGAGAAACGGCAATAATCAGCGGGATCACCACATTGTAATCATGTGTCATTTCGAGAATCATCACAACGGCAGTCAGCGCAGCGCCTGTGCTCGCGCCGATCATGCACGCCATACCGATCACGGCACTACTCACAGGGTCCGCCGCGAGGGGTGGATAAAGGTGATTGCCGATGATCGCAAGGCTGGCACCAAGCGCGGCCCCCATAAACAGGCCGGGCGAGAAAACACCACCGGAGGCACCGGAACCCAGCGTCAGGGAAACCGCCAGTAACTTGACCGCTACCAGTAACAATAAGACCTGGATGTTGTTCAGCCTGCCATCCAGAATATCCTGAATCGTGGCGTAACCAACGCCCTGGATATAATAATGTCCGAGCGTTCGCATCAGCAGGTACATCAGGATACCGACCAGTAGCATGCCCAGCGCATGACGGGTATAATAATTACCCGGCAAACGCTCGAACCAATCTTCAAACAGATAGATAGACCGCGTGTAGATCATCGCCATCACACCGACGATCAAACCGAGGACCGCGTAACTCAGGAAGTCCACCGCCGACAAACTGGCGGGTACCGCGAGCGTTAGCGGCGGGATGATGAATGAAGCGGTATTCCCGAAATACAGCAGTCCGATATAGCTGGCCGTTGCGGTCGCGATCATGACCGGCACCAGTGTGCGGGCGCTGATTTCCACCATCATGATTTCGGCAGCGAACAAAACGCCGCCGACGGGTGTATTGAACGTGGCAGCGATACCGCCACCGGCTCCGGCTGCGATCAATGTACTGCGTTGCCATAGCGGGAGATGCATCCATTGCGCCATCACCGAGCCAAAGGTTGCGCCGATTTGTATAATCGGGCCTTCGCGGCCGACTGATCCCCCCGAACCAATAGAAATGGACGAGGCCAGCGCCTTGATAATCGCCACCTTGGGCCGGATAATGCCGTGATTGAAGTTGATGGCGTCTATCACTTCGGGTACACCATGCCCCTTGGCCTCCGGCGCGAATGTCTTGACCAGATACGCAACCAGCAGTGCCCCGACGACGGGTGCCGCGATTACTGCAATACCCCAACTGCTTTCCGCTGTATGAAGCAGGGTGTTGTAATCAAAGTTCCAGTGACCGAAGAACAGCAGGTTGTGAAACAGGGCAATGAGCAAACGGAAAGTGATTGCGCCCAGTCCGGCGATAGCCCCTACCAGAAGCGCATAAGCGATCATGGGCATGTCGGTATCACACATGTCCGGTGGATATGGCCATCGACCATCCACGCCTTATTCTTCGTAGCGGGGTTACACATGCTGATAGCGCTCCAGCGCATCTTGCCGAAAATAGGCCTTTAACTGGCGATATACCTCGGGGCAGTACCTGTGAAGGATCCCCGGTGCCGTAAAGAAGTACTCGCAAATTACGGCGAAAAATTCTGCCGGATTGGTTGCCGCATAGGCGTTAATATGCGGGCGATGGTGGTGCTCTACGTTACATCGCAAATGCTCGAAGGCCTCGCTCAGAGCTGCCGTCCAATCCGCGACGGGCATGTCTGGATGCAGTGGTGGCATACCGTTGGCGCGGCCGCTGAGCATATCCAGCTTGTGGGCAAACTCGTGAATGACCACGTTACGCCCGGGGCGGGGCGAAAAGCTGTCGCGGCAAACATCCTCCCAGGACAGGATCACCGGCCCACGCGACCAGGATTCGCCGCTCAGGGCATTGGCTTCCTCGTGTACGACGCCATCCTCATCCATGGCCTCCCGCGCCACGCGAAAGGCTCCGGGATAGACCACGATTTCTATCCAGCCGGTAAAGGTTTCCGACTCCAGATTGAGAATTTCCAGGCAAGCCTGCGCTGCCACGCTAACGCGTATTTCATCGGTGATCGTCAATCCTTGCACGCCGGTAAAAGATTTGGCGTGCAGAAACAGCGTTGCCAGCTCACGCAAACGGGCTCGGTCCGCTGGAATCAGCGCCTGCACCAGATCAATGCGCCGGGTCACGCCAAACCAGGATTCGTCGGCGATAGGGTGATGGCGCAGAATACGCAGGGCGTGACGACGTGGAAACAGGCTCATACAACGCCGGGGGAAATCAACGGGAGAATAAGCGGGGGAATCCTCTTGATCCTCACCCTGCCTGGCGCTTTTTCAGATGCACTTTCCCGGATACAACAGGGCCATCGGCATCATCGACAGAACCTCCAATCAACCCTGCGACGGCAGCCAGGGCTACTTTCAATTTTGCAGGTTCGGTGCCTCCCGCCATCGCCATATCGGGTTTGCCACCACCTTTTCCGCCACAAAGAGCGGCAACCTCGCGCACGATATGTCCTGCGTGGTATGCCCCCGTTAAGTCTTTGGTAACGCCTGCGACCAATTGTACTTTATTGCCCCTGACCTGGCCGAAAACAATCACCCCGGATTTCAGCTTGCCCCTGGCTTTATCCATAAAGTCGCGCATATCCGCAATGTCCTTTACTTCGGAGGCGAGCAATTTGATCGTTCCGCCATTCACACTCACATCAACAACCGTGCCGATCAGATCATCGAGTATGCCGGTGGATTGTCTGGCTTTAAGTGATACAAGCTCTTTTTCGGTATCTTTCAGCCTGAGCTGTAGCGTAGCTACGGCATCAGCAGCTTCGAGCGAACGCACTCTCATCCTGCCCGCAACATCGCTCAGCGCACTCGCATCGGCAACGAAACTCTGGTACGCAGCCTCGCCAGTCATCGCCTCAATGCGGCGGACGCCTGCGGCAATACCGGTCTCGGAAATGATACGGAACAGCCCGATATCACCGGTACGCGACACATGCGTACCACCACACAGTTCAGTGGAGAAACCAGCCGATACCACGCGCACTTCATCACTATACTTCTCGCCAAACAGCGCCATCGCACCGGAAGCAACTGCCTCATCCCGGGTCATCGTGTTCGTATCCACGGTATCGTTGGCCCTGATCGCAGCATTCACCCTGGATTCGATCCCGGCTCTCTCCTCCGTCGAAACAGGTTGGTGGTGAGAAAAATCGAAGCGTAATCGCTCGGCGTTCACCAGAGAACCCGCCTGTTTTACATATTCACCGAGAATATGACGCAATACCGCATGCATGAGGTGGGTGGCCGTATGATTACGCTGAATCTCGGCTCGGCGCTCGCCATCCACCTTGCAACGCACGGTATCGCCTATGTTAACAACCCCTTTTTCAACCTTGCCGACATGGACGAAAAGATCGGGCAACAACCTTTTGGTATCACTAACCCTGAATGTACCTGCATCCGACCCGATGACGCCTGTATCCCCCGCCTGTCCGCCGGACTCGCCATAAAATGGGGTTTGATTACTCATCAGCCAGCCCATTTCACCTTCGGCAAGACCATCCACTGCTTGTTCATCTTTTATCAGGGCGGTAACCAGACCTTCGGCCGTCAACGTCTGGTAACCGAGGAATTCAGTC
Source organism: uncultured Zetaproteobacteria bacterium (assembly GCA_964624255.1). Lineage (GTDB taxonomy): Bacteria > Pseudomonadota > Zetaproteobacteria > Mariprofundales > Mariprofundaceae > JAUZQZ01. The sequence continues at coordinate 5,243 of CAZUWV010000047.1, forward strand.
GGGCCATACTGCTCGCGTACATCAAAGACAGCTTTTGGTACGGACTGTTCGCCCGAACCTCCCCATGCGGCCCGTGCCCGCGTCCGCTGTTCTTCCATACAGCTCCCGAAGCCTTCCATATCCAGCGCAATATCCCTGCCCCTGAGGATGTCGGCGGTCAGGTCTGTTGGAAACCCGTAGGTATCGTAGAGCAGGAAGAGCGTTTCGCCGGGAATTATACCACCATCGCCCGCCCTGGCTGCGGCCTCTTCGACAAGCTTTAACCCCTTGTCCAGGGTTTTGATAAAACGCTCTTCCTCAATGCGAATTGTCTGCTCGATATTGGCCTGGCCTGCCTTCAGCTCGATGAAGTGCTGCCCCATTTCGCGCACCAGCGCATCCACCAGCCTGTACATGAAAGCTTCGTGCATGCCCAGTAAACGCCCATGACGACAGGCGCGGCGAAGAATGCGGCGCAACACAAAGCCTCTGCCCTCATTCGAGGGTAACACACCATCCGCCAACAAAAATGACACAGACCGCAAGTGATCCGCCAACACGCGGAGCGACACATCTTTCTCATCGCTATCGCCGAATGCCACACCAGTCACATCGCAGGCGGCAGCAATCAGCTTACGAAAGAGGTCAATATCATAATTATTGTGTACGCCTTGCAGTATGGCGGCAAGACGCTCCAACCCCATGCCGGTATCCACAGACGGTTTCGGTAACGGGTTCAGCACACCTTCGGCATCGCGGTCATATTGCATGAACACCAGATTCCATATCTCGATATACCGGTCGCCGTCCTCCTCCTGTGTTCCCGGCGGGCCGCCCGGAATATGTGCGCCATGGTCGTAGAAAATCTCGGAGCACGGGCCGCACGGGCCTGTGTCGCCCATGGACCAGAAATTATCTTTAGCGCCAATACGCGCCAGTTTATCCGGGGCGATACCGACATCGTTCAGCCATATATCAGCGGCTTCATCATCATCCTCGAACACAGTCACAAACAGGCGGTCGGCATCGAGTTTTAATTCATCGGTCAGAAATTCCCATGCGTAGCCAATCGCTTCTTTCTTGAAATAGGCACCGAAAGAAAAATTTCCCAGCATCTCAAAAAATGTGTGATGCCGCGCTGTATGACCGACATTCTCCAGATCATTATGCTTGCCGCCCGCGCGCACGCATTTCTGGCTCGATACGGCCGTAGAACGGGGACGGCTTTCGTTACCGAGAAACACGCTCTTGAATTGTACCATGCCGGCATTGGTAAACATCAGCGTCGGGTCGCCATGCGGGACCAGCGAGCTGGAAGGTACGACCTCATGCCCTTTGCCGCTAAAATAATCGAGGAACCGCTGCCGAATCTCCGATGTTTTCACTTAAACCTCCGACCTTTCATTCAAGCAGCGCAGGATGGTAGCAGCATCATAACCTTTATTCCGCAAATAACGCGCATGGCGCTGCCACACACGTTCCTCCGCGAAACGAAGCCCGTGCGGGTCACGCTTGCCAATCAGTTTACGACACGCCGAAGAGGCGTCAAACGTACGCTCGATTTCATCCAGTGCATCCCGGGTGGCAGCATCTTTCACGCCTTTCTGCCGCGCTTTGCGGGCAGCCAGCCAAGGTGCCTCTCCCCTGCGCAGGCGGGAATGCAAAAATTCGGTAGCAAACCGTTCTTCACTCAGGTATCCGCCATCCATTAAGCGCGAAATTACACGTTCCACGCAAGCCAGCGGGTATTCCCGTTGCCCGAATTTATTGCGGATTTCAGCCTCGCAATATTCGCGCCGCCCCAACAGACGTATCGCGTAGGAAAACGCGGCTCTATCCTGCTTTTCTTCCGCCACGACAGGCTAACCCTGCCCTTTACCCATAAGTCGTGCGCCAGCGATTCGCCCGAAGGGAACCCTTGCGTACGGGCCATACCGGCGTTGCGGTACTTGCTAATGGAATAACCATTATCTGCGTGCCGCGCCTTGGTCTGGCCCGTGTGCAAGGGTTCTGTGGCATGATTTGTAGGTAAAGGGCAGGGCTAGCTGGTCTCTTCCTTCCGGGTGTTGCGCGCCTTCAAACCAAGTTCATCCCTGAGCCTGGCCTCAATATCATCCATCATATCAGAATGCTCCTTGAGGAAATTGATGGCATTATCGCGCCCCTGCCCGATGCGCTCGGTGCCCATGGCATACCATGCTCCGCTCTTGTTGACCAACTTTTGCTCCACACCCATATCCAGGATTTCGCCCGCGTGAGAGATACCTTCGCCATACATAATGGAAAAGCGGGCCTGTTTGAACGGTGGCGCCATCTTGTTCTTTAATACCTTGACCCGCGTTTCGTTACCCAGCACCTCATCCCCTTTCTTGATTGCGCCGGTACGGCGAATATCAAGACGTACAGAGGCATAGAATTTGAGTGCATTTCCACCCGTTGTCGTCTCCGGATTACCAAACATCACGCCGATCTTCATGCGAATCTGGTTGATAAAGATAATGGTTGTGTTGGAGCGAGAAATTGAGCCGGTCAACTTACGCAGCGCCTGGCTCATCAAACGTGCCTGCAAACCCATATGCGAATCACCCATTTCGCCATCCAGCTCCGCCTTGGGCGTCAGGGCGGCCACCGAATCTATCACGATAATATCCAGCGCACCGGAGCGCGTCAGCATATCCACTACCTCCAGCGCCTGTTCACCTGAATCCGGCTGCGAAACCAGAAGATCATCGACCTGCACGCCCAACTTGCTGGCATAGGTAATATCGAGGGCATGTTCTGCATCCACAAACGCCGCTGTTCCGCCGAGGCGTTGCGCTTCCGCCACCGCATGCAATGCCAGCGTTGTCTTGCCGGAGGATTCCGGCCCATAGATTTCAATCACTCGCCCCCTGGGGTAACCGCCCACGCCCAGCGCGGCATCCAGTGCCAGGCTACCGCTTGGAATCACATCCACGGCTACGTCCGCCTGGTCGCCCATACGCATCACCGTGCCCTTTCCGAACTGACGTTCGATCTGGGACAACGCAGTTTCCAGCGCTTTCTCTTTATCCGACATACTTTATCCCCTCTTTGCCTCGACCGCTGCCGACTTTTTTCGCACTGCCCTGCCTGCATGCCCGTGCGATCCGTTCGCGAAGCGTAGCACGCTCCGCTCACCTGCAACAACGTGCAAATATCTTTGGACCCATTGGCCATCACCTCCCATATACCCTGACGCATGGTGATAGCTGTTTCGCATCGTCGGGCATGCATTCACGTAAGTGTAACCCCGTAAAACGACGCAAGAATCTATGCCAGGATGTTCAATATGGTACGGTCGGTGTATAAATGCGGACATGGACGAAAATATTGCCTCCGTCGGAGGGCATCGCAAGCGTTTGCGGGTTCGTTTTGCCACGCATGGTCTTGATGGCTTTCACGATTATGAGGTCATTGAATTACTGCTCACGTATGCCATTTCCCGCTGCGATGTGAAACCCGCTGCCAAGCGGCTTTTCAAAACGTTCGGCACCCTGGCAGGAGTATTTGATGCATCTGCTTTCGAATTATCACAGGTACAAGGTGTCGGTGAGGCAACAGCTATCTTCCTTACCCTCGTCAAACAGGCTGAATTACGGTATCTCGCTTCCGACCTACCGGGAAAGTCGGTATTTGACCGGCCGGATAAAATCAAGGCCCACCTTAGATTTCTGGTGCAGGGGCGCAGCATGGAGTGTTTCGGTGCTATCTTCACCGACCAGCAGCACCGGCATATCAAGACGCAAATCCTGTTCGAGGGTACGGTTGATCGCACGGTAATTTATCCTCGCAACCTGATGAAGCGGGCGCTGGAGCTGGATGCCAAGGGGATTATCGTCTTTCACAATCATCCCGGTGGCGCAACCCAGGCCAGCGATGAGGACATTGCCTTGACGCGCCGTATGACCGAAGCCTGTGCGCCACTGGATATCAGGGTGCTGGATCATTTCCTGATTGCGGGGACCGAAGTCCTGTCATTCAGGGAAAAGGGGTGGTTCTAGAGCCTCGATCGCCGCTCACGAGTTTTGCAAGAGGCTCAGTAGTCTGACTTGACTAGTTCGCCTGTATACCCTGACCCTGCTGACTTATTTCGAGTACATCTTCCCGGTACATGCAGCGCTCTACAATAAGTGCTGGCTGGGCTTGCATACTCACATCACGTGCAGCGACACCGTTACCATAACGGTCCATGGACACATGTACGGTCGGCCGCAGCGGCAAACGGTGGTGGACGCGGATGACCTGACCAATATCGCCTGAATTTAGCTGGACGTAGGTGCCTACAGGATACAATGAGATTGCATCAATCAGACATTTCAGAAATACCGGATCAAAAGTGCTTTTATGGTGGATCAGCAGTTCCCGGATTGCATCGCGGGGGAGCAGGCGCTTGCGGTAAGCGCGGTAATGAATCAATGCCTCAAACATTGATAGAAGCCCGACAATACGAGCAGTACGGCTGATTTCCTTTTCTTTAAGACCCAGAGGTCCAGACCCGTCGACGCGTTCCTGCGCCTGCGATGCGGCAGTCAGAATGCGCTTATCGCAGACGCCGCATTGACGCAGATATTCTGCACTTTTCTCCGGTGCATGGCGAATCAGATCACGCTCCTTTGCGTCGAGTTTATCTTTCTTGTGGCGTACCCCCGCGGGAATCTGTGCCATGCCGATATGATGCAGCATCCCGGCCAATACGAGCCCACGCAGCTCATCGCTACCCAATTGGAGCTGAATCCCCATTTTAATGGCATAAAGCATCATCATAATTGATTTTTCTACAAGATCACCGAGATCATCATTGGCCTTGCTTATTTTTACAGTTTCACCACTAACGACCAGCTCCAGATTTGCAAGCCTGTCTGGTTGTTTCGCCAGGAGTCCGAGAAAGGAGGCCACATGTTCCGAAAGGGTGTCTATCTTACCATGCTCGTGCCTGGCAGCTGCCAGGAATTGATCCAGAATGTAGCCGACACACTGATTGAGCCATTTTTTATCATTCTCGTCTGCATTTCCTTCATCCGGAGACCCATGGACCATCGTTTCTTCCACCAACTGGTGATTTTCTCCGCCAGTATGAGTTAGCGTGTCGGTATTCTCTTCTCCGGGCAGGCGTTTATCCATTTCATTTTCCGACGCGTCAAGGCGTGTCTCTGGTGGGTGGTGGAGGCGAAGGAGATCAATATAGTTGGGCATTAGCAGGGGTACCTCTCCATGGTTTCTGATACCAGACGGGAATCCAGCAGCGATACTCCCTCGCGCATACCGAGCAACAGGCATTGATCCGCCAGGTGGTTGATACGGCGGGGAACACCTCCCGTATGCCGGTGCATGGACTCCACCGCCTGTCGGGTCAGTATGGCGCGATCACTCCCTGCCGTACGCAAACGAAACAACACATAGCGAGCGGTATCCTGTACCGAAAGCGGTTTCATGTGCATGGACAAGGCGATACGTTGCCGCAACTGGGGCAGTCTGGCAATAGTCTGCCTTAACTCGGGCTGCCCTACAAACACCAGCGTGAGGAGAAAGCGGCTGGCAAGCTGAAAATTCAACAACAGACGTAACTCCTCGAATGTATCAAGCGAAGATATGCTCTGTGCTTCATCAATACAGATGAGCGTATCGCGGTTGGATGGCGCATTTCCGGCCAGGTGCTCCTGCAAGGCGCGCAGCAGTATGCACTTGTCCGTGCTCTCACAGGCCAGCCCAAGCTGCTGGTTGATTTCCCGCAACATATCCAGGGGGGAAAGACAGGGATAGGTGATAAAAGAAATGCTGAACCGTTTTTCGGGCAGGGAAAGCAGCAGACGCCGGATAATGGTGGTTTTGCCGCAACCGATGTCTCCGGTGAGCATGGCTGCACCCTTACGGCGCATAATGGCATCCGTTAAATCATCGAAGACCGCGTGATAACCATCTGATTCAAAAAGGAAGGCAGGGGCGGATACATTTTCGAACGGGAAATGTTTCAGGTGCCAATAGTCAAGGTACATCCATAGTTTCCTTCATGCCCTTGCATCCATGCCCATGATGCATCCCCGTCCCGTTTACTGAAGTGAATCCATGAAACATACCCTGAACCCTCTGCGGAAAAGGTAGTAAAAGTCAATATCTTTAGCGCCTCTTGCAAAACTCATGAGCGGCGATCGGCTTCCCCACTTCGGCTCATTTCCGAGCTTGAATTTCGCTCCATGGAACCACCATGCAGCTCATTCAATCCCGAAAATGGTCTCAAAGTGGGATGGCCGCTCATCCACCCAGAGTTTTGCAAGAGGCCCCTTTGTTTCTTGATTGAGCTGCTAACGCTTGTAGGGGTCTACCTTTTTTACCTTAAACTGCCAGTGGGTTGCAGGATCTGAGTGCAACATATTTTATCTGGTCGAATATCTGAAAGCAAGGCTATTTTAGGAAAATATCCAATGTTTTCATTGCCTTGTATGAAAATTCTATGGTGATAGGCTTTTTTACGAGGACATCATGATTGGGTGCAATTTAAAGGGAAGGCACGATCGGCAAAAGAGAATCAATCGAATCTTGTACCTCAACGCAGTTAAATGAGGCATCATTCGTCTACGGCGAGGCAAGATTTGAGAAGAGGTGCATGATGGAAGAGACCCGGGACATCGCGATTGATTCACCAGAGGCCTACATCAATCGTGAATTAAGCTGGCTTCACTTTGCC
>CAZUWV010000048.1:0-11821 GCA_964624255.1 uncultured Zetaproteobacteria bacterium
TAGGACATAAGCTGGGCGAGTTTGCGCCGACCCGAACCTATTATGGTCATGGTGCAGACAGGAAATCGAAGAGGTAACAGGTCATGACGAAAGAAGTACATGCGTTGGCGAAAGAAAGTCAGATTAGTCCACAGAAGGCGCGGCTGATCGCGAATGAGATTCGCGGTCTCGCCGTGGGGCGTGCCCTGGCTGCCTTGGCCTTGTCGCCCAAAAAAGGTGCTCGCCTGATGGAAAAGGTATTGAAATCGGCGATTGCCAATGCTGAACAGAACCACGGCTTGGATGTGGATGATCTGATGGTCTCGACGGTTCGTGTAGACGAAGGGCAGGTTCTGAAGCGTTGGAGACCGAAGGGAATGGGCCGAACCCGCAAGCGCTACAAGCGCCGCAGTCATCTGATGGTGGCCGTGAGCGAACGCGGTTAGTCTGCATTGTTGAATCGTGTGGACCAGAAACAAGTATCATAGACGGAGTTGATGCATGGGACAAAAAGTTAATCCAATTGGTTTTCGCGTAGGCATAAGCCGGGGATGGGAATCACAGTGGTACGCCGAAAAGAATTTCGGAGCCTTGCTGCTGGAGGATATTCGTCTTCGGGAATATGTTAAAAAGCGTTTGAAGCATGCCTATGTATCCCGTATTATGATTGAACGCCCGGCTGGGAAGGTGAAGATAACGGTACACACCGCCCGTCCCGGAGTTGTGATTGGCAAGAAAGGCGCAGACATTGAGGCTTTGCGTAAGGATCTCCTTCGCATGACGGGGAAGAATGTCGAAGTTTATATTATGGAAATACGGCAAGCTGAGGCTGAAGCGCAACTGGTAGCTGAAAACATTGCATTTCAACTGGAACGTCGTGTGGCATTTCGGCGAGCTATGAAGCGCTCCCTGCAGGGAGCGCTGCGGATGGGCGCCAAGGGCGTGCGCGTGAAATGCTCGGGTCGTTTGGGCGGCGCCGAGATTGCACGCACGGAAGGCTACCGCGAGGGGCGCGTGCCACTGCATACGCTACGAGCGGATGTTGATTATGGATTTGCCGAGGCGCATACCACTTATGGCATTATCGGTGTCAAGGTGTGGGTGTTCAAGGGCGAAAAAATCGGCGAAGCCGAACAAAAAAACACCTAATCGAAGAGGTCTGTTAAGCTATGTTGCAACCGAAGAAAATCCGTTGGCGCAAGCACCACAAGGAGCTGCAGCGGCTGCGTGGGATTACGCCGCGTGGCGCCAGTCTGAATTTCGGTGCCTTTGGGCTGAAAGCCATGGAGCCGGGCCGTATTACAGCACGTCAGATTGAAGCTGCGCGTATTGCCATGACCCGCCATATTAAGCGGCAAGGTCGTATCTGGATCCGTATGTTTCCGGATCTACCCGTATCTTCCAAGCCGGCCGAGGTTCGCATGGGTAAAGGTAAGGGTGCACCCGAGTACTGGGTGGCCGCCGTTCGTATGGGTAGAATTTTATATGAAATGGATGGCGTGGAGGAAGATACTGCACGCGAGGCGTTGACTCTGGCAGCATCTAAACTCCCGATCCGAACCAAAATCGTCATGCGCGGGGTAGGCCGATGAGTGATGTGAAGAAGGTAAAGGATTTGCGCGGGATGTCTGAAAATGACTTGAGAGAGCGTATGGATGATTTGGCCGCCGAAGCTATGAAGCTTCGGTTCCAGCAGGCCACCATGCAGTTGACCCATACTGCGCGCCCGGCACAGTTGCGGCGCGAGTTTGCCCGCATTAAAACCATTCTGGCGGAGAATTCTCGCCAGGGAGTTGACGCATGAATGAACATAGAAGTAATAAGCGCGTGCTGGAAGGCGTTGTGCTGAGCAACAAGACGGAGAAGACGATTGTAGTACAGGTGGAGCGAAAGTTTCTGCATCCGCAATACCGCAAAACGATTCGTGCTCACAAAAAATATATGGCGCATGATGAATCCAATGACTGCAATATCGGAGATACTGTACGTATCATTGAATCCAGACCTTTGTCACGCCGAAAACGTTGGGCGCTGGAATCTATTGTAACTCGCGCCGAGCAATTGTAAGCGATAATATAGAGGACCCAGACCATGATTCAGACTGAAACCATACTTGAAGTCGCGGATAATTCCGGCGCGAAGAAAGTTGCCTGCATTAAAGTGCTGGGCGGATCCAAGCGGCGCTATGCGCGTGTCGGCGATGTGATTGTTGTCGCGGTGAAGGATGCCATGCCCGGCGGAAAAGTGAAGAAGGGGCAGGTGGCGAAAGCCGTGGTGGTGCGTACGGCCAAGGAGTTTCGTCGTTCTGATGGTAGTTCTATCCGTTTTGATCAGAATGCAGCCGTTATGCTAACCAGCCAGGGTGAGCCGGTCGGCACCCGTATTTTCGGGCCGGTCACACGTGAGTTGCGCGGCAAGGGGTATATGAAGATTATTTCCCTGGCACCGGAAGTGTTATAAGTCATGAGATTCAGGAGATGACGATGAGTACCATAAGAAAAACCCGCATCCACCGTGACGATGAGATCATGGTGATTGCCGGACGTGATAAGGGTGTGCGTGGCAAAGTCATTCGTACACTGCCGACCGAAGGCAAGGTATTGGTGGCCAAAATCGGTATGGTCAAGCGCCACACGCGACCATCGCAAAACAGCAAGGGCGGCATCATTGAGAAGGAAATGCCGATTTCTCTTTCCAATGTGAGCTATTATTGCCCAAGCTGCAAAAAAGGTGTTCGTCTTGGCATCAAGGCGCTGGAAGACGGGCGTAAGGTGCGCACATGTAGAAAGTGCGGCGAAGTACTGGATCGTTAGGAGTAATCAGGAAATGACCCGTTTGAAAGAAATATATAAAACCGATATCAAACCTGCTTTGCGCAAGGAGCTGGGCATTGGAAATGTCATGGCCGTGCCATCGATCAGTAAAATTGTGGTCAATATGGGTGTGGGCGAAGCAGCACAGAATTCCAAGCTGATTGCGGGCGCACTGACCGATATGACGGCTATTACCGGTCAGAAGCCGGTGGTGACGAAAGCACGCAAGTCCGTAGCTAACTTCAAGCTGCGCGAGGGCATGGGTGTGGGTTGCCGGGTGACGTTGCGCGGGGCGCGAATGTGGGAGTTTCTGGATCGTTTGGTGAATGTTGCCCTGCCGCGTATCCGAGACTTCAAGGGGATCAGTCCCAAGTCTTTTGACGGACACGGTAACTATACGCTGGGAATCAAAGAGCAGATTATTTTTCCGGAAATTGAATATGATAAGGTAGATAAAATTCGTGGTATGGACATTACAATTTGTACCACTGCTAACACGAATGCGGAAGGCTTGGCGCTGCTCAAACATTTCCGTATGCCATTCAGAAATTAAGGAGCGCGTTTAATGGCAAGCAAGGCAATGATTGCGAAATGTAATCGAAAATCAAAATTCAAGGTGCGCGGCTATACCCGCTGCCAGTTGTGTGGTCGGCCTCATTCGGTCTATCGCAAGTTTGGTATGTGTCGTATCTGTCTGCGCAAACACGCCTTGTTCGGCGAGATTCCGGGCATGGTTAAATCAAGCTGGTAGGGGCATTGTCATGATGATGGATCGAATTGCAGATATGTTGACCCGCATTCGTAATGCACAATCCGCTGGATTGGAAAAGGTGGAGATGCCTGCCAGTCATATGTTGGATGCATTGGCTGGTATATTGAAGGAGGAAGGCTACGTGCAGTCGTTCAAAGCCTTTAATCGCAAGGGGAATAGATTTTTGCGCCTGATCCTTCGCTACGATGACGAAGGAAAGCCGGTGATTCGCGAAATCAAGCGGGTATCCAAGTCGGGGCGCCGCGTATATGCAGGTGCTGATAAATTACCGCGTGTTAAAAGCGGTTACGGTCTGGCGATTATCAGTACATCGCATGGTATGATGACCGACAAACGTGCGCGCGCCGCTCATATCGGTGGCGAAATTCTATGCACGGTATTTTGAGGTAAATGAATGTCTCGTATTGGAAAACAGCCGATTATTATCCCCGACGGTATAGAAATTAAGGTTCAGCCCTATTCCGTGACCGTCAAAGGTCCCCGAGGCGAGCTGGTCTCACCACTTTTCGACGGGATCACAGCTGCACAGGAGGGTGATTTTCTGGCCCTGAAGTGTACTGATCTGAAGAGTAAGGCAATGAAGTCCAAGTATGGGCTGGCGCGCGCACTTCTGGCGAATGTTATCACGGGAGTCAGCAAAGGCTTTGAGCGCGTTCTGGAATTGCGTGGTGTGGGTTATCGTGCGCAGATCCAGGGGAAAAACCTGAATCTGTCGCTTGGCTTTTCGCATCCTGTGGTTTATGTCATACCTGATGGCGTGGAGGCCAGGGTAGAGCAGAGCCGTATTACACTAAGCGGTATTGACAAGCAGAAGGTGGGACAGACTGCGGCGGAGATCCGAGCTTTTCGTCCGCCGGAGCCCTACAAGGGCAAGGGCGTTCGCTATGTGGGTGAGCGCGTGATGATGAAAGAAGGCAAGAAGGCTTAGGAGAACCCAATGGCTGTAAAACGTTATGAAAATAATCCCGCCGTGCGTCGGGCAACGCGAGTGCGTGCACGTATCAAAGCATCCGGACACCTGCGTCTAAGTGTGTTTCGTTCCGCTCGCCATATCTACGCACAGGTCGTTGACGATGCGGCAGGTAAAACCTTGGTGGCTGCGTCGAGCCTTGACCCGGCCGTCGAGGCGGGTGGCAATATAAAGGCGGCGGAAGCTGTAGGTAAATTGTTGGGTGAGCGTGCGAGGGAGGCCGGTATTAAGGATGTGGCTTTTGATCGCGGACGCTTTCCCTACCATGGGCGAGTGCAGGCGCTGGCCGAAGGCGCCCGTGGCGCCGGGCTGAAGTTTTAGCCCATCATAATTTAGCCCATAGGTATTGAGGAGAAGTTGAATGATTAATACGGAAGAACTGGAGCTGACCGAAAAACTCGTGTACATCAACCGCGTGGCCAAGACGGTGGCTGGTGGCCGTCGTATGGGTTTCTCGGCTTTGATGGTGGTTGGCGATGGTAACGGACATGTTGGTTTTGGGCATGCCAAGGCCAAAGAGGTCCCCGAGGCTATTCGTAAGGCCAATGAGATCGCACGCCGTACGCTGGTCAGTGTGCCGCGCAAAGACGGCACTATTCATTATGAGGTTATTGGCCGTCAGGATGCGTCGCGTGTGATGCTTAAACCTGCCAGTGAAGGCACCGGCGTTATCGCCAGCAGTAGTGTCCGCGCGGTGATGGATGCAGCCGGTATCCGTGATGTGCTGACGAAGTGTCTCGGGTCACGCAATCCCTTGAACCTGGTTCGTGCTACATTCAATGGCTTGCGCATGTTGGAGACACCGGAACAGGTGGCCGAGCGGCGCGGAAGGGGTAAACAGGGAGCTGCGGCATGAGTGGGGAAAGCGTCATTTGCGCGCGTCAGGTCAAAAGTGGCATCGGCTATGCTGTGGATCAGAAGGCCACTTTGCGGGGTTTGGGTTTTCGTCGTTTGAATCAGGTCGTGGAGCTGGAAGATACGCCTGCGGTTCGTGGTATGATTCACAAGGTGCGTCATCTTGTGAATATTGAATGCAAGGGGCTGAAGGTATGAGGCTGAATGATCTTAAACCAGCCAGCGGCGCTCGCCGCGGGCGAAAACGCTTGGGTTGTGGTATAGGCTCCGGTCACGGCAAGACTGGCGGGCGCGGACATAAGGGGCAAAAGTCAAGGACTGGCGGTAAGGTTGCCCGTGGTTTTGAAGGCGGACAGATGCCATTGATCCGACGTGTGCCGAAGCGCGGGTTTACACCGTTGAGCAGGAATTCGTACCAGCTTGTGAATATCGACCAGCTGGAACGATTTGATGCTGGTTCGCGTCTGGATTCGGCCTCCTTATTTGAAGCAGGGCTTATCCGAAATGCTGTTTCCCCTGTCAAACTTCTTGGTAAAGGTGACTTATCCAAGAAGTTGAATATTTCCGTGGCAGCCGCATCAGCACAGGCTGCAAGAAAGGTGGAAGCAGCAGGTGGCAGCCTGAAGCTGGCTGTATCCTGATACGGGACGGTGAGGATATGTTTGGTGGTGTCGTAATGGATTTGTCCATTCATGGAAACTTTGATGATTTCGTGAGAGCTCATCATGTTTGAACGGGCGGGTCAGATGGGCGGGCTCGCTGATATGGGTAAAATCCCGGAACTAAAGAGCAGAATCCTGTTTACCTTGGCGATGCTGATCGTTTACCGTCTCGGTGCTCATATTCCGGTACCGGGGATTGATGCTGGCGTGCTGGCTCAGATATTCAAACAGGCGCAAGGTACGATGCTGGGCATGTTTGATATGTTCTCCGGCGGCGCCTTACGCAGGCTTACGATCTTTGCCTTGGGGATTATGCCATATATCTCTGCAGCCATTATTATTCAATTGATGACTGTGGTATCGCCGAAGCTGGAACAACTGAAAAAAGAAGGTGAGGCGGGGCGGCGTCAGATTACCCAGTACACGCGTTATGGCACGGTCTTGCTGGCCCTGTTTCAGTCCGTGGGTATCGCGATTGGTATGGAATCATTTTCCGTTAATGGTATGCCGGCGGTGATTGACCCCGGTTGGGCCTTCCGTCTGATGACCGTTTTGACCCTGACGTCAGGAACTATTTTTCTCATGTGGGTTGGTGAACAGATTACGGAACGTGGTATCGGCAATGGTATTTCCCTGATTATTTTCTCCGGCATTGTCGCCGGGCTTCCGCGGGCCATCGGGGGGACTCTGGAACTGGCGAGAACAGGGGAATATTCCGCATTTACGGTACTCTTCCTCTTTGCGACCGCCGTTGTGGTGACGGGTGTTGTCGTATGGTTCGAGCGGGCGCAGCGTCGCATCCCTATCCAATATGCCAAACGCCAGGTTGGTAATCGCTTGTATGGTGGGAAATCCTCTTTTTTACCGCTTAAAGTGAATACAGCCGGCGTGATCCCACCGATTTTTGCCTCCAGTCTTATTTTACTGCCTGCTACATTTGCTCAGTTTACGAAAAATTCAAAAGGATTTAGCTGGCTGGGTGATGTCTCGGCCTTGCTTAGTCCCGGAAACTGGTTGTACATGGCACTGTTTTCGGGATTGATCGTCTTTTTCTGTTTCTTCTATACGGCCATTGTTTTCAATCCTAAGGAAACTGCGGATAATCTGAAGAAACACGGAGGCTTTATTCCAGGTATCAGGCCCGGGCAGAAGACAGCGGCGTATATTGATTCCGTATTGACACGCTTGACGGTGACCGGCGCTGTTTACGTTACACTGGTTTGCCTGCTGCCGCAGTACCTCATTTCCGAATTGTCCGTTCCCTTCTATTTTGGCGGTACCAGTTTGTTGATTGTTGTGGTGGTGACTATGGATACGATGTCCCAGATCCAGGCGCATCTGCTCTCACATCAGTATGAGGGTATGATGAAGCAGGCTCGATTGAAAACAGGGCGTTAGGACGCGCCATGCCTGTGATGAATCTACTCCTTTTCGGCCCTCCAGGCGTAGGAAAGGGTACCCAGGGGGAGCGGTTTTCATCTGCTACTGGGATCAGTCACCTCGCTATGGGGGATATTCTTCGCGCTGCCGTGCGTGATGAGACGGGAGCCGGAAAACAGGCTAGAGTGTATATGGATGCAGGCAAGCTTGTTCCTGATGCGCTGGTGGTATCCATGATTGAGGATCACCTTGTCGAAGGTGCCAACGCAGGCTTCCTTCTGGACGGCTTCCCCCGCAATGTGGCGCAGGCCAAAGCACTGGAGATTATGCTCGCGCATCACGATCTCACGCTGGATAAGATCGTTTTTATGGATGCACCCGAAAGCCATTTAATCAAGCGTTTGAGTGGACGGCTTATTTGCAGGGCTTGCGGTTTTGGATTTCATCGGCATTATTCGCCTCCCCGTGAGACTGGACGCTGTGATCGTTGTGGCGGTGAGCTGTACCAGAGAGAGGATGACCGTGAAGATGTGATTGTTCATCGTTTGCGTGTCTACAACGAGCAGACCGAGCCTTTGCTTGCCTATTATAGAGATAAGGCGGGCTTCGTTAGGCTTGATGCTTCGGGGGAAATGCAGGCGGTTTACACCGCACTGAAAGAGGCGGTTGAAGGCTAGAATGGCAAAAGAAGATATTATTGAGATGTCGGGAGAAGTGAGCGAGAAGCTTCCCAACGCCATGTTCAAGGTTAAGCTGGAGAATGGTCACGAGGTTCTGGCTACGATTTCGGGTAAAATGCGCAAGTATTATATCCGCATCCTTCCCGGTGATAAGGTTACGGTGGAAATTTCGCCATATGATCTTTCCCGTGGTCGTATCAGCTATCGCGAGAAGTAAAAAGGCCATGAGTGGCCTTTTCAGCATAAGATAAGTCCGTTGTCGGTGGACAGGAGTCAACATGAAGGTTCGAGCATCGGTGAAGAAAATGTGCAGTAAATGCCGTGTTATCAAGCGTCGCGGTGTAGTGCGTATTATCTGCGAGAATCCGCGCCACAAGCAGCGGCAAGGTTAGTTTTTCTTTATGCAATACAATGTAAGAATGGACTTGCGAAAAGCCGGTTTCACGGCTATCATCGCGCGCCCTTCGCAGGTGTGTCCGTTGAGGTCGCATCGAAAGGATAATGCGCTGGTATTTTACGGACAGGAGGCATAAGTGGCACGTATTGCCGGAGTAAATATTCCGACCCAAAAGCGCGTAGAAATTGCGCTAACCTATATTTTTGGTATTGGGCGATCCACTTCCCGAAAGATTTTGCTTAAGGCTAAAATCAACCCGGATGTGCGCGTTAAGGACTTAACAGAAGCGGAAGTCGGCGAGATCCGTACCGCGATTGATAAGGATTATACCGTCGAGGGTGATTGTCGTCGCGAAGTGTCCATGAATATCAAGCGACTGACGGATCTTGGCTGTTATCGCGGCCTGCGACATCGCAAGGGTCTTCCTGTTCGCGGTCAGCGTTCCAAAACCAACGCACGTACACGTAAAGGGCCGCGCCGCACCGTGGCTGGCAAGAAGAAGTAAGGGGGCACTAATTTATGGCAGGTCCGAAAACCGGGAAGACCGGTGCGAAGCGTCGTGTACGCAAGAATATTGCGAACGCCGTTGCGCATATCAAAGCTTCATTTAATAACACCCTTATCAGTTTTACCGATGAGGCCGGAAATGCAATTTGCTGGTCAACCAGTGGTGCATCCGGATTCCATGGTTCGCGAAAGAGCACACCTTTTGCCGCTCAGGTTGCGGCGGAAGAGGCTTGCCGGAAAGCTATGGACCATGGCGTTAAAAACGTATCCGTGCTGGTCAAGGGACCAGGCTCGGGTCGTGAGTCTGCTATCCGGGCTATCGCTGCCTCAGGTTTAAATGTGACCTTCATTCGTGATGTTACGCCGATCCCGCATAACGGCTGCCGCCCACCAAAGCGGCGCCGCGTTTAGGAGTACCGACATGGCCCGTTATATGGATGCCAAATGCCGCTTGTGTCGCCGTGAAGGCGAAAAGCTATATCTTAAAGGCTCGAAATGTTCTTCGGACAAGTGCGCGATTGAGCGTCGCCCTTATGCGCCGGGTATGCATGGACAGAGCCGTCGCCCCGGTCGGACCTCCGACTATGGCCTTCAGCTTCGTGAAAAACAGAAAGTCAAGCGCGTTTATGGTTTGCAGGAGAAGCAGTTTCGCCGCTATTTCCACGATGCCGACCGCATGCCGGGTGTGACGGGCCTGAACCTGCTTCAGCTGCTGGAGTCCCGGCTGGACAATATGATTTACCGCATGGGTTTATCCACATCACGTTCCGAGGCACGTCAACTGGTGCGCCACAAACATGTGATGCTGGATGGGAGGGTCGTGAATATCCCGTCCTGTCGGGTGCGTGTGGGATCGAAAATCATCTTAAGTGAGAAATCTCGAGAGCACCTTCGCGTGAATGCCGCCGTTGAATCTGCGGGGCAGAAAGGTATTGCCGAATGGCTGGATGTGGATTTGCAGAGTAAGCAGGGAACATTTCGTGAATTGCCGGCCCGTGAGCAACTGGACCCTGGCATCCATGAGCAACTCATTGTTGAGTTGTATTCCAAATAATCAGGAAACAGGCAGGGGATAAGCATGAAGTTGATTAAACCTCGCAAGGTAACGGTTGAGGAGATTGTTCCTGGACGTACCGCGAAGATTGCATTCGAGCCGCTGGAACGCGGCTTTGGGACCACGTTTGGTAACAGCCTGCGTCGCATGCTGCTTTCTTCACTGGCTGGTGTATCGGTTACTATGGTGCGTATTGATGGTGTAGCACATGAGTTCGACACCATCAAGGGTGTGCGGGAAGATGTAATGGATATTATCCTTTCTCTCAAGGGAATCGATTTGAAGTCCGGTTCCGAGGGTAGTCATGTCTTAACTCTGGATGTGAAAGGTCCAGCCGTGGTGACTGCAGGCAGTCTTCAGTTATCGGGTGATATGCAGGTGCTGAATCCTGATTTAGTGCTGGCCCATTTGAACGAGGATGGGGAGCTGAAGATGGAAGTGACGGTGGATACGGGCCGTGGCTATGTTCCTGCCCAGGAGCATGCGGATGTGGAGCGGCCCACGGGTACGTTGCTGGTTGATGCTTCGTACTCACCCGTCCGTCGTGTGGCGACGCGAGTTGAAAATGCACGCGTTGGGCAAAATACCAATTATGATAAGTTGATTATGGAGATTGAAACGGATGGCTCACTCTCGCCTGAGAATGCTATTTATGAAGCGGCAGGTATAATCGAAAGTCAGCTGGCTGTATTTCTTGATTTTGATGCTGTGGTTCGAGAAGAGGTTGATGCCGATGCCGGAATAAATCTCGAAGAAATGTTACGTCAGCCGATTGATCATCTGGACTTGTCGGTGCGATCCATGAATTGTCTGAAGAGCGACAATGTTTTTTATGTCGGCGACCTGGTCATGCGAAATGAGCAAGATATGTTGCGGACACCGAACTTTGGCCGTAAATCCTTGACCGAGATCAAGGAAGTTCTGGACAAGATGGGCCTTGGTCTGGGTATGAAGGTTGAGGACTGGCCGCCAGAAGGCTTGCCACCCGTTGAGTAAGGGTATTTTTTGTAAGGGGTATCGTTATGCGTCACCGTAAACATCATGGCTCTCTTGGTTTACCAAGTGGCCATCGTCGCGCTCTTTTGGCTAATCTGGCAACAGCGCTGTTGACCCATGGTCGTATTGAAACGACGCAAGCCAAAGCCCGGGCTGTACGCCCGTATGTGGAGAAGCTGATTACTCTGAGCAAGCGTGGTGATCTTCATGCTCGCCGCCAGGCGCTGGCTAAATTGCATCACCGTTCCGTAGTGGATCACCTGTTTAATGATGTGGCATCCACATTTTCTGATCGGAGTGGTGGATATACGCGTACCATTAAAACAGGGTTTCGTCCAGGGGATGCCGCTCCTATGGCGATTATCGAATTGCTTGATCAACGGCAAGATGTGGCTCCTGAATAACGAAATTGTAAGCGGTTAGAGCCTCTTGCAAAACTCTGGGTGGATGAGCTGAAGTGGGGAGGTCGATCGCCGCTCATGGGTTTTGCAAGAGTCTCGTTAGTTTTAATTTCGTTTTAGTCACCTTCATTGGCTTGGAAGATAATCTGTCGCTTTTTGGGCTTTTTCCTTGGCGTGCGCAGGTCTCCGTTAACCCATCTTTGTCAGCTTAAGACAAAAAACAGTTAAAATACGAGGCGTTAAAATCGTAAGTTATTGATATATAAGGATAATTAATTTTTAGCATGTGTCGTAGTGCCATACGAATCTATTTATTAACATTTACCATGGTTTATGCTTATGTTGCCCCATTATT
>CAZUWV010000049.1:0-11744 GCA_964624255.1 uncultured Zetaproteobacteria bacterium
GTAGTCGATGAGGCTGGAGGCGAACAGCACCAGATCAAACTCCAGTTGTTGCACTTCGTCTTCTGCATCGCTGCCCTTGCCTTGTTTGCGCTTGAGTTCCAGCGTGGTATCGAGGTAGATGGCTTTGAAGCCGCGCAGGGTGTCGCTGGGCAGCGTCTGTTCGATGGTCTGTTTGCTGGCGTCGTCGAGGTCGGTGTATTGCGCCAGTTGGGTTTTGAGTTTTTGCACTTCTTTGAAGTGGTTGATGAATTCCGCTTTGGCGGTGTCGCCTTTGAGGTTGAGCACTTGCGAGGGTTCGCAGTCCAGCCCTTTGGATTGCATAAAGCTAGTCAGTTGCGTCACCGCTTCTTTGTACTTTTTTACCATCTTGGGCGCAGGTTCGACCAGCCAAATTTCCCGCGCCTTGTCGCTGGCGGCACCGGAAAAGAGTTGGATGGCGGCATCGACTTCGTTTTCCTGATAACGGAAATCGAGGATATTGCCCCAGGGTTTACTGTCGTTAAGCACGCGGTTAGTGCGCGAGAAGGCTTGAATCAAACCGTGGTGCTTGAGGTTTTTATCCACATACAGGGTGTTGAGGTATTTGGAGTCAAATCCGGTGAGTAGCATATCCACCACGATGGTGATGTCGATTTTGTTTTTGTGCGCGTAGTCGCTATTGAGGTATTTATGGTCTTTGATGCGTTGCTGCACATCCTGATAATACAGATCAAAGTCGTTGATGGTGTGGTTGGTATCGTATTGCTGATTGTAATCGGCAATGATCGTTTTCAGTGCGGCTTTTTTCTTTTCCGGCTCTATCTGGTTGTCAGCTTTCTCTTGCGGCAGGTCGTCTTGCAGTTGTTTGATGTCTTTGACGTTGTTGCCGCTGCTGTCTGCATCGTTCGCCACCGCCTGCGCGGGGGGTGAGAAAACGCAGGTGATATTCAGGGGCTGGTAGTTTTCATCATCGGCCTGTTTTTGTGCCTGAATGGTTTTGAACTGCTCAACGTATTCAATGGCGAGGTTGATAGACGCGGTGGCGAGTACGGCATTGAAACGGCGTTCATTGGTGGCGCTGTTGTGTTTTTCGATGATGGCTTCGATAACGGCTTCGGCTGGCGGGGTTTCGCCTTTATGTTTTTTGGTTGGTGGCTTTTTCTTGCTGTCCTTGCCCCCAGCATCTTTGCTACCACTGTCCTTGCCACTACTGTCTTTGCCAAAATAATCAATATGAAAACTCAGTACATTTTTATCATCAATGGCGTGGGTGATGGTGTAGGCGTGCAGTTCTTTTTCGAAGATGTCTTCGGTGGTTTTGAAATAACCGACATTACCGTCGAATTGTTTGTAATTGGCATTTTCTTCAAGAATAGGCGTGCCGGTAAAGCCAAACAGTTGCGCTTTGGGGAAGAATGTTTTAATGGCTTTGTGGTTGTCGCCAAACTGGGAGCGATGGCATTCGTCAAAAATAAACACCACGCGCTTATCACGCAGGGGCTCAAGCCGTTGCTTGTAGGTTTGCTTGCCTTTTTGTTTGTGCTGTTTTGCCTTTTTGCTGTTTTCATCCAGCGCCAGGCCGAGCT
Organism: uncultured Zetaproteobacteria bacterium; assembly: GCA_964624255.1. Classification (GTDB taxonomy): domain Bacteria; phylum Pseudomonadota; class Zetaproteobacteria; order Mariprofundales; family Mariprofundaceae; genus JAUZQZ01. The sequence continues at coordinate 1,566 of CAZUWV010000049.1, forward strand.
TCTGGATGGTGGTGACGATCACCTTGTCGGCAAAGTCTTCCGATAACATGCGGCGCACCAGGGCTTCGGTCTTGGTGTTTTGTTCGACGCAGCCGGGCTGGAATTTGTTGAATTCCTCGCGGGTCTGGCGGTCGAGGTCTTTGCGATCCACCACAAACAGGCATTTTTCTATTTCGGGATTGTCTTTGAGCAGGGTCGATGTCTTGAATGAGGTGAGGGTTTTACCGCTGCCGGTGGTGTGCCAGATGTAGCCATTGCCACGATTCTGATGAATGGCCTCAACGATCGCCTTGACCGCATAGATTTGATAAGGACGCATGATGAGCATTTTTTGCTCGCTCTGCACCAGCACCATGTAGCGACTAATCAATTTTCCCAGGGTGCATTTGGCGAGGAAGTCGTCGGCAAAATCATGCAGGTGGGCGATTTTTTTATTGTCTTTGTCGGCATGCTGGCAGATCGGCAAAAAGCGTTCTTCGGCATTAAAACTGAAATGCTGGTTGGGGTTGTTGGCGAAGTAACGGGTGTCGCTTTCGTTGCTGACAATAAACAACTGCATAAAACAAAGCAGCGTGTTGTTATAACCGTTGCCGGGGTCATTTTTGTAGGTAACGATTTGCTCCATGGCGCGGTGCGGGCTGATGTGCAGTGTTTTCAGTTCGATCTGTACCACCGGCACGCCATTGATGAGCAGGATGACATCATAACGCTGGAAACTGTTGTCGGTATTGATGCGTAGCTGATTAATAACTTCAAAGTCGTTCTTGCACCAGTCTTTGATATTGACCAGGGTAAATTCTAATGGTGTGCCGTCTTCACGCAGGAACAGATTCTTCTCCCGCAGTTTTTGCGCTGCCGTGAAAACATCGCCGGTAATGATCTCATCGCGCAGACGAGCGAATTCGGCATCGGTAAGGTGGACACGGTTTAAAACCTCGAACTTCTGGCGGAAGTTTTACTCAAGCGCAGCCTTGTCGCGAATGTCCTCTCGATAGGTGTATTTGAGTTCCTGCAGCTTCGATATCAAGCGTTTTTCAATTTTATTTTCTTTCGTGGTCATCGCTTAATTCCTGATACTGATGTTTATGTTCATTACTTAGATCGTTTTTCGGTGCTTTGTTTCTTTATGACGACCAAGCTCACCCGCCGAAAATCGCGTAGCGGTTTTTGCTCGGGTGGAGCGCCTTGTTGGACGAAGCCGCTATCGCGGAGAAAAAAAGCATCTTCATTGAATCACCCCTCGTCACATCCTATGGTAAAAATGTAACCCCGCACGCTTCATCCCTCAAGTATAGGGAAATTCGAATGCATACGAGGTTTACATCACCATGACGGCAGAGACTATCTTCAAACAGGATTATGGGAAGCATCTTCAACACCTGAAACTCAAAGGCTTAAACCCCAGCCCATCTTCGTCACCGAAGGCCAAAAAACAGCAATAAACAGCCAAAAGAACAGGGTGTTAATCTCATAACCTATTGAAACATAAGGATAGTGGTTTTTTGAATCGCTCAGTAGTGCCATAATTTAACATTCATGTGTATATTTTGGGTTTACATGGCGTAGGGTTACGGTCATGTATATCCGTCAGACAACTACTCGCCGTAAAAAAGACGGCAGCAACTATCAATCCTACAGACTGGTTGATAGCACCCGTATTGGTAATAAGGTTAAACAGCGTACGTTATTAAATCTTGGCACTGGGTTTTCACTTCCCCGTGAACAGTGGGGAGATCTGACCAACCGGATAGAGAGCATCTTGCATCATCAGCCATCACTGCTTGCTGTTGATGCCAGGATTGAAGCGGAAGCCCAGCGTATTGCCGGGAACTTGCTCAAACCCAATATTGGTCTGAATGCATCCGAAGTGTCGGCTGCGATGGGTACGATCATGGGTAGAATGGCCGCTCCGGGCAGTGAACTATCCACCCACCGCTGGCACTGGTACTTGATGGCAGCGGTTTCCCGCGCAGCAGAAAAGTGTTTGCAGGCAATGCCGGTGAAGCAGCCGCGCTCCGGGAGATGGTTGAAGCTCTGACGCATCATGAAGAGAATCCATTGATCGTGATGGATGCGGGTATTGCGACGGAAGCGAATCTTGCATGGTTGAAGGAGAGGCGCTGCCGTTATCTGGTGGTGAGTCGCAAGCGTTATGTCGAATGGGGTGATGAGAAGCTGTGGCGAACTTACACTATGCGCACCAAACAGGGTGATACGGTCCACATCAGAAAAGCGGCCAGACCGGAAGCATGGCAACAAGCCATCTATAAAACGCTGGGACTGAACCAAAATCCGGGAGGAACCATGAAAACCATCGTACCTGACTGATCATCAACAAACGTAGTGCCAACGCATGCTCCCAGCCAGATGAAAGCCGTTGGGAGATAAGAAATCTACAACGTACAGTGACGAAGATGGGATAGCGAGTTTTGGCCTCTTTTCGGGTGCGTTTCGTATCATCCTGTTCGTGGTGTATAGCTGTCGTGATCTGTATATGTCCGTGCATGGTACGTTGCAAGATTTTCCGGGTGTTATTATTTTACGGTTCCAACAGAAACCATTTTGTTTAGTATGCGCGTGTGCGCCGTATTGATCAGATCGAACCATTCCGGGTGATGCAGTTGCTGGAACGTGCCAGGCAACTGGAGGCCGGAGGCCAACGCATTGTTCATATGGAGATCGGTGAACCGGATTTTCCTACGCCACATCCGGTCATTGTAGCCGCCGAAAAGCGCCTGGGTACGGGAGAAAATTTCTACACTCCCTCCACGGGAGCACCCGAATTGCAGCAAGCGTTGAGCCGTTGGTATATCAGGGAGTATGGCGTACACATCGCTCCCGAGCGTATCCTTATTACACCCGGAACCTCCGGGGCCTTCAGCCTGATTTACGCCGTATTGCTGGAGGCTGGAGAATCGGTGTTGCTACCCGATCCTGGTTATCCGTGCCAACGTAATTTTGTCCGGTTAGCGGGCGGCGAGCCCATCAATGTGCCCGTGGGTCCGGAAACGCTCTACCATCTTTCCGCCAAAGCCGTCGAACGTGAATGGCGCGACGGGACGCGCGCTGCCGTGGTCATTAACCCTGCTAATCCTGCCGGCACACTGATTGAAGAAGCAGAACTGGAAGCTATGGCTGATTTTTGTGGAAAAAGTGGTGGATATCTGATTTCCGACGAGATTTACCATGGTTTGACTTATGGCTCACTTGTGCAACACACAGGTGACGATTGCCGTATACCCATCCGCAATTCCACGGATGGATGGCATGGGGAAAAAGCCGCATGTGTACTGAAATTTAATGACGATGCCATCGCCGTTAATGGATTTTCCAAACGCTGGGCTATGACCGGTTGGCGTATCGGCTGGATTGTTGTGCCTGAGAATTTAATCGATCCGGCCCGACGTGTGATGCAGAATATTTTCATTGCCGCGCCCACCTTGTCGCAATTTGCCGCTATTGCCGCGCTGGATGCGCAGAAGGAAGTCGAAGCCATGCGTGAGGCTTACGATAAGCGTCGCCGATATATGCTGACGGAACTGCCCAAACTTGGTTTCGAGATTGTAGTGGAACCGCGTGGTGCATTTTATATCTATGCCAATGTGAAACAATTAACGGACAATTCCTGCACCTTCTGTCGGGATATGCTGGAGAAAGCGGGTGTGGCCATTACGCCAGGCGAGGATTTCGGCTCATGGCAGGCGGAACAACACGTCCGTTTTTCTTATGCAACCAGCCTGGAGAATCTACGCGAGGGCGTACAGCGCATTGGTGATTACCTTATGAGAGAGAACCTATTAGCCTCCGGTCCTCAGGTTGTTGATTAATAATTTGCGGGATATGGCTATCAGGGAAACTCTTCGGTCCGCATCGCTTGCCTTGCGGCAGGCTGGGTGCAGTACCCCACAGCTGGATGCGGAGCTGTTGCTGGCAAAGACTTTTAAGTGCGATCGTACCTGGCTCATCGCCCATGCGGACGATGCAGTAGCACCAGCCACCCAGCAGGTCTATGCAGCTCTGGTGGCACGGCGCCGCCAACGCGAACCTCTGGCGTATATTACGGGAGAGAAAGAATTCTGGTCGCGTCCTTTTTTCGTCACGCCGGATGTGCTTATTCCCCGACCCGAAACCGAGCACCTGATTGAATCCATATTGGAGTGTTACCCAGATACAAAAAAAGAGTTCCGTTTCTGCGATATTGGTACGGGAAGTGGTTGCCTTGCGGTTACGCTCGCCTGTGAATATTCGCGGGCTCAAGTGGTTGCAACTGATATTTCGCACACAGCCCTGAATGTTGCCTGCAAGAATGCCCGGCGGCATGGTACCTTGTCCCGTATCGAATGGTACCAAGGTGATATGTTCGAAGCCTTGGGGGGGCAGAATGGCTCCTTTGATGCTATTGTCTCCAATCCGCCCTATATTGCGCGGGATGAATTGGCAATGCTGGAGAAAGAGCTGACATTTGAACCCAGATATGCCCTAACGGATGGCGGCAATGGCTTACGTCATCTGCAAACGCTGCTTGATCAAGCTTCATCATGGCTGAAGGAGGATGGAATGCTGCTCATTGAAACAGGACCATGTGGTCTGCCGACTCCGCCACCATCCTTGCGGCTGGAACGCCGCATCATGGATCTCGCCGGAAATCTTCGGGCAGGGCTGTTTGCGTATCAGCGAATATGAGCAACCTCGCATGGGTAGGGATCATTCTTGGTGGCAGTGGACTTCTTTACCAGCTTCTTGCCATATTGGCTTCGCTGGTGTGGTCCAAACGCCGCCTTCCGTGGCAAGCTTCTTCTGCCAAACCACCGATCAGCGTACTCAAGCCCCTGTGTGGTCTGGAACCGTGCCTGTATGATAGCCTGCGTTCATTCTGTCATCAGGATTACCCCCGCTATGAAATAATTTTTGGTGTTCAGTCTGCCGACGACCCGGCGCTGGCCGTAGTGCGTCGTCTGCAATCCGAATTTCAGCAACTGAATATCCATATCGTAATTCAAGAGGCAAGCGACTGCATCAATCGCAAGATTGGTAATCTGACCAGTATGCAGCGGCGCGCATCCTTTGAGTATCTCGTGATTTCCGATAGCAGTACACTTGTCGGGAAGGATTATCTTTCGTGCCTGGCCACTGATCTCGACAAGGAGGGAGTCGGCGTTGTCACTTGCCTGTACCGCGCTTGTCCGCAAGATTCATTTTTCTCGCGCTTGGCAGCCCTGTATATGAATACTTCCTTCACTCCGTCGATTATGGTCGGCTGGATGCTGGGTATGCGAGACTTCGGTTTTGGTTCCACGCTGGCACTGCGTAAATCGGCATTGGATGCTATCGGTGGCTTTGCAGCCCTCGGGAACCACCTGGCGGATGACTACATGTTGGCCCACCTGCTACGCCGGCATGGACTGAAGACTGTACTCTCGCCATACTTGGTCGATACCGTGGTACATGAACCTTCATTTACCAGCCTGTGGTTGCATGAAATGCGCTGGGTACGCGCCGTATGTATACAGCAGCCGGCAGGCCATACTTTCTCCTGCGTCACGCACACCCTGCCCATGGCGCTGATTGCATGGGGGTTGGCCCACACAATGCCCTTCGCCTGGATCATGCCATGCGGGGCACTCCTTTTGCGTCTGACGACGATATTATGCTGTGGGTACCAACTACATCGCACACCGCATTGGGCCGATGCACTCCTGTTACCTTTGCGCGATATACTTTCATTTACTATCTGGCTGAGCAGCTATTTTGGTTGTCATATTCACTGGCGGGGGCACGCTTTCACATTAAATCGGGATGGCCGTATTCAGGACGTGGAGCAAGTGGGAGGCGCTACGGAAGCATGACCCTTTCGCCTCATGATGAGCCACTCAGGCCGAACACATAAATAAGTATGTTGTTTAGTTACTTTCCCGTTGCCTGAGAACGGGCGTACCTACCCGCGCCTACTGGCGAAGCTGGCAATATTCTGTCATGCACGCGCGTGGCTTATCGTCGCGGGTGCGCTGCTTCTCACAGCCGGTTGTGCGCAATATATCGTATCCCACATGGCTGTCAGTACGGATTTTAATGCCTTGCTCTCCCAGAAGCTCCCTTTTGCAAAGAATCACGCAGCTTTAGAAAAGGCTTTTCCCCGGCATAACGACACGGTGTTGGTGGTTATAGATGGTGACACCACTGATCTGGCCGCATACGCCGCACGCACATTCGCGTCATGGCTCACGCGCCACCCTGGCGTAGCCGATCAATTTTATGACCCTGGCGAAAGCACCTTCTTTCAGAAAAACGGGCTACTCTACCTGAGTCAGAAAGAACTCGATTCCGTCAGTAGCAGACTGATCTCGATGCAGCCCGTATTGTCACAACTGGCCCTGGATACAAGCCTGCCCGGCATGGAAAAACTCATCAGGGAGGCGCTGGATCATGGCCTGTCTGATACCCCGGGCGAAGCCATAATACTGGCCCGTATGTTCGACGCATGGCGTGCAGCCATTACCGCTGTTGAGCAGCACCGTTTCTTCATCTTTCCGTGGCGCAGTATCATGGCGGGCGATACTGGTGCTATGGCCTCACACCGGCGTATGATTGAAGTCACGCCACGCATGGATACGGATGCGATTCAGCCTGCGGCGCGAACCATCGAAGCTATCCAGAAGGCTATTCTCACCCTGGGATTAACGCCAGATCATGGCATTCATGTGCGCCTGACCGGCTCTGCCATGTTGGATTATGTACAGTTGCAAGGTTCCATGCGCGCTGCCGGGCTGGCGACATCGCTGGCCAGTGCCTTGATCCTGTTGCTCCTGTTTATCGCCCTCAGAAATATACGTATGCTGTTGGCTGTCACCATGACGCTGGCTATAAGCCTGATCTGGACGACCGCATTCGCCCTTTTTGCCACCGCGCCGCTGAATGTTATCTCCATCTCCTTCGCGGTACTGTTTATCGGTATGGGCGTGGACTTCGGCATCCAGTTCGGTATGCACTCCCAGCGGCAATCTGCGCGAGGTGCCAGCGCTGCGGACGCTATCCGCCGTACTGCGGCAGGACAGGGCGCGGCTATGACGGTATCCGCCACAGCCGCAGCAGCCGGGTTTCTCGCCTTTACGCCAACGGCATACAAGGGGCTTGCCGACCTGGGAATCATCGCTGGCGGTGGCATGGTTCTGGCGCTCGCCGCTACCCTCACCGTACTGCCCGCGTTGATGGGATTGATGCGTTTGCCTGATACGCGACATAAGGTAGGGGTGCCGTCTGATTGTCCGGACGAGGAGGGTTTGGAGAATCCACCTTTAGAACATGGGCATTCATATCATAGCCATCTGGCCATATGGTTTTCCGCGCATGCACGCATCGTTACTGGTGCAGCCATCGTGATCGCATGCCTGGCAATTTTCCCCGCCATCCATCTGACATTCGATTTCAACCCGCTACATTTACTGAACGCGAATGAGCCCGCCGTCAAGACATTTAAGGACCTGGCCAAGGCATCCAAGGCATCGCCTTATGCTATCGAAATTCTGGCAAAGGATAGTGGCAGCGCGGAAAGGCTAGCGGCATCGCTGCGCCGTCAAAGCAGCGTCGCACACGTTATCACCCTGAATAGCATGGTACCTGACCATCAGAGCGAAAAGCTTGCAACTATCGAAGATTTAACCATGATTTTGCCACCATTCACGCTCGATATGGCGAAATATACGGCATCTAGCCCCATCGCCATCGAGGTGGCTCTTACCCGGACGGCACGCATACTGGAGGTATATACTCGCGACCACATCGGCACCAAGCTTGCTTCGCATGCTGATGCCTTATCGCGCAGCATCAATAATTTCCTGCACCGTTCCACTCATGATGACGGCATGCAACTGGCGCTTGAGAAGATGTTAATGCAAGGATTAGCTCAACAAATTCACCGCCTTGCCGCCTCGCTGACACCGGAAACCATCACTGTGGATAACCTTCCCCAATCGTTAAAACGACGCTTTCTGGCGAGTCACGGGAGGAGGCTTATACAGGTCTATTCGAAGCTTAATCTTGATAAACCCGACAATATGGAACGTTTTGTACGCCAGATTCAGCGTCTTGCTCCACGGGCCAGTGGCGACCCCGTGATGATGGTCGCAGGCGGTCATGCCGTGGCCTTGGCGTTCCGTCAGGCCAGTACCATAGCCTTCGTATTTGTCGCTATCCTGTTGGTGTTTAGCCTCAGAAGTCTTCGGTATTGCATTGGCGTGCTCGCGCCACTGCTACTGGCGACATTATTGACTGCGGCTGCGATGGATCTGCTTGGTATGTCTCTTAATTTGGCGAACGTCATTGTGGCGCCACTGCTGGCTGGCCTTGGTGTTTCCTATGGTATCTATATGGCGATACGCCAGCGCATGGAAGGAATTGGTGGCCTCTTCGCCAGCGCCACGCCACAAGCCGTACTGTTTTCGGCACTAACCACGCTGTGTTCGTTCGGCAGTCTGGCTATCTCCGGTGATAAAGCCATGACCAGCCTTGGCGTGACATTAACCATTGCCCTGAGTGTGGTGCTTGTATGCGTACTCGTAGTGCAACCGGCTTTGTTGTCCCTGAGTAGCCTGTCCCATACAGGCAGGCGTGCAAAATAGAGAGGCGTTGCCGGAGAATATTTACTCCAGCGACTGGATTAACTTTTCACACGCTTTTTTAGCATCCGAGAACAGCATCATGGTCTTGTCCATATAGAACAAGTCGTTATCAATCCCCGCGTAACCAGGTGAAAGCGACCGCTTGATGAAGATGATATGTCGTGCGCGACCTACATCCAGTACCGGCATGCCATAGATCGGGCTGCCGGGATCAGTCTTCGCCGCCGGGTTGGTCACATCGTTGGCGCCAATCACCAGCGCCACATCCGCATCGGCAAACTCCGGATTGATCTCATCCATTTCCCGCACAATATCATAGGGCACATCCGCCTCGGCCAGTAAAACATTCATGTGCCCCGGCATGCGTCCGGCCACGGGATGGATGGCAAAACGCACCGCAACACCCTGTTTTATCAGGGCATCCACCACTTCTTTCAGCGCATGTTGCGCCCGCGCTACAGCCAGACCATAGCCCGGAACAATAATCACGCTCTCGGCATTCTTCATCAGGAAGGCCGCATCCTCGACCGCTCCCGCTTTCACTGGCCGCTTCTCAGCCGCATGGCTCGCGTCCCCGGATGCGGATGCACCCGCGCCGCCAAACCCGCCCAGCAGCACATTGATGAGCGAGCGATTCATCGCCTTGCACATGATATAAGAAAGGATCGCGCCGCTGGAGCCGACCAGCGCACCGGCAATAATCAGCATATTATTTTCCAGCGTAAATCCGATACCCGCCGCAGCCCAGCCGGAATAGGAATTGAGCATGGATACGACAACCGGCATGTCCGCACCACCAATCGGCACGATCAACAATACGCCCAGCACCAGCGCAATGCCGGTCATCAGCAGAAACGGCACCCAACCCTGAGTAACACAAAACACAATGCCAGCCGCAATCATCACCATGCCCAGAAGAAGATTCAGCGGATGCTGGCCAACAAACACCAAAGGCCTGCCAGATACCAACCCCTGTAGCTTGGTAAATGCCACAATCGAAGCGGTAAAGGTAATAGCGCCTATAAACGTACCGAGGAACATCTCAATGCGGCTGGACAGGTGCAGGCCGCCGCCCACCATGGCAATGCCATAGGCCGCAGGATTGTATAACGCCGATGTAGCAATCATGACTGCGGCCAGACCCACCAGCGAGTGCATGGCGGCCACCAGTTGTGGCATATGCGTCATGGGAATCTTACGGGCAATAAGGGTTCCCGCACTGGCGCCCACGGCTGCCGCGACAAAGATCCATGCATAATTATGTACGCCCGCCATATTCAGCGTCACGCTGACTGCCAGCGCCATGCCAATCATGCCAAAGAGGTTACCGCGACGTGCGGATTCAGGACTGGATAAACCCTTGAGCGCCAGAATAAACAGCACCGCAGCACCCAGATAGGCCAGAGCCACCATGTTTGCGGACATCAACGACCTCGATTCATGAAATAATAGAGCCGATCGCCGCCCACGAGTTTTGCAATTGGCTCATAGATCATTACTTACGCTTCCTGAACATGGACAGCATCCGCTGCGTCACCAGAAAGCCGCCAAAGATATTCACCGC
>CAZUWV010000050.1:0-11718 GCA_964624255.1 uncultured Zetaproteobacteria bacterium
GTAGTGCCAACGCATGCCCCCAGCCAGATGAAAGCCGTTGGGAGATAAGAAATCTGCAACGTACAGTGACGAAGATGGGATAGGTACTGCACAGACCGACATCGGAACAAAACTCGCACTTTCTTCCAGCCCTCTGATGACCTGCGCGCGCGCTATTCATTCGTCCATGGCATCATTTGAATGCATCACGCAACTCATCGAGGAAACTCTTGCCAGCTCCCTTCGGTGCGACGGGGTTTTCCTCGGGAATGACCACTTCTGTTTCCCCGTACTCCACATTTTTCCCGACAGGCCGAATTGTCAACGTCCGCCCGTCAGTTTTGATCTCCAGCTCCGTATTTCGGTCAATATCAAGCAAATTAAGGATAGGCCGGTCGATAATCAGTCCGAGACTATTCCCAATGGGTGTGAGCTTTTTAATCATGCCTCCTCCTGATTCGATCAATGAACAATGTTATAACTAGGTCCTGCAGTGTTTGCACATATATAGCGCAAGCTCTTGCAGCATCTAGGTTATAACTATCGAGCCGCATTACGATGCGGTATGTCCAGATCAGCAAGCAGCGCTCGTTTCAGCTGTTCCTTATGCTCCGGAAAAAAGTGCCCCGCGCCCCTAACTGTGCACAAATGCGCATTCGGCAACATCTTTACGGCAGCCGCCACAGCCGCATACGGGACTATCTCATCCTCTGTCCCTGAAACAACGGTGACGGGCCGTGATTCCTCCCGCATAAAGGAGAAATCCCAGTGGTTTACAGCAGGCGCCACCGCAAACATACGTTCCACCCGCGTATCCTTGCGTGCCGCCCGCAAGCCCGCATAGCAGCCGAAGGAAAAGCCAGCGAGCCACAGCGGCACATCATGGGTTTGAGCACTTAACCAGTCCAGCGCCGAAGCTGCATCTTTCGCCTCACCTCCGCCTCCGTCCCAAAGTCCTTCACTTTGTTCCACTCCCCTGAAGTTGAAGCGTAACACGCTACATCCTCTCTCCTCAAAAGACCGCGCCATCCAGTAAACCACTTTACTACGCATGCTCCCACCGTATTGTGGATGGGGGTGACAAAGGACAACGGCGGGTGCCTGCCCATCGCCCTTCCGATATAAACATTGCAGTTTTCCTGACTGGCCGGGTATAAACAATCTTTGGTACTGCATCAGTAGCTCAGAAATGATGCAAGTCGAAAACAGAAGCGTAGCGCTCCGGCTCAAACCCAACTTCGATGCGACCATTATGCTCCAATACCGGTCGCTTGATGAGGCTTGGATTCCTGACCATTAGGGAAATAGCCTTTCCCTCGCCCACATCCTGCTTGTCCGCATCAGGCAATCCGCGCCAGGTCAACCCCCGCTTGTTGAGGAGTATTTTCCAGCCTGTCTTTTCACACCATTCGGTAAGCCTGTCGGCACCAATACCAACCTTTTTGTAGTCGTGAAATGTATAATTGATGTCCTGCGCCTTCAGCCAGCGGAAGGCTTTCTTCATCGTATCACAGTTTCTGATACCGAAGAGTTCAGGGGCTGCTGACAATCAGGCTACTTAGTGACTGTAACGAAATAACATACTCATTTCTCCATCCAGCCTACGCACCATCTTGACGCGTTGCTCAATCACAAAACATTCGATGTAGAAAGGGCTACATCTCATGTTTTGTTCAATCGCACCACGACAATCTGGTACATATTCAGGCGTATAAATGACCATGTTATTTCGTCACAGCCACTAAGCACCCAAGCCAAGCACATGTTCCATACCATACCATCCGGCATGCTGGTCCATTAACCAGCGTGCAGCGCGTACGGCGCCTTTGGCAAATACCATGCGATCTGCAGCGATATGCCCAATTTCGATGCGTTCCTCATCGGATACAAACATCGCCTTATGCTCACCAATAATGTTTCCGGCACGCACAACAGAAAAACCGATGCTACCTGCCTCGCGCTCACCAGTGATGCTCTCACGCGCAAATACAGCAACTTCGTCAAGATCTACGCCACGGCCCCACGCAAGTGCTCGGCCCATCGCCAGCGCAGTACCCGATGGCGCATCTACTTTGTGCTTGTGGTGCGCTTCATATATTTCCGCATCATATTCCGAGCCTAAAACCTGCGCCGCTTGCCGAATAAGTTGCAGGGCCAGATTAACGCCCACTGAATAATTGGCTGCCAGCACGGTGGGGCACTTACTCAATATTTTACGCAAATCCTGCAACTGCCGCTCGGAATGTCCCGTAGTGCCGATAACCATACGCATACCACGCTCGGCTACAAACCCGGCATGCACCATGCATGCCGCTGGTGTCGTAAAATCAATCAGTACATCCGCTGACGGAAGGGTAGAAATATCGCCAACCAGCGTAACCCCGAGCGCACTGAGACCCGCAGCCTTGCCCGCATCATCACCGATCAATCCAGAGCCCGAATGCTCGGTTGCTCCCGCTAGCTCTACACCTTCGGATTCCACAACGGCGCGCACCAGCATGCGTCCCATGCGACCGGAGGCTCCTGTTACGATAATTTTCATGGCTTGTTGTTGGCCTCTCCTGCCAGATCATCCCAGAACCGTTTGGCCTTCTCCAGAAAGGATGTACGCGCGGGATACACCTCATCTCCTGCCTCGGCAGCAAATTCATGCAATAACTGCTTCTGTTTTTTGCTTAATTTTCTGGGTACGGCGACGTGTACGCGCACATACAAATCGCCAGTCTGATTCGCGCGAATGTCCGGTACGCCCTTACCGCGCAAGCGGAATACTTTACCACTCTCGGTCCCCGCGGGGATTTTTATTTTTATCCGCCCACTTAAGGTCGGAGCATCTATTTCCGAACCCAGCGATGCCTGCGGAAAGGTAATCGGTATATCGCAATATAAATCCGCGCTGTCGCGCTTGAAGATGGCATGTTCTTGCAACCGGATAACGATGTACAAGTCGCCCGTTTGAGCCCCCTGCATGCCAGCCTCACCTTCGCCGCCGACACGCACCTGAGCACCATCATACACTCCCGGAGGGATACGCACCTTCAGTTTTTTTGTTTTGCGCACGCGGCCCGTCCCGACGCATTCAACGCATGGAGAGTCAATCCTTGTCCCTTGTCCCTGACATTCAGGGCATGTGTGCCGGACGGCAAAGAAACCCTGTTGCACCTGTACCTGACCATGGCCGCCGCAAGTCCGGCAAGGGACGGGATGCGTACCCGGACGTGCGCCATTTCCATGACAGATATTGCAGACGATATGCTTGGGAATATCCAGTTCCACTTCGTGGCCACGGGCCGCCGCCTCAAGACTCATATCCAGTTGATAACGCAAATCAGCACCGCGACTGCTACGGCCACCGCTGCCGGAAAAACCAAACACATCACCGAAAATATCACCAAACACATCACCGAAATCGCGGAATGCCTGCGATTCCTGGAAGCCTCCACGTGACCAGAAATCCTGCATCTGATCATCGACACCAGCATGGCCGTACTGATCATAACGGGTGCGCTTGTCCGTATCGGACAGCACCTCGTAGGCCTCAGTCACCTCGCGGAACTTTTCCGCTGCTGCGTCATCATCCTTATTTCGATCCGGATGATATTTCATGGCCAGTTTGCGGTAGGTGCGCTTGATCGTATTGATATCCGCACCCTTTTCCACGCCGAGAATCTCATAATAATCGCGTTTTGTCGGCACGCCGCCTCCTTACCCCGTTAAATTCGTTAAGTTAAACCGGCTTGTCTCCGACTCACCCCCAATGGCCTCTTACGAAACCGCCGAAGTGCCCATGAATGGGTGCGTAAATCAACGGCTTGCAAAGCAAGCCGTTGATTTACAAGAAAATTAGACCTTCTGCCCTTCGCAAAACGGAAAAGTCGCGGAAAAATTTTTCAAGACGTTATCACTTCTTGTCGTCAACAACCTCGGCATCCACCACTTCGGCATCTTCAGCCTTACTGACGGAATGATCGGCGGCGCCTGACGTATCACCACCGCCAGGAGGTGTAGCGGCGGACCCGGCACCAGCCTGCATCTGCTTGTACACCTCTTCGCCAAGCTTCTGCGACTTCTGCGCCAAATCCTCCTCGGCCTTCTTGATCGCCTCGTTATCACTGCCTTCCAGTGCCTTTTTCAGTCCAGCCAGTGCATCCTCAATGGATTTTCGGGTATCTGCATCCACTTTGTCACCGTGTTCCTTGAGCGATTTTTCGGTGGAATATACCAGAGCATCGGCACGGTTGCGGTTCTCAATGCTTTCTTTCTGTTTCTTGTCCTCCTCGGCATGCGCCTCGGCATCTTTCTTCATCTGCTCAATTTCTTCCTCAGACAGGCCGGAACCGGACTCAATACGAATGGAGGTCTCCTTGCCTGTTCCCCTGTCTTTCGCATGCACATGGATAATACCATTTGCGTCAATATCAAAAGTCACCTCAATTTGCGGCATGCCTCTGGACGCCGGTGCAATCCCTTCAAGGTTGAATAATCCCAACTGTTTATTCGCCGAAAATATCTCGCGCTCGCCCTGCGCCACCTTGATCGTTACCGCAGTCTGGTTATCGGAAGCCGTAGTGTAGGTCTGGCTCTTCTTGGTCGGTATTGTCGTGTTCTTTTCAATAATCTTATTAAAGATACCACCTTCCACCTCAATTCCCAGCGATAGAGGCGTGACATCAAGCAACAAAATATCGGTCACATCGCCGGAAAGGATCGCACCCTGAATAGCTGCACCGATCGCCACGACCTCATCCGGATTCACACCCCTGTGCGGTTCGCGGCCAAAGAACTCAGCCACCTTTTGCTGCACCAACGGCATGCGCGTCTGGCCACCTACCAGCACCACCTCATGAATCTCCGCCGCCTTCACACCCGCATCTTTGAGTGCCTGCTCGCATGGTGCAATGGTACGATCAACCAAATCGGAGACCATATTCTCGAATTTGGCGCGAGTCAGTTTGATAAGTAAATGCTTTGGCCCCGACGCATCAGCCGTAATAAACGGCAAATTTACCTCGGTTTGCTGACCGCTCGATAATTCAATCTTGGCCTTCTCAGCAGCCTCCTTCAGACGCTGCAATGCCAGCTTGTCCGCCGTCAAATCAACGCCGTGTTCCTTCTTAAACTCATCGGCCAGATACTGGATAATGCGCTGGTCGAAATCTTCACCGCCCAAAAAGGTGTCACCATTGGTCGCTTTCACTTCGAACACACCATCGCCAATTTCCAGGACGGAAATATCAAAGGTGCCACCGCCCAGGTCGTAGACCGCGATCAAATGGTCCTCTTTCGTTTTATCCAGACCATAGGCCAGCGCCGCCGCTGTCGGCTCGTTGATGATGCGCTGTACATTCAGGCCGGCAATCGCACCGGCATCCTTGGTTGCCTGCCGTTGTGAGTCATTGAAGTAAGCAGGCACGGTAATCACCGCATCCGACACCTTCTCGCCCAGATAATCCTCAGCAGATCGCTTCATTTTTTGCAGGGTGATAGCGGATATTTCCTGCGGACTCATTTTCTTGCCATCAGCCTCGACCCACGCATCGCCATTATCGGCAGCCACGATGGGATAGGACACCAGAGACTTGTGATGTTCCGTTTCCTGTGAATTCGCCTTGCGCCCAATCAGACGTTTAACGGCATAAAATGTTTTGTCGGGATTGGTCACCATTTGCCGCTTGGCCGGAGCGCCAACCAGTCGCTCATCATCCTTGGCGAAGGCCACGACGGACGGTGTAGTATTATCGCCTTCACTATTGGGGATGACCTTGGCCTTATCGCCCTCCATCACGGCTACGCATGAGTTCGTGGTGCCAAGATCAATACCGATTACTTTTGCCATTGCTCAATTCTCCATTGTTATCAAGGTTAAATAAAAACGCTTTCAGATTCTATGGGGATACGCCAAAGTCATTTCAACCCCCTTCTCTCTACCCCTTTCGCGAACGCACGCAGACAGACCCGAAGGGCGTTCTCACGGGCAGGGAGTCAGGGTTTATCGGCTTTAGCAGGGCCGCTGGACACGAGCACCTTCGCCGGACGCATTAATCGTCCATGCAGTGTGTACCCGGCCACATGCTGGTTAATAACCGTCCCTTCCGGTTCATCCGAAGGGATTTGTGACAATGCCTCATGCTTGTGCGGATCGAAGGTTTCTCCCACAGCATCAATCCGTTCCACCTCGAACTTCTTCATCATGCCGTGCCAACTATCCAGCGTCAGCCGTACACCTTCCCGCAATCCCGCTTCATTGCCCTGCTCGACATCCAGCGCCCGTTCCAGATTATCCACCACATCAAGCAGCGCCGTAGCAAATTTCTCGACACCGAACTTGTGGGCATCCGCAACATCCCGCTGGCTACGTTTGCGTAAATTATCCATTTCCGCATGTGCGCGCAGCAGCTTGTCCTTCAAACCGGCAATTTCATCCTGGGCAACCCGCAAGGCATCAAGCGCCTCCGGGCCTGGCGCTCCGGCTTCGAGCTCGTCCACTGCATCCGCTTGTTCTACTTCACCGTTTTCCGCCCGCACCTGTTCTTTCTTCTTCGTCGCTTTTCTCAATTTATATCTCCCAACATTCGGCTCACCCATTTAGCCGTACAATCCACAATGGGTACAACCCGCTCATATTGCATACATTTTGGCCCGATCACGCCCAAGGTACCCACTGCGTTCATAGGCCCTTCATAACGCGAGAACACCATCGAAACCTGCTCCATATCCACCAGTGCGTGCTCACTACCGATGAATACCCTTACACCGCGCCCCCCGCGCTCAACCTGTTCCACCAGGTGCAGAAGCTGTTCCTTTTCCTCGAACGCAGCCAGCAGCGAACGAACCGTGTCGATAACGCTAAATTCCGGAATTTCCAGCAACTGCCGCTGTCCGCTGACGAACATGTCAGCCTGGTCCTTTATAGGGCTCTCCGTCCAGCGTTTCAAGTCTTCAAGCAATCGCCCGATGTGCATCCGGTCCGACGCCATTTCGTAACGCAGACGCCGTCTGGCCTCGTTCAGGTCGCAGTCACATAGAAGAGCATTCAAACGTATCGAGATTCGGCGTAATTCATCTTCGCCTATTCCTTCAGGGCGGGAAATCAAACGGTTCTGAACCTCGCCGGAATCCGTAATAATCACGGCCAAAAGCCGCTCGGAACTGACCGGAACCAGTTCCAGCTTATGGATTTTATGTATATGTTGCTCATACACCCACACCAGCCCGGCAAAATGCGTCAAGTTTGCCAATTCATCAGTCGCATGCTGTAACAGGTGATGTTGCCCTTCCTTATGATTCAAACACCCCGAAACAAGCTGTTTCACAGACTGTTGTGCATCGGTATCCATGATCATCAGCGCATCTACAAAATAGCGCAGACCCGCATCGGTGGGAACACGGCCAGCCGAAGTGTGCGGAGAATACAGTAGGCCCTGCCTCTCAAGGTCGGCCATGACATTGCGAACAGAGGCGGGGCTGAGATCCACCCCCCTGTGCTCCGCAACCGTACGCGACCCTACAGGCTGGCCCGCATCCAGATAGGCTCGCACCACCTCGCCCAGAATCTGCTCATGCCGTTCTTTCATAACTGGTTCCCTGTCTGACCTGCATGGTTCATCAACACCGCCTCTGCCGCAGCAACCTTACGATTTCTTCTTCCCAACACAAGGCCAATCTCCGTAGCATTGGGTTCCATGATGATTTCACGGAACGACAAAAAGACCACGGTCATTCGAGCATGGTGGAGCGTAACTTTCAAAAACTACAACCCCGCGGGAAACGGACCAAAGAATGGAGGACGATCAATACTCGCCGGGGGCTTGTGGGGATTGTAGCGGGCAGGTGGGAAAGCGAGGCCAAAACACCCTTGTTTTTCGAGTGGTTTAATTCCTCATCATATCAAAGCTGAAAGGACACTGAATATGGAATACCGCAAGCTGGGAAATACAGATATTAATGTTAGCGTCATCTGCCTCGGCACGATGACGTGGGGCGAACAAAATACTGAAGTCGATGCCTTCGCACAAATGGATTACGCGCTGGATCACGGCATCAATTTTTTTGATACAGCCGAGCTATATGCGATACCGCCACACGCGAAAACATATGGACGCACCGAGACGATTATCGGCAACTGGCTTAAAAAAACTTCCCGGCGAAACCAAATCATCCTTGCATCTAAGGTTTGCGGCCCTACTGGCTGGTGCCCGCATATCCGTGAAGGCAAAGCGCGGCTGGATACGAAAAATATTATTGCGGCCTGCGAAGGCTCGCTCAGACGGTTACAAACGGACCATCTCGATCTCTATCAGGTCCATTGGCCGGATCGGAACACCAATTTCTTCGGCAAACTGGGCTATGTACCGGAAAAAGACCAGGACACCACGCCGATTGAAGAAACACTGGGAGCACTCAGCCTGCTCGTGCGGCAAGGCAAGGTGCAACATATCGGCATTTCCAACGAAACACCGTGGGGTACCATGCGTTACCTGCACCTGGCAAATACGGACAGTCTGCCGCGTATCGCCTCCATCCAGAATCCCTACAACCTGCTTAATCGCAGTTTTGAGGTGGGGCTGGCGGAGATTTCCTGCCGCGACGACGTTGGCCTGCTTGCCTATTCGCCACTCGCCTTCGGTGTACTCTCCGGGAAATATCTGGGTGGTGCAAGGCCAGCGGGAGGACGCATCACACTGTTTCCCGATTACGCGCGTTATACGAACCCACAGGGGCAAGCCGCCACCACGGCCTATGTGAAGCTGGCATATGAATACGGATTTGATCCTGCTCAAATGGCTCTCGCTTTTATCCATTCTCGTCCATTCCTCACCAGTACCATTATAGGCGCGACCACCATGCAGCAATTGCAGAGTAATATTGCCAGTATCAATACGGTTCTTCCGAATGAAATCTTGACTGAAATACAAAATATCCACACTCGTTATCCCAACCCCTGCCCGTAGGATTCAGCCGGTCTGCTCCTGAAAATAAACGCGCCTGCCGCCGCTATCGGATAAACCGAGGATGAACGAAACCGAACTATTCATGGCGCGTTCATACAATCGAAGGCATGCTTCGCCGCCGGTAATTTCCGCAGGTGTAAATTCATGACTAAAAACGAACCCGTTCAACCCACATTCGCTGGATTGAATCTAGCCCCCCCACTGATTAAGGCCCTGGAGGATGTAGGCTACGAAGTGCCTACTCCGATTCAGGCGCAAGCGATCCCCTTGCTACTCGAAGGCAGGGATGTGGTCGGACAGGCGCAGACGGGCACTGGCAAGACGGCTGCGTTCGCGCTGCCGCTACTTTCCCGCATCGACCTGGAGCAGGGCTCGCCGCAGGTGCTGGTACTGGCGCCAACGCGTGAGCTGGCCATCCAGGTATCCGAAGCATTTCAGACGTATGCCCGTCATATGAAAGGATTCCATGTGCTGCCGATTTACGGTGGCCAGAGCTATGATATTCAACTCAGACAATTGAAGCGTGGCGTACATGTCGTGGTCGGCACGCCGGGACGCGTCATGGATCATATGCGTCGTGGCACGTTAAAACTAGGTGATTTACGTACGCTGGTGCTTGATGAAGCCGATGAAATGCTGCGTATGGGCTTTATTGATGATGTGAAGTGGGTTCTTGAGCAGACGCCGGACCAGCGCCAAATCGCCCTGTTTTCGGCCACCATGCCGCCGGTAATTCGTAAAATTGCCGAGCAACATCTAAACAACCCGCAACATATTACGATTAAAGTGAAACAGACGACGGCTGAAACAATTCGTCAGCGCTACTGGATGGTTAGTGGTCGGCATAAGCTGGATGCATTGACACGCATTCTTGAGGCTGAAGCGTTCAATGCTGTACTTATCTTCGTACGCACTAAAATCGCCACTGAAGATCTGGCGGAGAAGCTGGAAGCACGCGGATATGCAGCTACGGCACTCAATGGTGATATTGCCCAAAAGCAACGCGAGGCTATTATCAACCGTCTAAAGAAAGGGAATCTGGATATTCTGGTAGCCACCGACGTGGTAGCGCGGGGGCTGGATGTACAGCGAATTTCGCATGTCATTAATTACGATATTCCGCACGATACCGAGTCCTATATACACCGCATCGGACGAACCGGCAGGGCTGGACGTGAAGGCGATGCGATTATTTTTATAGCACCACGTGAAAAGCGTATGCTGTATGCTATTGAACGGGCAACCAGAAAGCGTATCGACGAATTCGAGATGCCAACCACCGAAACGATCAACGATAAGCGTATCGCTGAATTCAAGCAGCGCATTACTGAAACGCTGGAATTGGACGATGAACTGGAGCTGTTCACCAACATTATCGAACAGTACTGCCATGAGAAAAACGTTCCAGCTACCGAGATCGCCGCAGCGCTGGCCAAAATGGTACAGGGTGGAAAACCCCTGTTGCTCAAGGACAGTCCACAACAAAAAACGCGGCGCAGCGATCGCAATCCGCGCTTTGATGCGCCGGAAGATAAACGCAAGAGCATGCACAATTCCTCCCGCACCCGTTATGAAAGTAATGAGACCGGATCGGATCGCAAACTGAAGCGAGAGGGCGCGCCGAAACAGGGTGTCCACGAGCCTAAACCAGAGCGAGGCATGGAGCGTTACCGCTTGGAGGTTGGTGAAGTTCACGGCGTAAAACCGGGCAATATCGTCGGCGCCATTGCCAATGAAATTGGGCTGGAAAGTGAATTTATTAGCCATATTTGCATTATGGATGACTACAGTACGGTTGACCTGCCCGAAGGAATGCCCAAAACTATTTTCAAGGATCTGAAGCAGGTATGGGTGTGTGGTCACAAGCTTGATGCCTCTCTATCCGACGGCGGATCGACCCCGCCAAAGAAGCCGCGAAAAAGGTGTAAGGATACAAGTTACGACGAGCATCCAAAACGCAAAAAACAGGGTCAGCGCGCGCATAGTTGACGTAACCTGCATGTGTCCGCGCATTCTAGCCTCCACTATTCATGAATAGTGGAGGCTAGTGACATCCTGTTGGCGCTGACTCCCTTCAACCGCCGGTAACACAGACATTCCAGAAAAAAAAAGGGTCACGGAAACTCCGTAACCCTTTTTTTATTTCTTTATTTGGTGCGCCCGGAGAGATTCGAACCCCCGACCCTCAGATTCGTAGTCTGATGCTCTATCCAGCTGAGCTACGGGCGCGTGCCTGCTTCCATTGGAGAAGAAGGATTTTCCGTCGGTATTTGGATATTAATGTTTTTCAACCACAGTTTCCAATCAACCATATCTGGCCCGAACAGCTCTGGAAATTCCTGATACAACCATCCGCGGTAAACCAGTTTTTTCGCCAGAATGACTTCCACGAATGCGGCGGGATTATGCACATTTTTATCATCAATGTAAGACCCCGCCTTGAGGCGCAACCCACTAGCAAGGCCCAGTAATTTTATATGGACATTTCCTACCCCCAACCCACTACCTGTATCAAGCCCCACTGGCGTCAAACGAGTCGTACTCTTTTGCAGCAGAACAAGATTGGCATGCCCTGCCCGTCCGGCAGCCCATCCGGGCAATACCTGCTGCACATCGGCGCCATGCGGGCCAGAAGCTGCCGACAAGGGTAGCTGCCATTTAATCTGCTTCGGCCGCTGTTGGCCGCAACCAGCCAACAGAAGGCAACAAGCCACCAGCACAAAGGATGTGAACATCATGGCGGAGAGAGAGGGATTCGAACCCTCGATAGGTTTTAGCCTATACACCC